>CAMOKH010000117.1 GCA_946617675.1 uncultured Prevotellaceae bacterium | reverse complement strand
GGGGGGGGCAGGGGGGGGGGTCTGCTATTAGGGTGGGAGTCCTTGGTGCCGCCGGCTATACGGGCGGCGAACTCATTCGCCTGCTGCTGAACCACCCCGAGGCAGAGATTGTCTTTGCCAACTCAGAGAGCAACGCGGGGAATCTGGTGAGCGACGTGCATGAGGGACTGGTCGGGGACACCGACCTGCGCTTTACCGACGCGATGCCCTTCGAGGATGTCGACGTCGTGTTCTTCTGTTTCGGTCACGGCAAGAGCGAGGCGTTTCTCAAGGAGCATACGATACCCGAAGGCGTGAAGATTATCGACCTGGCCCAGGACTTCCGCATCAAGGGCGACCACGACTACGTCTACGGGCTGCCCGAGATTAACAAGGCAGAGATCCAGAAGGCACAGCACGTGGCTAATCCCGGCTGCTTTGCCACCTGCATACAGCTCGGACTGCTGCCCGCCGCCAATCTGAACCTGCTGAAGTACGACGTCAGCGTGAACGCCATCACAGGCTCCACGGGTGCCGGCCAGAAGCCCGGTGCCACCACCCACTTCTCGTGGCGCAACAACAACCTGAGCATCTACAAGCCGTTCACTCACCAGCACCTGGCCGAAATCCGGCAGAGCTTGGCTCAGGTGCAAGGCCATCTGGACGTAGACATCGACTTCATCCCCTATCGCGGCGACTTCGCCCGTGGCATCTTCTGCACGGAGGTCATCCGCACGAAGGCTCCTGTCGACGAGGTCATCCAGGCTTACAAGGACTTCTACGCCGATGCCGCCTTCACCCATTACAGCGACAAACCGATAGACCTGAAGCAGGTGGTGAACACCAACAAGTGTCTGGTGCATATCGATGCCTTCGACAACAAGCTGCTTGTCACCTCGTGTATCGACAACCTCCTGAAGGGAGCCGTCGGTCAGGCCGTGCAGAACATGAACCTCATGTTTGGCATCGACGAGGCGGCAGGACTCAGGCTAAAAGCCTCAGCATTCTAAACAATACAACAAGGAAAAGCCCGGCAACCATGCTGGGCTTTTTCTTTGAATCAAAACACAATCTTCCTGTGCAGAATGAGGTTATTGTCCAGCCACACCTTTATACGAAAAGTTCCCAATAACACACAACTTTGGGAGGAGAATGATGAGAAAACAGCTTATAGAATGTGAAAAATGCTGCCCACAGGACCATTATCGGCGAAAAAGTAGTAACTTTGCAGCAAATCAGGAAAAAGAAGAACAGAAACAATATGAAACAAACCATCATTGCAGCCCTGCTGGCCCTCGTAGCAATTGCAGGACAGGCGCAGAAGAAAGAGGTTGTTTGGGACGAGCCATCGGCCTTTATGGGAGCGTATAACTCTGAGTTCGTCATCAACAAGGTAGAGCTGAAGCAGACGGAAACGGTGCTGCACATCCTGGCCAACTACCGTCCGGGTAGCTGGATTCGCTTTGCCAAGGAGTCGTTCGTGCAGACGCCCGACGGCAAGAAGTACGCCTTTACGGGTGGTGCCAAGACCAACGAGAAGGAATCGGACCTCACCCCCGACTCTCTCTTCTGGATGCCTGAAAGCGGTATGGCCCATCTGGCGCTCCACTTCAAGCCCGTGCCTCTGGACACAAAGGAGTTGGACTTCTCGGAGGGCGATTTCGACGGTGCCTTCCGATTCTTTAACATCTGCAAGAGCAAGACGAAGAAGAAGTTGGAGATTCCCGCCGACTGGAAGAACGTGAAATACGCCAAGGACGAGACGCTGCCCGTCGCCAAGATCAATAAAGGTGTGGCCACCATCAAGGTGAAGATGCTGGGCTATAAGCCAGGCATGGATTTGGATTTCTTTGTGGGCACCTTTATACCGTTAGGCTCGAAGGAACGTTTCGACAAGACCTTCCGCTTTGCCAATGATGGCACGGTGAAGATAGAGGTTCCCCTACGGCTGACGCGCGAGGTGACTGTCGGCGTGCGTGGATTGGCTTTCGGCAACATCGTCATCGCCCCAGGACAGGAAACGGCGATTCTCATGAAGATCTGTAGCGACAACAAGCCGTTCGTAGCCTTCAAGGGCTATATGGCCAAGACCAACATGGATCTGGTGAATGCGAAAAAAGCCAACGAAGCCGTCGATCTCGTCGGTAATGATGACAAGGTATTCCTGAAGGTCAAGGAGTGCAAGACGAAGGAAGAGCGCCTGCATTGCCTGCAGGACATCTTCGACCAGCGCGTGGCCACTATCAAGAAATCGAAATACACCACAGCAGCCCAGGACCTGCTGTGCATGATGGCAGAGTCGAACTACGTGAAATGGACGCGCCAGTTCGCATTCACGTATAGCTGTTATTATGTGGACGAAGACGGAAGGGTGGTCTGGTCTCAACGCGACCTCTTTGAGAATATGGAGAAGAACAAGGACCTGCTCCCGCTTTCGGAGGAGGAAGAGGCCTACTCGTGGAAATACCTGAATGAGCCAACATCGCCCTGCAGCCAGGAGTTCTGGGATGCCCCACTGAGCATATTCGACAAAAAAGCCGCTGAGAAGAATGTCTATAACAACGAGCTTAGATGCATACAGTCCACTATGAGTTCCGATAATCCGGCCATGCTAAACCTCCTTCTTGACGTCATGAAGCACGAGGACTGCAAGAACGTCATCCTGGAGTATCAGGCCGAGCAGAAGCGCATTGCCGACGAGTTGGCCAGTCAGGAGAGCGTCTTTTATCAGAAGCTCGACGACGTGGCTCCGGAGAACATCCTGCAGACCATCCTCGACAAGTATAAGGGCAAAGTGGTGCTCATCGACATCTGGGCCACGTGGTGCGGCCCCTGCCGTGCAGGCCATGAGGCCATGAAGCCGTGGAAGCAGGAACTGAAGGGCAAGAACGTCCAGTTTGTCTACATCACCTCGCCCTCATCGCCGCTGAAGACTTGGCAGGAGATGATCAAGGACATCGATGGCGACCACTACTACCTGACAAAGGAACAGTACGACTACATCCTTAACAAGTACGAGTCGGAGGGCATCCCCACATACGCCATCTACGACGAAGAGGGCAACCAGACCTTCAAAAAGATTGGCTTCTCCGGTCTTGACCCCTTTAAGGAGGCCATAGAGAAAGCGCTGAAATAAGAATTTACAGAATTCAAAACCATCATTATGCCACGCAAGACCAACGGAATAGAATTTGAGCTGCACCCGAGTCCTAAGCGGGACGAGGAGGGCAAGCCGCTGCTCTATGCCCGCCCTGCTTCAGGACGGAAGAAGACGTTGAAGCAGCTGGACGTCTTCTGCGCCGAATACCGCGGGATGCAGAAGGGCGAGATGGAGCGGCTGTTCAACGTTTTCCTCGACGTAGCGGGCAACTGGTTGTCGCAGGGCTACCGTGTGGAGACGCCTATCGGCTCGCTGTCGATGAAGCTGAAGCTCGTTGGCGAGCATAGCGACCCCGACAAGGTGACGGGACGCGACATCATGTACAACGGCGTGGAGTTCACACCCTCGAAGGAACTTGTCAGCAAGGCAGGCCACAACTATGAGGGATTCCGCAAGAAGAGCGGTGCGGTGGGCAACAGTCAGATGTACGACCCGAAGGCTATGGAGGAGGCGCTGCGCAAGAGTCTGTCGTTGGGCTACACGTCGGTCAGCACTTTCATGTACTACAGCGGCCTGAAGCGCGACTCTGCCCAGAAGTTTCTCGACAGCCTCACGAAAGGCGAGGATGCACGCCTGCTGAGGGCAAAAAACGGCAAGTCGTACATCTACTCCCTTAGAAAGAAAGCTACGACAGAACAAAAATAGGTACCGACCCTAAGTTCCTTATATGCCGACCCCAGGCTCCGTATATGCGGGGCTTGGGGTCGGCATATAAGTAGCTGTAGGCAAGTACGGCGAAGCTGCCGGTTTTCTCCCTGCAACCCTTGGGTTTTCTCCCCGTAACCCCTACCTTTTTCCCCCATGATGTGCCACACTATCGGCAGCTGGAAGAAATGAAAGATTATGCTATCTCCATGCATTTATGCAGTCATAAAATACATTTTATGTAAAAAGACGGGCAAAAGTGCCGGATTGTCAGAATTTTACCGTAACTTTGCAGGCGATTAAAAGAAAAGGAACATGAAACTATTCGACGTATATCCGCTCTTTGACGTGAACATCGTAAAGGGCAAGGGTTGTAAGGTTTGGGACGACAAGGGCCAGGAGTATCTGGACCTTTACGGCGGTCACGCCGTTATCTCGATAGGCCACTCTCACCCGCACTATATCAAGAAGGTGACTGAGCAGCTGCAGAAGCTCGGGTTCTACTCGAACTCCGTCATCAACAAGCTGCAGGTGGAGCTGGCCGAAAGGCTGGGCAAGGTCAGCGGCTACGACGACTACCAGCTGTTTCTGATAAACAGCGGCGCCGAGGCCAACGAGAACGCCCTGAAACTCGCATCGTTCAAGACGGGCAACACCCGCGTGCTCAGCTGCGAGAAGGCTTTCCACGGCCGCACGTCGCTGGCTGTCGAGGTGACCAACAACCCGAAGATTGTGGCGCCCATCAACGACAACCACCACGCAAGGTTCCTGCCGCTGAACGACCTGGAGCCATGGGTCCGCGAACTGTCGAAGGGTGGTGTGGCTGCCGTCATCCTGGAGTGCATCCAGGGCGTGGGCGGCATTCAGATGGCCACGCCGGAGTTTGCCCAGGGGCTGGCCTATGCCTGCAAGCGCTACGGTGCGGTGCTCATCTGCGACGAGATACAATGCGGCTACGGCCGGAGCGGAAAGTTCTTTGCCCACCAGTGGCTTGGCATCAAGCCCGATATCATCACCGTGGCCAAGGGCATTGCCAACGGATTCCCGATGGGCGGTGTGCTGATTTCGCCGGAGTTTGAGCCGGTCTACGGACAACTCGGCACAACGTTCGGCGGCAACCACTTAGCCTGCGCAGCCGCCCTGGCCGTGCTCGACGTATTCGAGGACGAGGGCCTGGTAGAGAACGCCCGCCAGGTGGGCGACTACCTGATGGAGGGCATCCGGGGCATCGGCAGCTCGCACATCAAGGAGGTGCGCGGCCGCGGACTGATGATTGGCATCGAGCTCGACATGCCCCACGCCATGGTGCGCAAGCCGCTCATCAAGCACGAGTACTGCTTCACGGGCTGTGCCGGGCAGAACATCCTGCGCCTGCTGCCGCCGCTGTGCCTGACGAAGGCCGAGGCCGACGACTTCATCGAGAGACTGATAAGAGTAAAACCAGAAGAAGATTAGAATATGAAGATAGCAATGATAGGCGCTGGCGCCATGGGTGGTGCCACCGTCGAGGGCCTCATCAAGGGCCAGATGTTCAAGAACGAGGACATCACCGTCAGCGACCCGTCGGCCGCCGTGCTCGACAAGTTTGAGAAGATGGGCGTCTGCGTGACGACCGACAACAAACTGGCCGCCGAGACGGCCGACGTGGTGTGCGTGGTGGTCAAGCCCTGGCTCGTGGAGCGCGTACTGACCGACATCAAGCCCGAGCTTGACCCGAAGCGGCAGATTCTCATCGTGATTGCCGCCGGCGTGAAGTCGGAGAGCATCAAGGAGTGGTTGGGCGAGCAGTGCCCGCCGCTGTTCTTAGTCATTCCCAACATCGCGATTGCCGAGATGGCCTCGATGACGTTCATCGTCCCGTGTGCTGCTGTAGTACAGCAGCATACAGAACTGGTGGAGCGGATATTCGGCGAGATGGGCACGACGCTCATTACCGACGAGGCACACCTGGCGGCTGGCACGACGCTGGCCTCCTGCGGCATTGCCTACGCCATGCGCTATATCCGTGCTGCCAGCGAGGGCGGCGTGGAGCTGGGCTTCAAGGCCGACGACGCCAAGAAGATTGTGATGCAGACGATGAAGGGGGCCGTGGAGCTGCTCGAAGCCAGCGGTCTGCACCCTGAGGCAGCCATCGACCTGGTGACGACGCCTGGCGGCGTGACCATCAAGGGCCTGAACGAGATGGAGCATGCCGGCTTCACGTCGAGCGTGATACGCGGGCTGAAGGCGGGACTGCGATGATATCGCAGCATAGAAAGACAAACATTAAGAAACACAGATATGGACGAACAACTGAAACAGATAGGCGAGCGGCTGCGTGGACTGCGCGACGTGCTCGACATTCCGGTGAGCGAGATGGCCGAGACCATCGGCATCTCAGCTGAGAAGTATGAAAAGATAGAGAGTGGCGAGCTGGACATCACCATCTCGAACCTGATGAAGATTGCCAAGAAGTACGGCGTGTCGACAGAGGAGCTGATATTCGCCGAGTCGCCCCACATGAAGTCGTACTACGTGACGCGCAAGGGACAGGGCATGTCGATAGAGCGCACGAAGGCCTACAAGTACCAGTCGCTGGTCGGCGGCTTCGTGAACCACAAGGCCGATGTATTCATCGTGACCGTCGAGCCGAAGCCCGGTGCACGTACCATCTATAAGAACTCGCATCCCGGTCAGGAGTTCAACCTCGTGCTTGAGGGACAGATGGAGCTCTACATCGGCGGCAAGACCATCGTGCTCGACGAGGGCGACAGCATCTATTTCGACGCGACGAAGCCCCACGGCATGCTGGCAGTCGGCGACAAGGCGGTCAGATTCTTAGCATTCACAGTAGAATAAACTAGACAAATATGGTAGAAAGATTTTTGAAGCAGACGTCGTTCACGTCTGTTGAGGATTACAACAAGCACCTGGAGTTCATCATTCCCGAGAACTTCAACTTCGCCTACGACGTGATGGACGAGTGGGCCAAGGAAAAGCCCGACGGGCTGGCCCTGCTGTGGACCAACGACCAGGGCGAGGAGATACGCACGACGTTTGCAGAGCTGAAGGAGCAGTCGGACCAGGCGGCGTCTTACCTGATGTCGCTCGGCATCGGCAAGAACGACCCCGTGATGCTCATCCTGAAGCGCCGCTATGAGTGGTGGGTAGTGATGCTCGCCCTGTGCAAGATTGGCGCCATCGTCATCCCGGCCACCCACATGCTGACGAAGAAAGACATTATTTACCGCAACACCCGCGCCTCGGTGAAGGCCATCATCTGCGTCGACGACCCCTACGTGGTCAGCCAGATACAGGCCGCCAAGGACGACAGTCCGACGGTCAAGCAATACATCACCATTACCGATCACGGCAAGCCCATCCCCGAAGGCTTCCACGACTACCAGACGGAGATTCAGCAGGCACCGAAGTTCCAGCGCCCTGCCTTCGTCAATACCAACGACGACACGATGCTGATGTACTTCACCAGCGGAACCAGCGGCGAGCCGAAGATGGTGGCCCACGACTACCTCTACGCTATGGGCCACCTGACGACGGGCGTCTTCTGGCACAACCTGCACGAGGGCTCGCTCCACCTCACCGTGGCCGACACGGGCTGGGGCAAGGCCGTCTGGGGCAAGTTCTACGGACAATGGTTCGCCGGCGCGACGGTCTTCGTGTTCGACCACGAGAAGTTCAACGCCGACACACTGCTGCGCCAGATGGAGAAATACCACGTGACGAGCTTCTGCGCCCCGCCGACCATCTACCGCTTCATGATTCGCGAGGACCTGTCGAAGTACGACCTGTCGTCGCTCGAATACTGCACCACAGCCGGCGAGGCCCTGAACCCCGCCGTGTTCGATAAGTTCAAGGAGAAAACCGGCATCCAAATGATGGAAGGCTTCGGACAGACTGAGACCACCATGACGCTGGGCACCTTCCCCTGGATGACGCCGAAGCCCGGCTCGATGGGCATTCCCAACGCGCAGTACGACATCGACCTGATGCGTGCCGACGGCACCTCATGCGAGGATGGTGAAAAGGGTGAGATTGTGGTCCGCGTAGGCGACAAGAAGCCCATCGGACTGTTCAAGGAGTACTACCGCGACGAGGAAAAGACGCGCGAGGCTTGGCACGACGGCTACTACCATACGGGCGACATGGCCTGGCGCGACGAGGACGGCTACTATTGGTTTGAGGGCCGCATCGACGACGTCATCAAGTCCAGCGGCTACCGCATCGGCCCGTTCGAGGTGGAGAGTGCGCTGATGACTCACCCCGCCGTCGTGGAGTGCGCCATCACCGGCGTTCCCGACGACATCCGCGGCATGGTGGTCAAGGCCACCGTCGTGCTCGGCAAGGAGTGGAAGTCGAAGGCTGGCGACGAGCTGGTGAAGGAGCTGCAGCAGCACGTCAAGAAGGTAACCGCACCTTATAAATATCCGCGCATCGTCGAGTTCGTCGACGAACTGCCGAAGACCATCAGCGGCAAAATCCGCCGCGTGGAAATCCGCCAGAAAGACGCGGGGAAATAAGTGAGAAGTGAAGAGTGAGAAGTGAAGACGATAAAGCGAAGTATTGTCCTTGGTGTCATTGCGGTGGCCTTGCTGGTGCTCTATGCCGTCTATATGAATCCGGCTCTTCTGCCGCTGAGCGCGCTCTTGCTGATAGCGGCCATGCTCAACGAGTACTACCGCCGACGCCGCACCGCCGACGCCGCCAAGCCCTATGAGCAGACCGTCGACGAACTGACGGCCCGCTACGGCGAGCCCGACAACGTGATACTCGTCAACGCCACGCGCGCCAACGAGGCCTTAGGGGTGATACTCGTCTACGCAGACTTCCTCATCGTCGAAGGCCGCCGCATGGCGAAGGCCGACATCACCGACGTCACCTTCAACAACAGCGGCACGCCCTACGCCCCCGGCGAATACCAGGTCGTCATAGCCACCGCCACCGACGGCTGCCGCCGCATCAGCGTCGGCTACGATGCCGCCTGGGCCGGCGACGTGGCCGAGTTGATAAGAAAGAACCTGTAAGAAGAAATGAAACACAGAATAGTCATCAAAGTAGGCTCCAACGTGCTGACGCGCCAGGACGGCAAGCTCGACGTGACGCGCGTGTCGGCACTCGTCGACCAGATAGCGTGGCTGCGGCGGCAGGGCATCGAGGTGATACTGGTGTCGTCGGGAGCCGTCGCCTGCGGGCGGCGCGAGCTGACCGTCGACCACTCGCTCGACAGCGTCGAGCAGCGTCAGCTCTTCTCGGCCGTCGGCCAGGTGAAGCTCGTGGGCCTTTATTACGACCTCTTCCGTGAGTACGGCGTCCACGTGGGCCAGGTGCTCACGATGAAGGAGAACTTCGAGCCCGGCGAGCAGTACCAGAACCAGCAGGCCTGCATGCGGGTGATGCTCGAGAACGACGTGCTGCCCATCGTCAACGAGAACGACACGGTCTCGGTCACCGAGCTGATGTTCACCGACAACGACGAGCTCTCGGGCCTCATCGCCCAGATGATGCAGGCCGACACGCTCATCTTGCTCTCGAACATCGACGGCATCTACACCGGCCACCCCGACGACCCGCAGTCGGAGCTCATCAGCGAGGTGGCCCCCGACCGCGACCTCTCAGACTACATCCAGCCCGAGAAGAGCGCTTTCGGCCGCGGCGGCATGCACTCCAAGTACACCACGGCTACCCGCGTGCAGCGCGCTGGCATTCGCGTCATCATTGCCAACGGCGAGCGCGACGACATCCTGACCGCCCTGGTAGAGCACCCCGCCGACACGCCCCACACGGAGTTCGTCACTGCTTAGTCCGACTCTGATGGGACGCGCCTTATTCTATATAATAGGTATAGCACTGTTGTTGGCGGGATGCACAGCCGCCGACTCCTCGCAGTCGCACTACCAACGAGGGCACGCCCTGGCCCAACAGAGCCAGTCGGCCGAAGCCATGAGGGAGTACCTGTTGGCCGTCGAGGCCGACGACGACGCTACTTACGTCGCCAAGGCCCTGAGCCAGCTGGGCCATCTCTCCATGAACCACAGCGACCAGCAGCAGGCTCTCGGCTACTTCGAACAGGCCTGGCAGCGGGCCGCCCAGCTGGGCGACGTTCAGCTGATGGTACTTGCCCAGCGCGACCTCGGCCGTCTCTGGCGCATGAGGCAGCGGCCCGAGCGGGCCCTGCAATACTTTGCCCGCGCCGACAGTCTGCTGACGGCCGCACGTGCCGACAGTCTCGTCCAGTATGTCTACCCCGAATACATTTCCCTGCTGATGGACGCCGGGCGCGCCGGTGCCGCACGCCAGCTGGTGCGCAGCCTGCCCGTCGGCCGCACGTCGGGCCCCCTCTGCTTAGTAGCGGGCAAGTTCTACGCCGAGCAAGGGCAGCAGGACTCCGCCACCTATTACTTCCGACGCTGTTTAGAGACTGACAACGTCAGCAGCCGCGCCTCGGCAGCGATGTACCTGAGCGAGCTGACCGCCGACGACGACAACTGGGAGCAGGCATACGGCTACGCCTTGGAGTGCGCCGCCCTGGTTGACTCGGCCAAACTCGTGATGCAGCAGGAGAATGCCAGCCTCGTCAGTTCGCAGACCGACCAGCTGACCGTAGAGCGCGAGAACAGCCGCCTTTACCGTATATTGGCAGCCATCATTATCGGTGTCATCCTGACAGGCGCCGTGCTCACCATCTTTGTCCGCGAACGCATCGCCCGCCTCAAGCGTCACCACGAAGAAGAACGCCAGGCCAGCGTCAGCCGGGCCCGAAACCGACAGGAGAAACTGATAGAGGAGTTCCACAACACGCAGCTGTATCGCCAGATTCTGATGAACGAGAGCATCAACGCTGAACAATGGCAGGACTTGCAGCAATACCTGGACAGCCAGACCGACGGCTTCACCTCGAAGCTCACCACCTTCTACCCCGCCATCAAGCCCCAGGAGCTACAGGTCTGCCAACTGCTGAAGTTGGAGTTTACCAACCAGCAGATAGCCGCCATACAGTGTAAGACCCAGCAGGCCATCACTAACCTGCGCAAGCGCCTCTACCAGAAAATCTTCGGGAAAGAGGGCTCGGCCGACGATCTGAACCAGTTTGTCAGGCTCTTCCCGCAGGTGTGAAGTGCTTGTGAAGGAAATTACCGATGGAATGGGCCATTTGTGAAGTTTTTGTGAAGTAAAAAGCGCGGCGGCAAGGCAAAAAAGCCGTAACTTTGCAGCCGAAAACCCAAAGCAATGAGAACTATGAGACTGACCTTCCTAACACTGCTTACCTGGCTCGCATGCCTGACGCCGGCTACGGCTGCCGACGTTGACTCGCTGCTGTACGAACGGCAGGAGAACTTCGAGCGCTTCACCCGGCAGTTCCCCACGGAGCGCGTCTACCTGCACTTCGACAACACCTCCTACTACAAAGGTGAGAGCATCTGGTACAAGGCCTACGTCGTGCGCGACGACAACCTGCACCACACCGACCTGAGCCGCATTCTATACGTCGAGCTGCTCAACCCCATCGGCTATCCCATTGAGACGCAGAAACTGATGATCAAGAACGGCCAGGCCAACGGCTCGTTCGAGCTGAAAGACACGCTGAACGCCGGCTTCTACGAGGTGCGCGCTTACACGGCCTGGATGCTCAACTTCACCACAGGCGACGAGCACGGCTGGTGGCGCATGCACTCCAAGGAAGCCCAGCGCCAGTGGGGGACGCGCATACAGCGCTACGTCAAGGGCAACGCCGGCATCTTCAGCCGCGTGTTCCCCATCTACGAGCGGGTAGAGCGGGGCGAGTACTCCAAACGGCGCATGCCCCGTCTGCCCAAGGCCACGGCCACGATGCTCGCCCCCATCAAGGACCGGCTGAAGCTCGACTTCTACCCCGAAGGCGGCAATCTGGTGCGCGACGTGCCGGGGCGCGTGGCCTTCCAGGCCCATAACGCCGAGGGGCGCACGCTGAACGTGGCCGGCGCCCTCTACCGCCGGGGCGACAGCATCGGCTACTTCAAGACCGACTACGCCGGGCGCGGCGTCTTCTCCGTCACGCCCGACTCCCTCGACGCCGAGGAACTGACGAAGGGGCTCGAGCTGCGCCTCACCTACCAGGGCCGCGACTACAGCTTCGACTTGCCCCGTCCCAAGCGGCGCGGGTTCTCGCTCAACGTCTTCCACAGCGGCGACCAGCTGAAGGTCATCGCCGCCCGCAATGCCAAGACCGACGGCCAACTGTTAGGGCTGAGCATCACGTCGCGCGGCCGCACTTATTATTACAATACCGTTGACCTGCAGGATGACCTGAAGTCCATAGCCCTCGTCGACAAGCACTCGCTGCAGACGGGCGTCAACGTGGTGACGCTGTTCACCGACGAGGGCAAGACGATAGCCCAGCGCCTAGTGTTCGTCAACAACCACGACATGGACGGCTACAAGCTGACTCCCCTCCCTTCTGGAGGAGCCGGAGGTGGGCTTGCCCCCTACCAGAAAGTCGCCCTCGACTACCAACTGACTGACACTGCCGGCCGGCCCGTAGAGAAAGCCCTCGACTTCTCCATCGCCGTCACCGACGGCTACACCCGCGAGGAGACCTACGACGACGGCAACGTGCTGAGCTACCTGCTGCTGGCTTCCGAGGTGAAGGGCTTCATCCCCCACCCCGAATACTACTTCGAGGCCGACGACAACGAACGGCGACAGGCCCTCGACATGCTGCTCATGGTGCAGGGCTGGACACGCTACGACTACGAGCAGATGATGAGCGGCAGCAAGTTCGAGCCCATGCTTGACATCGAGCGCGGCCTGACCTTCGCCGGCCGTGTGTGGGACGACAACGACTACGAGCAGCGCATCTTCTGGAAGCAGCAGCCGAACAATCCCTACTGGGTGTACTCCGAGATGTATATCAACGGCGACACCCTGCCCTACCGCGACAACTCACTGGACGACTGGATGTACCCGGCCGACGCCTACCATGAGGGTGGCAAGCCGCTGCTCATCATGACCGCCGAGGCCAAGGTCGACACCACGGGCCACTTCCGCCTGAACATGACGCCCTTCTGGGGCAAGGGGCGCATCGCGCTGATGCTCAACAAGGAGAGCATCGAGCAGTTAGGCCTCATGAGGGGCGGCGTCAACGGCCACAACTTCCGCTGGAACACCATCAAGCGCCCGGCCTATCTGGTGGGCAAGCGCATAGAGCCGCTAAACCAATACTCGCCGTTGCCTAAAAACTACGACTACTACGAGACGGCAGCCCTCGTCGACCCCATCGACCGCGACATGTTCCGCTACGGCTTTATGGCCGCGCCCAAGGACATGACGGGCAAGCTCATCTACTACGACCCCGTCAGCCAGACCTACGTCACCCCCGAAGTGCTCAAGAAGAAGAGCCGCAAGTGGAGCAACTTCCGCGACGTCAGCCCCGTCTGCGTGATGGATGTCAAGGACGTCATGGCCTGGCTCTCCAACATCTACGGCGACATTCAGGACTTCGGCCCGCGCCATCCGAACCCATACGCTTCAGGTATGCCGGTAGAGCATAACTACAACTACGCCAACCGCACCACGGACCATCAAGTCAACCGTCTTGACCAGAATGTGAACTACGCCAACCTGAACGAGATACTCTACATCTTCGGACTCGACGGCATGAACAACACCTACGTCAATGCCGGCATCGAAGGCGACATGCCCCTCTACACCACGTCTACCGGCTCGAAGGACTATCTGCCGCCGGGGCTGCGGTTCTTCCCCATCAAGGAGAACTTCAAGGAGCTGCGCCTCTATGCCGACACCGACAACCGCCGCCTGACCCACCAGCGGGGCCGCTACAACGAGACGGTCTTCTCCTTCGACGACGGCAGCTCCACCAACGACGCCCGCCCGCTGACCAGCATCTTCAACTTCGTCACCGACAGCGTGATCAGCGACGCCCACCCGTTGCCCGACTTCATGGGGTTCCGCATCAACTTCCAGGGACTGACGCAGCCCGCCGAGTTCTACGCGCCCAACTACGACTGGGATCCCGAGCCTGAGGAGACCGACTACCGCCGCACCGTCTACTGGAACCCGCAGGTGACGACCGACCGGCAGGGCCGCGCCCACATAGAGTTCTTTAACAATGGCTTCAGCCAGACGCTGAAGGTGTCGGCCGAGGGCATCACGGCCAACGGCCTGCCGGTGGTCTCGGAGAGGAGAGATGAGAGGTGAACTATGAAGCAAGTACTATTAACGATAGTCTGTGTACTGATGTCGGCCATGGCCAGCGGCCAGACCGTCAGCCTGCAGGCGGCTCTCAGCGACTCGACGTTCCTGAACCTCCGCCTGACCTGCAAGGGCGACGGCGAGCGCACGCTGACACTGACCGCCGCCTACCTGACGCGCCGGGGCAACATGAAGCGCACGCCCGTGGCGTGCACCAACCTGAGCTACCGGTTCGACCAGCAGGCGCCAACGTCGTTCTTCTTCTCGCTCAACTTCAGCTACAACCGGCGCCCCTATCGCGCCCACGGCTCATACACGGCCGCACCAACGCCTGACGACATGCCCGACTGCTCGCTGCGCTGCGTGCCGCTCAGGCTGAGCGACAAGACCCTGCGCGAGAGCGAATACCAAAACTATCCCTGAATGAAACACTGGCTCACGATATCAGCAACACCGAGGGCGCCTTCGCCCTCAGCTGCGACTCGGCCGACGTGGTGCGCATCAGCTTCGTGGGCTTCGGCGTCTTCCGTTAGCGACGACGCCAGCAAAAAAAGCGCAAAAAAGCTTGGCGGTTAGCCCACTTATTCGTAACTTTGCACGCACTAAACAAACGATAACACCATGAACGAGCAATTCATAAAAGCCAAGCAGGCCAGCCGCGGGCTGGCTCTGCTCACCGACCAGCAGCGGAGCGACGTGCTGCTGGCCGTGGCCGACGCCATCGTCGCCAACCAAGACCGTATTCTCGCTGCCAACGCCGACGACCTGGCCAAGATGGACTGCCAGAACCCGCTCTACGACCGTCTGCAGCTGACCGAGAAGCGCCTGGCCGACATCGCCGCCGACATGCGCAACGTGGCCGCGCTGCCCACACCGCTGGGCCACGTCACCAAGCAGAAGACGCTGCCCAACGGCCTGCGCCTGTGCCGCGTGTCGGTGCCCTTCGGCGTCATCGGCATGATCTACGAGGCCCGGCCCAACGTCACCTACGACGTCTTCTCGCTCTGCTTCAAGAGCGGCAACGCCTGCGTGCTGAAGGGTGGGCGCGACGCCGTCGCTTCAAACGAGGAAGGGGTGGCGATCATTCACGAGGTGCTGCGCCGGCAGGGCGTCAGCCCCGACGTGGTGCAGCTGTTGCCCGCCACCCACGAGGCGACGGCCGAGATGCTGACGGCCGTGGGCTACATCGACCTGTGCATACCGCGCGGCGGCCGCCGACTGATAGACTTCGTGCGCGACAATGCCCGCGTGCCCGTCATCGAGACCGGCGCCGGCGTGGTGAACACCTACTTCGACAAGGACGGTGACTTAGAGATGGGCAAGGCCATCATCCTGAACGCCAAGACACGCCGCGTCTCGGTCTGCAACGCCCTCGACTGCCTCCTGGTTCATCTAGATCGTCTAGATGATCTAGATCGTCTAGTCGAGCCTATGGCCGAGAAGCACGTCATCATCTACGCCGACGAGCCGGCCTACGCCGCCCTCGACGGCCACTACCCCTACCTGGAGCACGCCACCGACGAGAGCTTCGGCACGGAGTTCATGGACTACAAGCTGGCCGTGAAGACCGTCGGCTCGCTCGACGAGGCGCTGGCACACATCGACCGCTACGGCTCAGGCCACAGCGAGGCCATCATTACCCGCGACGAAGTAGCCGCAAGGAAGTTCCAGGCCCACGTCGACGCGGCCTGCGTCTACTGGAACGCGCCGACCTCGTTTACCGACGGCGCACAGTTCGGCCTCGGTGCCGAGATTGGCATCTCGACACAGAAGCTCGGCCCCCGCGGCCCCATGGCCCTGGAGGAGATTACCACCTACAAATGGCTGATTGAGGGCGAGGGCCAGACGCGGCCGTGATTCTACTCTCTTTAGGCACGGAAAAACACGGAAGACACTGTTCACCGTGTTCTTCCGCGTTTTTCCGTGCCTAAAAGCGCTCCCAGAGCCGCTCGGCCAGGAAGCGCTCGACGGCACGGCGGATGGACGTCAGTCCGAAGCGCGCGGGCTCTAACTCATCGACAGGAATCCATTGGCAGTCGGCGGCATCGTCGGCTGCCTTTGGTTTGGCCTCGGCGCCGACGCGCACCAGGAAATCGGCGTCGAGCGTGTGGATGACCATTCCGCTGTACAGATACTGGTTGGGCACGGTGAACAGGTAGGTCACCTCGCCGACCTCCAGGCCCGTCTCCTCCTTAATCTCGCGGCGCATGCCTTCCTCGATGGTCTCGTACATATCGACGAAACCGCCGACGAGGTCGAGCGTGCCCTTGGCGGGCTCCTTCCCCCGCCGCACGACGAGCAGCTCGTTGCGCGGGTTCAGGATGAAGGCTGCCGTGGCGGCCGACGGGTTGGCGTAGTAGACGAAGCCGCAGTCCTGGCACGCCTTGCTCTTGAAGTTGTGCTCCGTCCAGCG
>CAMOKH010000116.1 GCA_946617675.1 uncultured Prevotellaceae bacterium | reverse complement strand
ATTATGACGACATTACAGTTGAACAATCTCTGGACGTATATCCAAGGGATGGCATTGAAGAAAAAGGATCGCGAGTGGCTGGCCGGAAAGTTGTTGGAACCAAAGGCCGACGATGAGAAGACGGCCCGGCAGAAGGCGTTTGTGAAAGAGTCGCTATACCGAGCACTCGACGAGGTGGAGCGTGCCAAGCGCGGAGAAATCAAGATGATGACCGAGGAAGAATTCCTTGAGGGACTCAAAAAGGAGGGCATCGTATGACGGTGAGAATTATCCCCTCTGTGGAGTTCGACCGTCAGTTCAAGCGGCTGGCCAAGAAGTACAAGTCCTTGCTGGACGACTACCTCACTTTTAGTAAGGAGCTCAAGGAGAATCCTCTGCAGGGAGCGACACTCGGCCGAGGTGTGCGCAAGATTCGCATGGCCATTGGCTCGAAAGGCAAAGGCAAGAGTGGTGGCGCCCGTGTGCTGACGCTGACCGTGCTGGTAAGCGAAAATGCTGATGTGACGCTGCTTACTATCTACGACAAGGACGAGATAGACAACGTGTCCGACGAGTACATCCGCTGGCTTGTCAGTGAAGCAGGTAAGTAGCCCTTCCACGTCATAAGCAGGTGCCATCATCCCTCGCCCGGTTCCGTGCCGTGCGGGGGATGATGCTGTATGGATGTCTCTGCGCTGTCTATACATATTATTAATAGTTGCGGAACAACCGTACCAGCAGCACGGCAAAGATGACGGCGACGGCGAGATAGCCGAGGACGATGGGAACGGTGACCCACAGGGGCGACTCTGAGAAGAAGTGCGAAAATGTCATACGCAGGTTGTTCGTGTTCGGACGCAAAAATACGAAAAAGGCGCGACGCGGGGTGTGAAGATTCTCGCATTGGTGTGTAAAATCGGCGAGTGAGGTGTGAAAATTCGTCGAATTTATACACTTTAAGCCCCTTTTGGGTCATGATGTCGGCATTTTTTTATACCTTTGCCCACGATATGGAGAGACTGACTTTAGGAGCGATGCAATTTACGGCGGTGGTGCTGATGACGCTGCTCACGTTCAAGCTGCTGGTGCCTCACAAGAGGAGCCAGGAGACGCCGGTGGCGACGACGGCCCGCCGGCTGATGGCCACGGCGACGGCGACGCTGGCCGTTCACTTCCTGCTGCAACTGACACTGGACCTCAGGGCGATGGGCGTCACGCAGTCGGTGATGCTCAACCTGACCATGCTCATCCCCGCCTCCTACCTCTTCGCCCGCGCCGTGTTGCTGCTGCAACAGCACGGACGGCTGAACCGGTGGGACCGCTGGGCGGGGCCGCTGGCATGGGGCGGGGCGGTGACGCTGCTCGTGGCGGCTGTCATAGCCGACGGCCAGCCGCTGCTGAGCGACTCGCCGCAGCGGCAGTGGGCCGAGGCGGCGGGCGCACTGTGCTACCTGGCGATGCAGACCTACTACTCCTGGCGCCACACCACGGCACTGCAGGCCATGCACCGCACGCTGAACGACTACTACGACAGCGACACCGATGGTATGCTGCGCTGGATGCAACTGAGCATCGTGGGACTGATGCTGCTGGCGCTGATGGTGCCCTTCGTCATCTTCGCCACGGACGACGGGCTGCTGTTCGTGATTGCCATCATCATCTATTTCTTCATCTTCTATCTGGTTGACAGCTTCTGCTACTACCTGACGAGCAACGCCCCGCAGAAGACGCAGGAGGCCGAGGAGAGCCGGGCTAAAGACGAACGGGCGGAAACCGTGCAGGGAGCGACGGGACAGACAGCGATGGTCGTAGAGCAGCAGACGACAAAGGCCGTGGAACAATGGACGGCCAGGGGCGGACACCGCACGGCGGGCATCACCAGCCCCGTGGCAGCGTCAGAGATGGGCATCCCCCGCTATCAGCTGACGGCATGGGTGAAGGCCAACGGCTACGAGTCGTTCAGCCGTTGGATAACGGCGCTGCGCATCGACGAGGCCAAGCGCGTGTTGCTGGCTCACCCTGACTGGAGCAGCGAGGCCGTAGCCGACTACTGCGGATTCAGCAGCCGCGAGTATTTCCACCGCATCTTCAAGGAACAGCAAGGCATAACGCCCGCCCAGTATCAGGAGCGGCATGGGAAACGGTAGCGCTCAGCCAATAGTACAAAACGAGAATCCGCAAGACACTGCTGGGCAGACTCTTGCGGATTCTTTGCGTGATCCGCTTGGGGTTCGAACCCAAGACCCCAACATTAAAAGTGTTGTGCTCTACCAACTGAGCTAGCGGATCGCCTTCATTCAAAAAGTGGGTGCAAAGGTACGATGTTTTTTTGAATTGGCCAAATTTATTCGGATGATTTTTTCTCGTTGAGCGCTTTTTGGTAACATTCGCGGCACAAAGGCTCGTATTCCTGGGTCTCGCCGAGCAGTATGCGGCGGTCGCCGGCAACGAGCCGGTGGCTGACGTAGGCCAGGGCGCCACACCTGACGCAGATGGCATGCACCTTCGTCACGTCGTCGGCGATGGCACAGAGTGCAGGCATCGGTCCGAAGGGGACGCCCCGGAAGTCCATGTCGAGCCCGGCAATGATGACGCGCACGCCGCGGTTGGCCAACTCGTTGCAGACGTCTGGCAGCCCGGCGTCGAGGAACTGCGCCTCGTCGATGCCGACGACGTCGATGTTGCTCGACAGCAGCAGTATGCTTGCCGACGAGTCGATGGGCGTCGAGGGAATGTGGTTCTGGTCGTGACTGACGACATCCTCCTCAGAATAGCGCACGTCGATGGCGGGCTTGAAGATTTCCACGCGCTGGCGGGCGAACTTGGCGCGGCGCAGCCGGCGGATGAGTTCCTCGGTCTTACCCGAGAACATTGAGCCGCAGACGACCTCGATGCGTCCCGGCCGGTGTATTTCTCCGTTGAAAGTATTGTTCATAGTGCAAAATTACGAAAAAAAGTGAAAAGTGTAGCATGAAGCGTGAAAAAAATGTCAGCACGAGTCATTATTTACCATTTTTTGTTAACTTTGCAGCCGAAATGGGCATATTATATATTGTTCCTACGCCTGTAGGCAATATGGAAGACATGACACTGCGGGCCATCCGTATATTAAAAGAGGTGGACGTCGTGTTGGCTGAGGATACCCGGACGTCGGGCATTCTGCTAAAGCATTTCGACATCAAGAACCAGCTGCTGTCGCACCATAAGTTCAACGAGCACGGCACGACGGCCGGCATCGTGAGCCGCCTGCAGGCCGGCGAGAACGTGGCGCTCATCAGCGACGCCGGTACGCCGGGCATCAGCGACCCGGGGTTCTACCTGGTTCGCGAGGCCGTCAAGGCAGGTGTCGAGGTGCAGTGCCTGCCCGGCGCGACGGCGTTCGTGCCGGCGTTGGTCAGCAGCGGCCTGCCCTGCGACCGCTTCGCCTTCGAGGGATTCCTGCCTCAGAAGAAGGGGCGCCAGACGAAGCTGCGCAGCCTGGCCGACGAGGAGCGCACGATGGTGTTCTACGAGTCGCCCTACCGCGTAGTGAAGACGTTGGAGCAGCTGGCCGAGGTCTTCGGTCCCGAGCGTCAGGTCAGCGTCTGCCGTGAAATCAGCAAGGTTCACGAGGAGAGTGTACGTGGCACGCTGGCCGACGTCGCCGCCCACTTCAGGGAGAACGAGCCACGTGGCGAGTTTGTCATCGTGGTGGCCGGAAGGGAGAAGTAAGAGGTGAGAGGTGAGAGGTAAGAGGTGAGAAAGAATAATACAAGAACAAACATAACACTAAGATTATGAAGAAATTAGTTTTATTAGCCATTAGCGTGCTGGCCATGGTCAGCTGCAATGAGAAAGCAGCTAAGGTAGACTTAGCTTCAAACACGAAAGTAGACTCCTTGAACCAGATTATCGCGCAAAAGGACAACGAGATCAACGACATGCTGAGCACCTTTGGCGAAATTGAGGAGGGCTTCCGCCAGATTTCTGCCGCCGAGAACCGCGTGGCCGTGGCCCAGCAGGGCGAGGGTGCCGACTCTAAGCAGCGCATCCGCGAGAACATCCAGTTCATCCAGAGCACGATGAAGCAGAACAAGGAGCTCATCAACAAGCTGAAGCAGCAGCTGCGCGAGAGCAGCGTCAAGAGCGACGCCCTGCGCAAGCTCGTCGAGAGCATGAGCCAGCAGCTCGAGGAGAGCGAGAAGCAGATGATCTCGCTGCGCGAGCAGCTTGACGAGAAGGACGTCCACATCATGGAGCTCGACGAGAAAGTGGCCAACCAGAACACGGCCATCACGAACCTGACAGAGGAGAGCACGCAGAAGACGCAGGTCATCAACACGCAGGACAAGCAGCTCCACACGGCCTGGTTTGTGTTCGGCACGAAGAACGAGCTGAAGGAGCAGCAGATACTGGTCGACGGCAAGGTGCTGCAGTCGAGCTTCAACAAGGAGTACTTCACGAAGATTGACATCCGCGTCGACAAGGAGATCAAGCTCTACTCCAGCTCGGCCAAGATACTGACGTCGCACCCCTCAAGTGCCTACACCCTGCAGCGCGATGCCAACAAGCAGTATGTGCTGCGCATCACCGACCCCATACTGTTCTGGTCGACGAGCAAGTATCTGGTTGTGCTCGTGAAGTGAGGAGTGTGAAGTGTGAAGTGTAGCTTACTCATTAGACATTGGCTCTTGCTGGCAGTGCTGGCCACGGTGGCCGGCGGCTGCGGCGACGAGAGCGAGAACAGTTCCATCACACTCTCATCGGGGAGTGTGGTGGAACTGTATCCTGTTGTCAATCAGAGCAAGGACTTCACTTTCGAGTCAGCCGGCAACTGGACGGCCAGCTGCCCTGCCGACTGGGTGAGCATCTCGCCCAGGAGCGGCAGTGCCGGACGCGCCACCATCAGGCTGACCACGACGGCCACCAACAAGACCAAGAGCGCACGGTCGACATCGATGACCATCGCCTCGGGCGGCACACAACGCAAGGTGACGGTGGTGCAGAGCGGCAAGTACGCCATCTTCGACCAGCGGCGCTACGACATGGACGACACCGGGGGCAGGCTTCAGCTCAGCTTCAAGAGCAACACCGAGCAGAGCGACAACCTGCAGATACGCTATACCGAGCAGAGCTGGATCAGCTGGCCGTCGGACAGCCGGACCACGCGCGCCGAATGGACGGGCAAGACGGGCGAACTGATTGTCGCGCCCAACACCTCGAACAGCAGCCGCACGGCCGTCTTCGTGCTCAGCATGGCCACCGCCGACGGCCAGTGGATGGGGCTCGACACGACGTACGTCGCACAGGCCGGCGTGAACAGCGGCTACACCTCGAGCGACTACTCCGCCGACGGCCGCGTGACCACGCTGCAGCAGTCGACCACGGGCCGCGGCATTACGTTCGTGCTCATGGGCGACGGCTTTGCCGACAAGGACGTGGCCGACGGCACCTACGACCGCGTCATGGCGCGCGCCATGGAGCACCTCTTCAGCGAGGAGCCCGTCAAGTCGCTGCGCAGCTACTTCAACGTCTACGCCGTGACCGCCGTTTCCAAGAACGACGCCGTGGGCGCGGGCTGCACGACCGTCTTCAGCACCGTCCCGAGCGACATCAACACTGAAATCAGCTTCGACGACAAGCAGGTGAACCAGTATGCCAAGAAGGTGGCCGGCTTCGAGCCAGAGCAGACGGTGGCCGTGGTCATCGTCAACAGCAGCCGCCACAACGGCGTCACCTCGCTGCTGATAGACACCCGCACGGGCAAGCCCCGCCAGTATGCCATCGCCCTGTGTACACTCATGGGCGACGCCCACGACGAGGAATTCCGCCAGGTGCTGGTCCACGAGGCCATCGGCCACGGACTGGCCAAGCTCGCCGACGAGTACGGCTACGACGACAAGGGCACCGCCACCGACGAGGTCGTCAGCCTCATCGGCCAATACCACCACTACAACTGGATGCTCAACGTCGACACCACCGACGACGACGGCCGTGTGGCGTGGAGCACGTTCATCGGCGACAGCAGGTTCGCCGCCGAGAGCATCGGCGTCTACGAGGGCGGCTACACCTACGCCCGTGGCGTCTACCGCCCCACCGCTGAGAGCATGATGCGCAGCAACCAGAGCCCCTTCAACGCCCCGAGCCGCAAGGCCATCTACGACCGCGTCATGCTGCTGGGCGAAGACAGGGACGCCTCGACCAACGACGAGTTCGCCGACTTCGACGAACAGCACAAGCCGCAGCGCTGGAACTACGCCCTGACGCGCGCCCCGTGGCATCACCGTTTTCTGGCGCCACCGGTTATAAAAAGGACAACTGAATAGACCATTTTCTTACTTTGTGTCACAAAAGCGGCCACAAAGCGATGTTTTTTTCAGTTTTATTTGCATATTTTATTTAAAAGTGCTACCTTTGTGCCACTTTTAGTTAATTTTATAAACCAAAGAGAGAGAATTATGAAGAAAAGACTAACTCTGTTGCTGGCAGCCTTCTTCCTGTGCTTAGGAGGAGTGATTGCCCAGACTAAGGTTAGCGGTACCGTTGTCTCACAGGACGACGGCGAGCCCATCATCGGCGCCTCCGTCGTGGTTCAAGGAGCCAAGACCGGTGTCGTTACAGATGTGAACGGCCGATTCTCGCTGACCGTGCCCCAGGGCAAGAAGCTCAGCGTGAGCTACATCGGCATGACCACACAAGTATTGAATCCGCAGAGCACGATGCGCATCGTGCTTGTCCCCGACGGCCAGGCCCTCGACGAGGTGGTGGTCACGGGTATGCAGAAGACCGACCGCCGACTGTTTACCGGTGCGACGACAAAGATTTCGGCCGAGGACGCCAAGCTGAACGGTGTCGCCGACATCTCGCGCTCGCTGGAAGGCCGCTCGGCCGGTGTGTCGGTGCAGAACGTCAGCGGTACGTTCGGTACCGCCCCGAAGATCCGCGTGCGCGGTGCCACCAGTATCTACGGTTCGTCGAAGCCCCTGTGGGTGGTCGACGGCGTGATTATGGAGGACGTGACCGAGGTTGACGCCGACGACCTGTCGAAGGGTGACGCCGAGACGCTGATTTCGAGCGCCATCGCCGGCCTGAACTCCGACGACATCGAGTCGTTCCAGATCCTGAAGGACGGTTCGGCCACCTCTATCTACGGTGCGCGCGCCATGGCCGGCGTGATCGTCGTCACCACGAAGAAGGGTAAGGCCGGCTCAAACAAGATCAGCTACACGGGCGAGTACACCATGCGCCTGAAGCCCAGCTACGCCAACTTCAACATCATGAACTCGCAGGAGCAGATGTCAGTCTACCGCGAGATGGAGATGGGCGGCTGGCTGAACATGGCTGAGACCTACCGCGCCTCTGAGAGCGGCGTCTACGGCAAGATGTACCGCCTCATCAACACCTACGACGAGGCCACCGGCCAGTTTGCCATGCCCAACACCGAGGCCGCCCGCACGGCCTACCTGCGCGAGGCAGAGTTCCGCAACACCGACTGGTTCGACGAGCTGTTCAACAACACCGTGCAGCACAACCACTCCATCAGCCTGTCGTCAGGTACGGAGAAGGCCCAGTACTACGCCTCGTTCTCGCTGATGAACGACCCGGGCTGGTACAAGAAGAGCAAGGTGGAGCGCTACACGGCCAACATCAACGCCAACTACAACCTCTCGAAGAAGCTCACCATGAACCTCATCGGCAACGCCTCGTACCGTAAGCAGCAGGCTCCCGGTACGCTGGCCTCAGACATCGACCCGGTGTACGGCGAGGTTCGCCGCGACTTCGACATCAACCCCTACAGCTACTCGATGAACACGTCGCGCACGCTGGCTGCCAACGAGTACTACACCCGCAACTATGCCCCGTTCAACATCCTGAACGAGCTCGACAACAACTACATGGACCTCGACGTCGTGGACACCCGTTTCCAGGCCGAGCTGCAGTACAAGCCCATCCAGAAGGTCACGCTGTCGGCCCTGGCTGCCTACAAGTACTCTACGACCTCGCAGGACCACTACATCAAGGACGGCTCAAACCAGGCAATGGCCTACCGCGCCATGGACGACGCCACGATGCGCGAGAACAACCCGTGGCTCTACAGCGACCCCGACGTTGAGAACAGCCTGAAGGAGTCGGTCGTCCCCTACGGCGGCTTCTACCGCCAGACGAAGTACAAGATGAACAGCTGGGACTTCCGCGCCACGGCCAACTACAACGACGTGTTCAACGAAGACCACATCGTCAACCTGTTCGGCGGTATGGAGGTGAACAACGTTGAGCGTAGCAAGACCTTCTTCAACGGCGTCGGCATGCAGTACGACATGGGCATGCTGGCCAAGTACGACTACCGCTACTTCAAGCAGACGCAGGAGGAGAACGCCGCCTACTTCACCGTGAGCAACACCTACGCCCGCTCGGCCGCCTTCTTCGCCAACGCCACCTATTCTTATAAGGGCCGCTACACCGTTAACGGCACCGTACGCTACGAAGGCACCAACAAGCTCGGTAAGAGCCGCAGCGCCCGCTGGCTGCCGACGTGGAACATCTCGGGAGCATGGAACGCCCACGAGGAGTCGTGGTTCCACGACACGTTCCAGGAGGCACTGAGCAACTTCACGCTGAAGGCCTCTTACTCGCTGACCGGCGACCGCGGCCCCAACAACGTCACCAACTCGCTGGTGGTCATCCAGAGCTTCAACCCCTGGCGCCCCTTCACCAGCGTCGGCGAGAGCGGTCTGGAAATCTACGACCTCGAGAACAGCGAGTTGACCTACGAGAAGAAGCACGAGTTCAACCTCGGTGCCGAGATCGGCTTCCTGAACAACCGCATCAACTTCGCCTTCGACTGGTACAAGCGTAACAACTACGACCTCATCGGCACCATCAGCACGATGGGTATCGGCGGCCAGACGACGAAATACGCCAACGTGGCCTCGATGAAGTCGCACGGTGTGGAGTTCACCCTCTCGACGAAGAACATCGTCAGCAAGGACTTCAAGTGGAACACCGACTTCATCCTGTCGTACGCCAAGAACGAGGTCAGCGAGCTCGACACCAAGGCCCGTGTCATCGACATGATCTCGGGCACCGGCTTCACGCTGGCTGGCTACCCCGTACGCTCACTGTTCTCCATCGACTTCCGCGGTCTGAACGACCAGGGTCTGCCCACGTTCATCAACGAGCTGGGCGAGGAGACGGTCAGCGAGTTCAACTTCCAGGACCGCGAGCATCGCGACTACCTCATCTACGAGGGACCGACCGACCCCACCACGACGGGTTCGCTGGGCAACCTCTTCCAGTATAAGCGTCTGAAACTGAACGTGTTCATCACCTACGCCTTCGGCAACGTCGTGCGCCTCGACCCCGTATTCTCGCGCGAATACTCCGACCTCGACGCCCTGCCCCGCGAGTTTGTCAACCGCTGGACACAGGCCGGCGACGAGGCTTACACCAACATCCCCGTCATCGCCGACAAGCGCCTCGACCAGAACGACTCCTACCTGCGTCGCGCCTACAACGCCTACAACTACTCGACGGAGCGCATCGCCAAGGGCGACTTCATCCGCATGAAGGAGATTTCGCTGAGCTACGACTTCCCCGCCAAGCTGATTGCCCCGCTGAAGCTGAGCAACGCCTCGGTGAAGCTGCAGGCCACCAACCTCTTCCTCATCTACGCCGACAAGAAGCTGAACGGCCAGGATCCTGAGTTCTTCAACACGGGTGGTGTGGCTGCTCCTATGCCGAAGCAGTTCACCCTGACCGTGAAATTGGGTATTTAATTTAACGTAAGAAGCAATATGAAAAGAATTAGCATATTATTTATAGCGGCCACCAGCCTGCTGGCACTCACATCGTGCGACGACTACCTGGACAAGGTTCCCGACGACCGTGCTGAGGTGAACACCGTCGACAAGGTGGCCAAGCTACTGGTCAGCGCCTACGCTGGCAACAACTCGAACCTGATTCTGGAGATGTCGTCGGACAACGCCCGCGACAACGGCTCGAACTATACACCCGAAGAGCTGGAGCAGGAGGAAGCCTACCTCTGGAAGGACCAGACCAGTACCGACAACGACGCCGTACAGTCGGTATGGGACGCCTGCTACATGGCCGCCGCCCACGCCAACCAGGCCCTGGCCGCCATCGACGAGATGGGTAATCCCGTAGAGCTGAACCCCTATCGCGGCGAGGCCCTGCTCTGCCGTGCCTGGGCCCACTTCCAGCTGGCCAACGTCTTCTGTCTGGCCTATAATCCGCAGACCGCCGACAGCGACATGGGCCTGCCCTACTCGCTGGCTCCCGAGACCGACGTCAAGCCCGACTACGAGCGCGGCACGATGGCCGAGCTCTACAAGCACATCAGCGACGACATCGACGAGGGTCTGCCCCTGATCGACGACAAGGTCTACACCGCCCCGAAGTACCACTTCAACAAGAAGGCCGCCTACGCCTTCGGCGCCCGCTTCAACCTGTTCTACCAGAAGTGGGACAAGTGTATCGAGTATGCCAACGCAGCACTGGGCAGCAACCCCGTCAACCTGCTGCGCAACTGGCGCCACCTGGCTAACGAGCTGGCAGCCGACTACGAGACGCGCTGCAACGCCTACATCAGCGCCAGCGAGAACGCCAACTTCCTGCTGCAGACCGCAGCATCGTCGAGCGGCTACATCCTCGGCGCATGGGGACTCGGCGAGCGCTACGGCCACGACCAGCCCACCATTGCCAGGATGGAGACCTACCGCGCTCCCGGCATCTGGGGAGAATACAACTCCGCGCGCGACCTGTTCATGGCCCACTCGTGCTGGGGCCCCGTCCAGACGCTGAACATCTCGAAGTACTACGGCTACTTTGAGTACACCGACAAGGTGAACGGCGTCGGCTACCGCCGCAACGTCTACGTACAGCTCTGCGGCGACGAGACCCTGCTCTGCCGCGCCGAGGCCTACGCCGTGAAGGGCGACCTGGCCAGCGCACTGAGAGACATGAACCTCTGGCTCTCGACCAACTCGCGCAACGGCATGCAGGCCAGCCAGGAACTGGTCGACTCGCTCTACGGCACCTACCGCCCCGTGCAGGACTCCATCCCCAGCCGAGGCATGAAGTACATGGACGATGGCAACGGCGGCCCCATTGTCGCCAGCGACAAGACCGGCACGCCCAAGAAGCACCTCCACCCGCTGGGATTCACCATCGACGCCGAGGGTTCCTCTCAGGAGAACATGCTGCAGTTCATTCTCCACATGCGCCGCTGCCAGATGATGCAGGAGGGCGGCCGTTGGTGCGACATCAAGCGCTGGGGCATCGAGATTGCCCACAACCGCGAAGGCCTGCCCGACGACAAGCTGCTGCTCAACGACCCGCGCCGCGCCCTGCAGCTGCCTGCCGACGTCATCTCGGCCGGACTGACCCCCAACCCACGTAACAAATAACATTACAGCAACAGCATTATGAAAATAAGATATTATCTATTAGCAATGGGTGCCATGCTGACGATGGCATCGTGCAGCGAGGACAGTCTCGACGAGAAGAGCATCTTCCCCGACCCGACGACGTCCAATTCCACGGCATTCGACAAGTGGCTCGAAGTCAACTATCAGCAGCCCTACAACATCCAGCTGAAGTACCGCTTCGAGTTCAAGGAGAGCGACGAGACGAAGAACCTCGCCCCCGCACGCTACGACAAGTCGGTAGCCCTGGCCAAGCTGACCAAGTACCTCTGGCTGGAGTCATACGAGGAACTGAAGGGCCGCGACTTCATCCGCCAGTACTGCCCGAAGATTATGCACTTCATCGGCTCCTACGGCTACAACTCGGGCGGATCAGTCACGCTCGGCGTGGCCGAGGGCGGTATGAAGATCACGCTCTACAACGTGAACAACCTCGACTTCAACAACCCCGACATCGAGTTCCTGAACTACTGGTTCTTCAAGACCATGCACCACGAGTTTGCACACATCCTGCACCAGACGAAGCCCTACCCCACGGACTTCAACGAGGTGTCGGCCGCCAACTACCAGTCTGAGAGCTGGGTCAACCTCGAGGAGAACCAGTGGCTCGCCCTGGGCTTCATCAGCGACTACGCCAGCCGTGAGACCCAGGAGGACTTCGTCGAAATCATAGCCAACTACATTACCCACGACCAGGAGTGGTGGGACGAGCAGCTTGGCCTGGCCGTGAAGTACACCTACAAGGGAAAGACCTCTGCCGGCGCCGACATCGAGAAGAGCTTCTACGGCACGGAGCCCTCGGAGGCCGACGTCAAGGCCGCCGGCATCGCCAAGGTTGAGAGTACCGACATCGACCGCAGCGGCCGTGGCTATCTTGAGACCAAGCTCGACATCGTCCGCGACTGGCTGAAGGCTTCGTGGGACATCGACCTCGACAAGCTGCGCGAAATCGTCCAGCGCCGTTCGGCTAACGTTAAAATGTTGGATTTGCAAACCCTTAATTAAGAAACGATATGAAGAACGTAAAAATATTATTAGGCATTGCCATCCTCGGTCTGATGACTTCCTGTCTGAAGGACCAGGAGGACACCTTCGACAAGCCCTCGGCCCAGAGAGCCGAGGAGTCAATAGCTGCCAACTACAAGATCCTCGCCGGAGCCGAGCATGGCTGGCTGATGCAGTATTACCCCTCGCCCTACCGCACCTACGGCGGATATAACGTGTTCATGAAGTTCACGGCCGACGGCAAGGTTACCGTGGCCAGCGACATCGAAGACGCCGAGGCCACGGCCGAAAGCAACTACAAGATTACCCAGAGCGCTGGCGTCGTGCTGTCGTTCGACACCTACAACGAGATCTTCCACCTCTTCTCGACCCCTGACGCACCCCTCGGCGGCGAGACGGGCACGGGCTGGGAAGGCGACTACGACTTCGAGTTCATCTCGGCCTCGCCCGAGAAGATCGTGCTCAAGGGTAAGAAGACCGGCAACTATGCCACGATGGTGCCCTGCAAGGACGACAACTGGGCCGACTACATCAACAAGATTGCCGTCATCGAGGAAGACATGAACTTCCCCAAGTACAGCATGAAGATTGACACCACGACCGTCGACATCGTGAAGTCCTACCGCAGCTTCACAATGACCTACCCCACGGCTACCACCGACACCACCATCAGCGTGCCCTACGTGGTGACCGACGGCGGTCTGCAGTTCTACGAGCCCGTCACCATTGCCGGCAAGCAGATCAGCGGCTTCAAGCACGCCACCGACACCTGGGACTTCGCCTGCGCCGACGATGCTAACATCATCCTGAACGGCATCGTGCCCCCGCTGAACGAGACCTTCGTCAGCTCCGACTGGTACATGGCCTACAGTGCTGCCGGCGAGTACGCCCAGGCTGCCCTGAAACGGATGGAGGCCGGCTCGGCCACCGAGGGCGAGACCATCGTCCTGCTGGCCTTCACCAACGTGGACGGCTACCCCAGCCTCTACTTCCGCAGCGGCAACTACGCCGGCTACTTCTGCTACAGCTACAAGTTCACCGGCGATGACACCATCACCATGTACTACAACGGCACGAACGACGGCGGCAACGCCCCGTACTACCTGAGGAACTGTGACTACACGCCCATCGTCTCGGTGTTCGGCTTCGATGCCCAGAGCGCACGCACGTTCAAGCTGACGACCGACAACATGAAGTCGCCGACGTACATCACCCTGACCGACGTCAACGAGCCGACGAACGTCATCACGATGTACACTCAGGGCATCAGCTACCCATTCAATAATTAATAGAAGCTACGAATGTTAAAGGAGTTTAGTAGTTTAGGAGTTTTCGCGGCTTTCAGCCGCTGGAGTTTAGACATTAGTTCTATTCCGGCCTGTCATGGCATAAGAGTAATGTCTAAACTCCCAAACTCCTAAACTCCTAAACTCCAAAGACTAAGCGGAGCTAAATAAATAACACGTGATAAACAAAACGAGTATGAAAAAGATATTAAGCATAATGGTACTGCTGGCAGGCATCGTCTCACTCACAGCCTGCAGCGACGACGACCCCACCTACACCGCCCCGGCACAGCTCGCGCTGAAGAGCGCCGACGCCTTCTACGAGGCAGCAGGCGGCACGGGCACCATCGTCGTCAACAGCACGGAGTCAATTACTGCCACATCTGACGCCCAGTGGCTGACGGCCGCCGTCAGCGGAAACACCGTGACACTGACCGTTGCCGCCAACAACGCCCTGGAAGGCCGCTCGGCAAACGTCGTGCTGAAGTCGGCCACCGCCGTCACCGAGGTCAACGTCACTCAGCGCGGCATCATCTACGGCGTCAACGAGGACGTCCAGTTCAGCATGGCCGACACGCTGAAGTCAATCGTCCGGATTCCCGTGGCCCACACCGCCGACGTCAACGTGACGAGCCTGACCGACTGGCTGTCGGCATCGTTCAACAGCGAGACCGGCCGCATTGAGGTCGTCGCAACGGCATCGAACGACGCCGAGGCCAAGCGCGTAGGCTACGTCGCCCTGCAGACGGGCAACGTCAAGGACACGCTGGCCATCGTCCAGGACGCACTCCTGTTTAAGGTCGACACGGCCCCGCTCGCCATAGAAGCCGAGGGCGGCTCGCAGAAGATTGCCATCGAGCACTCGCGCCCCGTCACCGTCGAGACCGACGCTGAATGGATCAGCGCCGAGCTCAACGAGAAGGGCACCGCGCTCAACGTGACCGTCGCCGCCAACGAAGGCGAGGAGCGCCAGGGCACCATCGCCCTGACCTCAGTAGGCATCACCAAGACCATCACCGTGGCACAGAAGGCTGCCGAGGCCGGTGACCCGCAGGGCGAGGATGAGAACCCGCTGCTGGGCACGTTCACCTTCTACTGGATAGGTGAAAACACCTATAACCTCGGCGACTTCACCATCGAGGAGTACACCGGCGAGGATGCCGAAGAGGGCGACGTCGTGCTGAAGGGCTTCTACGTCCCCGGCAACGAAATCTACGGCTACTACGAGACCGAAGGCGACGTGACCACGCTCTACATCTTTGCCAACCAGGCCCTGGGCACGCTGACCGACCCCGACGAGGGCGACTACGGCAACATCCTGCAGAGCACGTCGGGCGCTAACGCCATCGCGTTTACCCTGACTGAGCAGGGCTTCGTCTCGACCGACCTCAAAATTATGGCTACCGACCCGGCTTACACCGAGGGCTGGTGGTGGGAGATTCCCGCCGGCGGCACGAGCATCATCGTGAAGGGCGGCGCTGCCAGCTCAGAGAGCAGGGCAGCCGCCCCCCGCAAGACGAGGGCTAAGAGCCGTCAGAACCTCCCGACGAGCCTGAAGCTGTTCAGCAAGTAAGCACAACTGACTGCCCAGCGCAGCCACCCAACCATCGGCAGAGCCGCAAGCCGCCCCACCCCCGGGGCCTTGCGGCTCTGCTTCGCTTCGTGCGCGCGCGTGCATATTATGATAGGAAATAAGAGAAAAGAACCCACACTCCCGGCACTTCCAGCACCTGACGGCCGACAAGAGGCGCTTCCCCACGGCCAAAACGCGGCGGGTTTCAAAGATTCACTGGCGCTGAATAATTATTCCAGGCTGTGGAACAATCGCGCAGCCCTGCCCCCGAGCCACACCGGCCCAGGTGTGGGAAGTGCGGGAAGTGAGGGATAAAAAAACGTTACGCTTCACTATGCGCGCGCAAAGCGTGACGCGGAGTAAGCATTTTTGGGCATTAATGATACTTTTTGACAAGAAAAAGCCTAAAAACACGAATTATTTAAAGCATTTTTTGTTTTATTTGAAAAAAAGTGTTATTTTTGCAGCCAGAATAATCTAAATAGCAAAAAAGCAAACTATGTAACAGCTTAAATTATAAACAAACAAAACGAGAGAGATTATGAAGAAAAGACTAACAATGTTTTTGGCAGCACTCCTTCTCAGCGTAGGAGGAGTATTCGCCCAGACACAGGTTACGGGTACTGTGCTCTCACAGGAAGACGGCGAACCTCTGGCAGGTGCAGCCGTACGTATTGTGGGTGTCAAGGTAGGCATGTTAACCGACGCTAACGGTCGCTTCACAATGACCCTGCCCGAGGGCAAGAGCCTCATCATGGTGTCTTACCTCGGCTACGAGTCGCAGACGGTGACGGCGAAGAATGGTATGCGCATCCTGCTGCGCTCAGACTCACAGGTGCTACAGGACGTGGTCGTCACGGCCATGGGTATCTCGCGCCAGTCGAAGACGCTGGGCTACTCGGCCACACAGGTGGAATCGAAGAAGCTGACCGAGGGACACCTCACCGACGTCAGCACGGCCCTGGCCGGTAAGGTTGCCGGCGTGCAGGTGAGCTCAACCTCAGGCGACCCGGGCCAGGCTTCGGGTATCATCATTCGTGGTGTGAGCTCTATCAACGGCAGCAACCAGCCGCTGTACGTGGTCGACGGTGTGCCCCTCGGCACGCAGAGCGTCAACGCCAGCACAACGGCCGGTCAGGGTATGCAGACCGCACTGGCCGGTATATCGAACATCAACAGCAACGACATCGAGTCGATGACCGTGCTGAAAGGCGCTGCCGCTACGGCCCTTTACGGTTCGCGCGCTGCTAACGGCGTGATCGTCATCACCACCAAGAGCGGTAAGGGCGGCGACGGCCGTAACTTCTCGATCGACTACAACGGCGGCGTACAGTGGCGCCAGGTGGCTACGCTCCCCGAGTTCCAGAACCGGTTCGGACAGGGCTGGAACGGCGACCAGACGTTCATAGAGAACGGCTCGTGGGGTCCCGAGATGGACGGCTCGAAGCAGGTCTACGGTCCCATCTGGAACAACCAGCAGCTGCTCCACAACTTCAGTGCCGTCGAGGACAACATTAAGGACTTCTTCGAGACGGGCCTGAGCACCAACCACAACATCTCGCTCAGCGGTATCAGCAACGACAAGAAGATGACCTACTACCTGAGCTACGGCTATACCTACGACAACGGTATCGTTCCCGACGACAAGGACACCTACAAGCGTAACACCATCGCCTATCGTGGCAGTTATGAGGCTACGGACTGGCTGAAGGTGTCGTCGAGCGTGAACTTTGCCACGTCGAGCACCAACTCCGTGGGTCAGTATCAGGGTACGTCGATGATCGACGGCCTGTATGAGTTTCCCCGCGACCTCTCGCTGGTTGACCGTAAGGGCCTCGTCAACGCCTTCGACACACCCGAGGCCTGGTACACGCCATACGGCATTACCAGCCCCTACTGGGCCATTGCCAACAACTACAACCAGATCTACGCCAAGCAGATCAACGGTAAGCTGCAGGCCGACATCAAGCCCCTGAAGCAGGTGACGCTGACCTACCGCTTCGGCTTCGACTACTCTGACTACGACCGCAAGGTGGGTGTCCCGCAGATTGCCCTCGACGACGCTAACATCCAGAACGACTACGGCTACGGCCCGTCGAACATGAACCAGTCGGGTAGCGTCTTCGCCACCTACGGCCGCCGCTACGAGCTGAACCACGACTTCATGGCCAACTACGCCGACAAGTTCGTCGGCGGAAAGTTCGACGTCAACGCCACCGTCGGTGTGAACATGAACGAGCGCTACTCAACGGGCCTGTCGGGCCAGACTGACGACCTGACCTTCTTCACCGACTTCTGGGACCTGAGCAATGGTGCCACCAAGACCACCCTCAGCGAGACGCAGTCGAAGCGCCGCGTGGTGGGTCTGTTCGGCGACGTCACCCTGGGCTGGGACGAGTTCCTGTTCCTCGGTCTGACGGCACGTAACGACTGGAGCTCCACACTCCCGCTGAACGCCAACAATTACTTCTATGCCGGCTTGACGGGCAGCTTCGTCTTCTCGAACCTGATACGCGAGCAGACCAAGTCGTGGCTGGACTTCGGTAAGCTGCGCCTGGCCTACGGCCGGACGGGTAACGATGCTGGCGTCTACCTGACCTCTGTCACGTTTGCCCAGTCGACGGCCCGCGGCGTCTATGGCTCAGACATTGCCAAGTTCCCGATGAGTGGCGTGAACGCCTTCATGTCGTCGGCAACCATCGGTTCGAACGACCTAAAGCCTGAGATGACCACTGAGTTCGAGGCCGGTCTCAATGCCGCCTTCTTTGGCAACCGCATTAACCTCGACTTCGCGTTCTACAACCGCGTGACAAAGGACCAGATCTTCACACTGCCCGTCGATCCCGCCACTGGCTTTGCCTATCAGGTGACCAACTTCGGTGAGGTTCGCAACCGCGGTATTGAGCTTCTGCTGAACTTCGTGCCCGTCAAGACAATGGACTTCCGCTGGGAACTGGGCTTCAACTTTGCCAAGAACTGGAACAAGGTGCTCTCGCTGCCTGAGAGCCTGGAGGGTGGCCGCTCCGTCATCAACCAGTTCTCGACCGGCGGCACCAAGGACGCCGTCTACCTGTATGCTGAGGCCGGACGCCCCATCGGTGAGTTCTACACCTATCAGAACACCTATACGGCCGACGGCAAGATCATCGTCGGCAGTGACGGCCAGCCCATCCTGACAGACGACGTGGTGGACACCGGCAAGAACATCAACCCCGACTGGACGGGCGGCGTCAACACGGCGCTTACCTACAAGGGTGTGACGCTGAGCGCAGCCCTCGACATCCGCAAGGGCGGCTACATGTTCTCGCGCTCGGCCAACCTGATGGAGTTCACGGGTAACGGTTCGATCACGACCTACAACGGCCGTCGTCCGTTCGTCATCCCCAACTCGGTGGTCAGCGACGGCAATGGTGGCTACGTGGAGAACAACATGCCTATCTACTTGGCCAACGGCAGCTACCAGGCTTGGTATGACGACGCCGGCTACGGCGAGGCTAAGGAGTCATACCTCATAGACCGCAGCTTCGTGAAGCTCCGCAACGTCACGCTGACGTACCAGCTGCCCAAGAGCTGGGTGCGTGCCGTCTATCTGAGCGACATCCAGCTTTCGGTGTTTGCCAACAACCTCTTCACTTGGACACATAAGACGAATACCTTTATCGACCCCGAATCGTCTACCGACGGTAACGATTTGGAGGGTATGTTCGGTGAGCTCTATGCTAACCCCCACAGCCGCACGTTCGGCTTCAACGTCAATGTCAAATTCTAAATCAGGGAGGAAAACAGCTATATGAAAAAGTCAATTTTAATTTCCATCATAGGTCTTGGGCTGACCGCTACCTCGTGCGACAGCTATCTCGACATCAACCAGGACCCCAACTCGCCCGCTGCCGAGAACGTCACCAGCTCGATGCTCTTCCCGACTACCGAGATGAACCTGGCTACGAGCTATGGCAACACGCTGCGCATACAGGGTGGCTATCTGGCCCAGCACTATAGCCAGGAGTTCGGTACGAGCAACTATCTGGCATACTCACGCTTCAACATGAGCGGAACGTCAAGCGGCCGCGTCTACAACGACCTGAACGTGCGCGTCATCAAGAACGCCACACTCATCGTCGAGAAGGCCAAGGCCGCCGAGGACTGGGGCGCACTGCTCGCAGCTACCGTCATGCGCGCCTTTGCCTACCAGGCACTGGTCGACTGCTATGGCGAAGTGCCCTACACTGAGTCAATGGACGCCACCAACGTGTCGCCCAAGTACGACGAGGGCAAGGACATCTATGCCGGCATCCTGGCCGAACTCGACGAGGCCCTGAGCCACGTCAA
>CAMOKH010000115.1 GCA_946617675.1 uncultured Prevotellaceae bacterium | reverse complement strand
TTTTAGCGAAAGCGGATGCAAAGGTACGGGTTTTTCTGATACCCTCCAAATTTTTCGGCAATTATTTTTCAGAAAACCTAAAAGTTTTCGAGATTGTTTACATTCCAGACGCTTTTACGACGAAAATACTGAATTCATAGAGCATCCATATAGGTAAAGCCACCACAAAAAGCGTGAACACGTCTGTTGTCGGAGTAACGATTGCAGCTAATACGAGAATAGCCACAATGGCATGCCGCCGGTAAGACGCCATCAGCCGGGCACTGATGATTTTCATGCGTGCCATGAGCCAACTGACTACGGGCAGCTCGAACAGCACCCCCATCATAAAACTCATGCCTATAAGGGTGTCGATGTAGGACTGCAAGGTCAGCATATTGGCGACATCGGCACTGACCTGATAAGTTCCGAGGAAGCGTAACGTCAGCGGGAATATAAGGAAATAATTCAGCAGCAGGCCCAGGAGGAACATCAGGTAAGCCGAGCCAACCAGCCAAACCGCATATCGCCTTTCGTTGTCATACAGTCCGGGGGATATGAAACGGAACAACTCATATATAATATAAGGTGAAGAAACGAGCAGGCCTGAGAACAGGGCTGTACGCATGTGAACCATAAACTGCTCGGTCAAGCCAGTATTGATTAACTGGATAGAAAAAGCGGGGACACCCATCAAGCGATAGGTCACGAAATCACTGCTGCGTGGAGCCAGGACGATACTGAAGAGCTGGTCTTTCAGCATAAATGCCACAGCCGTGAAGACGGCAAGCATCACCACCATTCGGATAATCCGCGACCGCAACTCATCCAAATGGTCCCAAAAAGACGCATACCCCGAAGACTGGCTCATCAGTTTTTGTCTGTCGAAGTGTCGTCGTCGATTTCTTTCATTCCCTCTTTGAAGCTCTTGACACCCTTACCGAGACCTTTCATCAGTTCGGGAATCTTAGCTCCACCGAAAAGCAGAAGGATAATCAGCGCGATGACAAGCACCTCCTGCATTCCAAGTCCTAACATAAGAACACTATTCATAGACCTCTTCTATATCGTTTAACTCTTCCATATCATCCTCGTAAGAGCATGGGTTGTAGCCCTCGTCGAAATCGAAGACTTCGCTTTCGTCGTAGCCAAGCTGCTTATCGGCATAGACTTTCTTCATATAGAGTGCGAAGACGGGCAATGCCATTGCCGCTCCCTGGCCATATTTCATGGTGTCGAAATGAATATCGCGGTCGTCGCCGCCGACCCAGCATCCCGACACTAACGAGGGTGTGATGCCCATAAACCAAGCATCGCTATTGTTGTTGGTCGTACCGGTCTTACCGGCCATCTCGCCCATCAGGTTATACCTGTTGCGCAGTCGGCTGGCCGTACCTCCGTCGACAACGGCCTTCAGCATATACAGCATCTTATAGGCTGCCTCCTCGCTAATGACCTCGTTCATGCGGGGTTGGAACTGGGCGACCACATTTCCCTCGTTATCTTCAATCTTTGTAACGAACATCTGAGCCGCACGAATACCATGATTCACAAAAGCCGTATAAGCGCTGACCATCTCGCCAACGGTAATTTCACAAGGACCGAGACAAAGGGCCATAGAGGCATGAATCTCGGGGTTGTTGATGCCATACTCATGCAACAGCTGGACGAAGGCGGCCGGATTTAACTTACTCATGAGGTAGGCCGAAATCCAGTTGTTCGACTGCTGAAGTCCCCATTTTAGCGTAACCATCTGGCCGTAGCGCGAATAGCTGCCGTTACGTGGAGTCCACGGTTTTCCGCCGACCATGTAGGTCTGCTGCACGTTGGGGGCGACATCGCAGGGCGAAAAACCATTCACCATAGCAAGCGAATAAAGGAAAGGCTTGATGGTCGAGCCAACCTGTCGGCGGCCGTCCATCACCATATCATAGGCGAAATGAGTAAAGTCGAGACCACCGACATAGGCTTTGACGTGACCGTTATGAGGATCCATGCTGACGAAGCCCGTCCGCAGGAACGACTTCAAGTAGCGAATAGAGTCGAGTGGCGTCATCACCGTGTCGACCTCGCCATGATAAGTGAACACCGACATCGGAGTCTTGGTCCTGAACGACTTGTTGATCTCTGACTCCGAAGCGCCTCCAGCCTTTAATGCCCGATAGCGCTCGCTCTGTCTGACGGAGCGCATTAAGATCTTATTGACCTCAGCCGATGACAGCTTGTTGGAGAACGGAGCAGAAGGTTTCCGACGGTTCTCGCTGTTGAAGGCAGGCTGCAGGAACTTCACCACATGTTCGTAACAGGCCGCCTCTGCATAAGCCTGCATACGGGAGTCGATGGTGGTATATACCTTCAGACCATCCGTATAGACATTATAGTAACTACCGTCTTTCTTCTTATTCTTATGGCACCAGCCAAACAAGGGGTCGTTCTGCCAGTTAATACTGTCAATATGGAACTTCACCCCCGACCATGATGGATAATCAGAACGCACGGGCTTCTTAGCCATCATATAGCGACGAAGGAAATCGCGGAAATAAACGGCGACGCCATCCTTATGGTCAGCTACATGGAAATTCAGCTTCAGCGGCTCGGCCTGGAACTTAGTCATCTGCTCCTGAGTAATGAAGCCAGCCTTCCTCATTTGCTCCAGCACGACATTACGGCGGTCACGACTCCGCTCGGGAAACCTGACGGGGTTGAAATACGAAGGATTCTTACAGAGGCCCACGAGCGTGGCAGCCTCAACAGTCGTCAGGTCAAGAGGCTCTTTATTAAAATAGGTATTAGAGGCCACCTTGATGCCGACGGCATTATGCAGGAAGTCGAACTTATTAAGATACAAGGTCAGGATTTCATCTTTCGTATAGTTTCGTTCCAGCTTCACAGCAATGACCCACTCAATGGGCTTCTGCAGGACACGCTCGAGAGTAGTGTGCGCAGGCTTCTCCGTGAAGAGCAACTTAGCCAGCTGCTGGGTAATGGTTGAGCCGCCGCCGGCCGACTTCTGCCCCATAATACCACGCTTCACGATTGCGCGCCCCAAGGCATAGAAGTCGATTCCTGAATGCTCGTAGAAACGAATATCCTCGGTGGCTACCAACGCTTGTACCAATGAAGGCGAGAGCTTGTTATAGTCGACCATGACCCGATTCTCCTTGTTATAGTTCCATGTACCCATGATCTTCCCGTCGGAAGAGTAGACCTGTGTGGCGTACCTGCTAATCGGGTTCTGCAAGTCTTCGACAGGTGGCATATACCCCAGCCACCCTTCGCTGATAGCAAAGAATGCGAGTGTAGTCATAACCACTCCAGTAGCGAGTAATATCCACAAGAAACGGACGAAAATTTTTCTCATATTCCTGTTTTTGCCTGCAAAAATACAAAAATATCTGAAATAATCACACGAAATAGAGAAATAATATGTAATTTTGCCCCATCAATTACCAAAATCAATGATGGAAAAGCATAATTTTGTCACTATTGCCGACCTTACAAGGGATAAAATCCTTTACATGATTAAGATGGCAGAAGAGTTTGAGAAGCACCCTAACCGGGAGTTGCTGAAAGGTAAAGTCGTCGCCACACTTTTCTTTGAGCCCTCTACCCGAACCCGACTTTCGTTTGAAACGGCCGCCAACCGCCTCGGTGCACGAGTCATCGGATTTGCCGACCCCAAGATTACCAGTGGGACAAAAGGCGAGACACTGAAAGACACCATCCTCATGGTAGCCAACTATGCCGACGTCATCGTCATGCGCCACTTCATAGAGGGAGCTGCACAATATGCCTCCGAGGTATCGCCCGTGCCCATCGTCAACGCCGGCGATGGTGCCCATCAGCACCCTTCCCAGTGTATGCTCGACCTCTTCAGCATCTACAAGACCCAGGGAACGCTCGACAACCTTAACATCTACATGGTAGGCGATTTGAAATATGGGCGGACAGTCCACTCGTTGCTGATGGCCATGCGCCACTTCAACCCGACGTTCCACTTCGTTGCGCCCAAGGAGCTGGCCATGCCCAAAGAGTATAAGATATACTGCGATCAGCACGGCATAAAGTACCAAGAGCACACCGCCTTCAACGAGAAGATCATCCAGGATGCAGATATTTTATATATGACACGTGTCCAAAAGGAGCGCTTCTCGGACCTGATGGAGTACGAAAGGGTGAAAAACGTCTATATCCTAAACAACGACCTGCTGCGTCTGGCGAAGCCAAACATGAAGATTCTGCACCCCCTACCCCGCGTCAACGAGATAGCATACGAAGTAGACGACAACCCCCACGCCTACTATATCCAACAGGCCGGCAACGGACTATTCGCCCGTGAAGCCATCTTCTGCGACGTGTTAGGCATCAGCCTTGACGACGTCAAGAACGACAAGACCATCATTTGATTTACGATTTCACGGATTCACCATTTACGATTGGACAGATTATGAACAAGAAAGAGCGCTTAGTAGCGGCCATAGAGCATGGCACTGTGATTGACCATATACCAGCCAGCAAGACCTATCAGGTAGCCAGTCTGTTGGGACTATTCGACCTGACCACTCCCGTCACCATAGGTTTCAACTACCCGTCGCAAAAAGTAGGGAATAAAGGTATTATCAAGGTCAGCAACAAGTTCTTCACCGACGACGAGATTTCGCGTCTCTCAGTCGTAGCCCCCAAGGTTATACTGAACATCATCCGCGACTACGAAGTCGTGGAGAAGAAGACGGTTGAGACGCCCGACGAGATAAGGGGAATCGTGAAGTGTAACAACCCCAAGTGCATCACAAACAACGAGCCGATGAAGACCCACTTCCACGTAGAAGGCAGCACGCTCACCTGCCACTACTGCGAGAAGGAGCAGGACATCAGCAAAGTGGAGCTCGTCTGACCCCCCTCAGAAGAAAACGAAGCGTAACGACTTGTATAATTGTACGAAGACAATGTAGAGGATGAAGAGCGGCGCTGCAGAAGCGACGCCAGCCGACATTGACGAAATGACCCCTGTGAGTGAACGGAATCGGCCTGATGCCCATCCGTAGGCAACCGACATTAACAGGCATCCGAACGACACTATAGGCACTATGGCCCGGCTAAAGGGCGAAGGGAACAGCCGTCCCGTGGCAGACAACAGGACGGCGTGGGGTACGAGCGTCAGCGCCATGACAGCAGCCACGTAGAGAACCATCAGCGCAATAGCCGTGCGCAAAGCCACCCGCTGACGGTAATGGAGCGACGACAACGGCAGGCCTATCTGAAGCATGCCACTCTGTCTGAGACAACCGTAGGCCATTGCCAAGAGGATCAGCCAGACCAGCCACGGCGAAGCCAACATGGACGAGAAGCTGCCGAAGAACCATCTTACTCCCTCAGACGACAGTAACGACCGCACATTGCCTGCCATCGTGGCCGACAGCAGCCACGACGCCAGCACCAACACCACCTCAGACAGCGCCAGCACGAAAACGAGGTATGACAGGAACTTCTTCAATTGTGACTATCCATTAAAGAACACTCAGCACTCGTCTGGCTCAAGATTGTCGATGTCAAGAATCTGCAGCTCCAAGGCCCTGACCACAAGACGCGTAGCATTTATGCCCATGCCGCCATTGCCGTCGGGAAAGAGTTTCTTCATGAGTTCGGCCTGTCGCTTCTCCAAACTTTTCACGCCGAAAGGCATGCCTCGCAGGCCGGTAATCTGTTCCTTCGTATAGCCAAGGGCAAGATGACGCAGGAAACGCTCGTCGTATTCGTCGACCTCATAGTTAATGAGTGCCTCCTGCTTGGCCAGCTGTGCCCCTACGGCACGCTTGAACCGCTCGACAATCTTGCGCAGAATCGGTTCGTTGAAAACCAACTGCTTGCCATCCATGACGCTCTGCACGTCGTGACGCGTCAAGAGTTCACCCGTTTTCAGGATGATACCGTCAGCGCCGGCATCGAGCACGTCAACCCAAAGCTTTTCGTTCAGGATCTCGCCCGTAAAGATAAGAATCTTCACGTCTGGGTGCATTTCCTTAGTCGAACGGCAAATCTCGACACCGATCGTGGTCGAACCACCTAACCCCAGGTCAAGCAGCAACAAGTCTGGCAGTCCTTGTTTCAGGACCTTCCAATACTCAGCCTCGTTAGTGGCCGTACCGATCACCTCAGCTTCGGGTATATCGTTGCGTATAATACCCAGCGTACCCTTCAGCTCCAAAGGTACGTCTTCAACTATGATTACTTTGAACTTTTCCATAAGCAGGAAGAATTATAATGATAATGGTTTCGTTATCGCGTGTTTCTGTCCTGATACTGCACGCCCTACGGTTTGTTGCCTCTCCATGGTCACGTACAATCTGGCGACAGAGCAAATAAGGGATGTTCTCAATCGAAGGATTAAAGAAGTCGACTCCCGACGGCTGTCTGTGAGTATGAACATCTATTTCGACATACTTTTCGTTGAGGTGCCGGCTTTCTATATCCAGCTTTGCCGGACTGAATTCCTTCTTCAGAATATTAAAGAGATAATCAATGAGAACCTGGTCGCCAAGGATGCCATAGTCAAGCTGACTGAGACTGAGCTTGACACGCTCAACCTGCGACATCGCCTGCTGGCTAAGCAGGTTATAGAGTTCACGGTAATAGCCGACGACATCGCCCACCGACTCCATGTCATTTTGGTCAATCAACTGGCGAATGCGCGAAGGATAGTACATCGTCTCGTGCTTCAGGGCTGACAGGCAATTGTCGAGCACGGAGTTCGACACATGATAGTTTGCCAGTTCCATTTCCACCCGACGCTGTTCACCTTCCAGGAGTTCCAGGTCGTCACGTCGCATGCGCTCGGCCTTGAACCGGGCATTAAGGCGGGGACGCAGGTAATAGAAATAGTAGGTAGGCAGAATAGCCAGCAAGACGAGTGAGAGCAGCACGACGGCAATCGTTCGGTTGGTCTTGGTCTGTTGCATGGCCCGGCAGTAGTCTGCCAGTGTGTTATCGGCCGACAATTCCTTAAACAGCAGGGTGTAGATGCGGTTATTATAGGCATAACGCTGCCACTGGTGAAGCGCCAGTGCAGCCACGGCGCTCTCGTTGCGAATATCGAGAATCAGGTTATAGTTCGTCTGCAGCGAGTCGTGTAGCCACTGAATCTCGGGGGGCACGACTGACATGTCACCCTCTATGAGCATGAATACTTCCCCATGAGGCAGCTGGCTGCGGTAGTGGCGGTTCAAACAGGCTATGCACGAGTCGGCAAAGACGAGTGTACGCTCGTATGTCGCATTGATATTCGAGAAATAGGCCGAATCGGCAAACACGGCAGCGCGAGCCAAGGGCGTAGGGCTCTGTTGCGCCATCGCGGCACTGCTCATCAGACTTACTAATGCCGCCACGATGCCCACAACCCTACCCTTTGGCAGGCGGAAGAAGAAGCGGCTTCCCTGTCCCGGCTTGCTCTCAGCCTGCAGCGTACAGACGCTGAAGAGCTGACTCAACTTACGATACTTTTCAATAATGCCCTTACAGTTCAGCAGACCGAAGCCATGAGTCGTCAGCTTGTGGTCGAACACGTGTGCCAACTGCTCAGCATCCATGCCGATACCCGTGTCAGCTACCGAGACCTCGACGTAGGCAGGCATCTCCTCGGCACTGATGGTGACCCCACCCTCGTTCGTAAACTTGCGGGCATTGTCGGCCAATGTGTTAAGCATGAAAAGGGTCAGTATACGGTCGGCCTTTACTATTGCCTCGGTAGGCTTCACGTCGAGAGCCAGGCCCTTCATCTGGAAGCTCTTCCGGCTGCGGGCTATGATATCAAACAATGGCTGGAGCTGGAAGCTCTCAATATGCAGGTCGAGTTGCCCCTGATGCAGCTGGATCCAGTGTGTGAGCACCTCGTTGTCGGCGTTGATTTTGTCAATCAATTCGCAGACATATTCCTTGTCGCCCTGACGATTGACGGTATAGACCATACGGTCGATGAGCGGCAGCAGGCTGTTCACCAAAGACATCTTGGCTCTCTGCTGGAGATGTCGTCGTTTCCCCTCTTCCAAGTGCAGACGGCTGACAGCCAGTTGCTCGTTGCGCTCTTCTATCAATTCGTCAAGGGGGCTGTCGGTTTTCTGCCTTCTGTTCAGATAGCGGAAAAGCCAGAGGAGAAAGACCAGCAACACGATGGCAGCCACGACGGCGACGAGAATCATGTTGAGCTGGCTGACTACACGGTCGAGCTGTCCGGCGCGTGCTTCGAGCTGACGGTCTTGCCTGGTCTGCTCCTGCAGGTCGAGATATCGGTTACGATTATAGTCACTGGCAGCCTTATCGTCGATGGCGGCGTAAGCTACGCTGAGCTGTTCGCGAATACTGGCTACAAGGTCGGGAGCCTGCAGAATAGTAGAGTCAGCCAAGGCCTGTTCCAGGTTCTCGAGAGCTTTCTCATTATTACCGAAAGCGCGGTGGCAGGAAGCCAGTGTGCGGTATGCCCCAGCTATCTGGTAGATATCGCCATAATCCTGGAAAATCAGCAAAGACTGTTCAGCCAGCGCCACCGCCAACTGTTCGGCGGGCAAATTATCAGGATTGACGAGTGTAAGGCTCTGTTCCTGAGGCATATCGGCAGGCGTCGCAATCAGGTGCTCGGCAATAGCCTCCAGTGAGTTGGCGGTAAAATAGGGATAGCCATCACGACTGGCTATCTGGAAACAGCGTAGCAGGTAATCGACCTCCTGCTGGTAGATGTCAGTATCAGACCCCTCTGTCAAGATGCCGCCAGCGCCGATGTTATACAGATAGTTCAGAAACTGGGTCGTATCCTGCTTCACCTCGTCAACATCCACATCGGACAGAGCGTCGATTGACTGTTGCTCGAGGCCCATATAATAATAATAGGTGGAATTGACAATGGCAAACTCCGTCTCGGCGTAGATCAGTCGCCGCCACTGGCGATCGGTCAGCATATCGCGCTCCTCTTCAATGCGGAGCATGCTGTTGTGAGCCCGCTCACGGTAGTCATAGAAATCCCTGTTGCGCGACTGACGCTGGCAGAGCCTCATCTGCTGAACATAGCTGACGAGCAGTTCCAGCTGATTGTCGGTGATTCCGGGGATGGCGTCCAGCGTCTGTTCCGCCCCGTCATAGTCCATGTGTACTATACTGACGAAGGCCTTGTTATTCAGGGCTTCAGCCAGCCCGTCATGATAACCGCAGTCGTCGGCAGCCTGCTCAGCCAGAGCCGCGTAGTGAGCGGTAGAGTCGATTGAGCGATAATGATAGGCATACGAAAGAGAATTCAGCTTGTCCACCATCTGCCTATCAGAGGGTGAACAAGCTGTTATTATACTCGTGACAAGGAGCAGCTTAAGCGCGCGCCTTAGCCACATACCCAAGTGCCTCCTTGCACTTGTCGGTCACATACTGCCAGTCACCGGCCTTCACCTTGTCAGAGGGGAACAACTTAGAGCCCATGCCCACGCAGAACACGCCGGCCTTGAACCACTTCGTCAGATTCTCCTCGTCGGGCGACACGCCACCGGTAACCATGATCTTCGACCAAGGCATAGGTGCCTTCAGGCCCTTCACCATATTAGGTCCGACGACATCGCCAGGGAACACTTTCGTCAGGTCGCAGCCCAATTCCTGAGCCTTGCCAATCTCCGAAACGGTCATGCAACCCGGGCAGTAAGGCACCAGTCGGCGGTTGCAGACGGGAGCAATATCGGGGTTGAACAGCGGTCCTACCACGAAGCAGGCACCCAGTTGCAGATACATTGCAGCCGTTGGGGCATCGACCACAGAGCCAATTCCCAGAGCCAGCTCGGGGCACTCCTTGTCGGCCCACTTCACCAGCTCGCCGAAAACCTCCTGCGCAAAGTCGCCGCGATTAGTAAACTCGAAGGCGCGAACACCGCCCTCATAACAGGCCTTAACCACATTCTTGCAGGTCTCAAGGTCTTTGTTGTAGAAAACGGGAACCATGCCCGTGTCGCCGATTTTCTTCAGTACGGCAATCTTATCGAATTTAGCCATTTTCTCTTTCCTTTATTACAATATTGCGATATAAGGCTGTCCTAATTAGCGCTGCACACGTCCGTTGGCATTGCCACCGGCCAAAGACTCCACTTCGTCAACACTCACCAGGTTAAAGTCACCGTTGATGGTATGCTTCAGGGCTGAAGCAGCCACGGCAAACTCAAGAGCCTCGCCCTGTGTCTCCTTGGTCAGCAGGCCATGAATCAGACCGCCAGAGAACGAGTCGCCACCGCCGACACGGTCGATAATCGGGTTAATCTCGTAACGCTTCGACTGGTAGAACTCCTTTCCATCGTAGATGAGTGCCTTCCAGCCGTTGAACGTTGCACTGTAACTCTCGCGAAGCGTAGAGACGACATACTTGAAGCCGAACTCCTTCATCATCTGCTTGAAGATGCCTTCGTAGCCAGCGGCGTCGGTCTGGCCGCCCTCGACGTCAGCGTCGGGCTTGAAGCCGAGACAGAGTTCTGCGTCCTCCTCATTGCCGATGCAGACATCGACATATTTCATCAACGGGCGCATGATGCTGATAGCCTTCTCGCTGGTCCACAACTTCTTGCGGAAGTTCAGGTCTACCGACACCGTCACGCCGTGGCGCTTGGCAGCCTCGCAGGCCAACCGCGTCAGCTCGGCAGCCTTGTCGCTGATAGCCGGCGTAATGCCACTCCAATGGAACCATGCGGCTCCCTCCATGATCTTGTCAAAGTCGAAGTCCTCGGGACTGGCCTCGGCAATTGAAGAGTGAGCACGGTCGTAGATAACCTTCGAGGGGCGCATCGAGGCACCAGTCTCAGCATAGTACAGACCCACACGATCGCCGCCACGAGCCACGAACTCGGTGTTCACGCCGTAACGGCGCAGGGCGTTGACGGCAATCTGTCCTATCTCGTGCTTCGGCAACTTAGAGACGAAGTAAGCCTCGTGACCATAATTGGCCACCGAAATAGCGACGTTAGCCTCACCACCACCGGGGATGATGCGGAATGATTCACTCTGGATGAAACGGTCGTTTCCCTGCGGGGAAAGGCGGAGCATAATCTCGCCCAATGTTACAATCTTTGCCATTTTTCAATACTTGTTTTTTGAATTAGTTTTCGATTTGTGGCACAAAGATACAATGTTTTTTTTATACCACCAAATAAAGAATGGAAAAATCTTCCGTAACCGATTTCGGATTACTGTAATTCATAAAGCCTGCCCTGGCTGAGGACAGGCTTTACGAGACAGTTTTAGAAGGGCAGGTCGTCGGTAGAACCGTCGGCTGATGACTCCTGAGCAGGAGGGAACGGAGCAGCCGTCGGGGCCGCAGCGGCGGGCTGAGCCGGCGGGAACGGAGCAGCGGCCGAGGGGTCGGCAGCAGCAGGGGCAGCCTGTCCGCGAATGATATTAAATGCACGTATATCGTTAAACCAACGGCCCTGATACTCATGGGCATCAATATCGAACTGAACGGTGACATCCTCATTCAGCTGGACATTGTGCTGCTTGATACGGTCTTCGCCGAAGATACGGAAAACGCAGCGCTTGGGATACTGCCCCGGGACTTCAATGACATAGTCCTGCGACATCCATGAGTTACCTGTGCGCGCCGAGACGCCACTTTGTGCTGGCAATACAGCAATGATTCTACCTGTTAAATCCATAAATATAATGTATTAAAATTGTTGTTTTTTGCGATTTGCGCCTGCGAAAGTACAAAAAATTGTTTGAAAGCCATAATTTTTAAGCATAAATTTTTCTAATATGACAAAAATTCGTATCTTTGTACTCCATTTTGAAGGAAAATCAAAAACAAATATACATTATGAGGTTTACACTTTCAAGCACAGCACTGAGCACCAAGCTCATCGCACTCTCAAGAGTGATTAACAGTAAAAACGCCCTGCCTATTCTCGGCGACTTCGTTTTTGACATTAGTGGGCTGACCCTCAACCTGACGGCATCGGACAGCGAGAACACGATGCAGACCAGCGTCGAGCTGGCTGAATGTGAGGGAGAATGCCGTTTCGCCATTGGCAACCACGACCTGTTAGAGGCCGTGAAGGGCATCTCCGAGCAGCCCATCACCTTCGACGTGAACCAGCAGACGAACATCGTCAAGATTAGCTATCAAAACGGACTCTTCTCGCTTCCTATTGAGAATGCCGACGAATACCCGACGACCCAAACGGTTGGCGACAACGCCACTACCATCGTCATCAGCAACCAGCTGCTCGGCGAGAACATCAACCGCTGCATCTTTGCGACAGCTCAGGACGAGCTGCGCCCCGTGATGAACGGCATTTACTTTGACCTGACTCCCGACTGCCTGGCTGTAGTAGCCTCCGACGGCCACAAGCTTGTGCGCAACAAGATCTTTACCATTAAGAGCGACCAGCCCGCCTCGTTCATCCTGCCGAAGAAGCCCGCCTCGCTGCTGAAGAACCTACTCGGCAAGGACGGCAGCGACGTTACCATCAGATATGACGAGCGTAACGCCGAAATCAACTATGGCGACGGTACGATCCTGTGCCGCCTCATCGAAGGCCGCTATCCCAACTACAACTCTGTCATTCCCCAGAACAACCCCAACGAGCTGCGCGTCGACCGTAACGGACTGCTGGCAGCACTGCGCCGCGTTCAGCCGTTTGCCAACGACTCAAGCAATCTCATCCGCTTCCACGTCGAAGGCAGCACCCTGCAGCTCGACGCCGAGGACTACGACTTCTCGAAGACGGCTACCGAGCGAATGACCTGCGACTACAACGGTCAGACTATCAGCATCGGCTTCAAGGGCTCTTCGTTCATCGAGGTGCTCAGTAACTTCGACTGCCCCGAGGTCATCATCCGCCTGGCCGACCCCAGCCGAGCCGGTCTGGTCCTGCCTTCTGAGCAGCCTGAGAATCAGGACGTGCTGATGCTGATGATGCCCATGCTGATCAACGATTAAGCCTAAGGAAATGAAACTGAATCTTACAAAACCCCTGGTCGTCTTCGACTTAGAGACCACAGGACTTGACCTGGTGAAGGATCGGGTCATTCAGCTATCATATATTAAGGTGTACCCCGACGGCCGCGAGGAGCGAGGTAACGAGATTATCAACCCTGAGCGTCCCATCGACCCCGCCATCACACAGTTGACGGGCATCTCGGACGAGGATGTCAAAGACAAGCCCACTTTCAAGCAACTTAGCGCCAAGCTATGCAACGTGTTTACGGGCAGCGATATTGCCGGCTTTAACTCCAACCACTTCGACGTGCCACTGCTGGCCGAGGAGTTCCTGCGGGCAGGCATTGACTTCGACTTCTCCAAATGCCGTCTGATTGACGCGCAGACCATCTTCCACAAGATGGAGCGCCGCAATCTGGCTGCCGCCTACAAGTTCTATTGTGGGCGCAACATGGAGGACGACTTCGAGGCTCACCGCGCTGACCAGGACACAGAGGCCACCTACCGCGTACTGATGGGCGAGCTCGACAAATATGCCCCCGGCGCCAACGAGGACCCCGAAAAGGTACTCGAGAACAACATGGACAGTCTGGCAGAGTTCTCCAAGATGAACGACAACGTCGACTTCGCCGGGCGCATCGTCTGGCAGGAGGTCAACGGCCAGCGCACCGAGGTCTTCAACTTCGGTAAGCACAAGGGCAAGCCCGTTTCCGACGTCCTGCGCTTCGACCCCGGCTATTACAGTTGGATTCTCGGCGGCGACTTCACCTACAACACCAAGCAGGTGCTTACTCGCATCAGACTGCGCGAAGCGACTTCCAACAGATGAAAAGAGTGCTCATAGCCATAGCGTCACTGCTGTTGCCAGCCCTTGACCTTTGCAGTCAGGAGTTGGAGGCTAAGATTAACATCAACCACTCAAAGGTTCAAGGCACCGACGCCTCGATATTCGAGAACCTGAAACAGACGCTCGAGCAGTTTGTCAACGAGCGGCAGTGGACGGCCCTGCAATTCCAAAAGAACGAGCGCATAACGTGCAACTTCAACATCACTGTCGACAAGTATGTGCAGGCCGAGAACCGTTTCGAGTGTACAGCCACCATCCAGGCTAACCGCCCCGTCTTCAACTCTGCCTACGCCACCACGATCTACAATAACACCGACAAGAGTTTCCAGTTCACGTTCGCACAGTTCGACCAGCTGAACTTCAACGACGAGTCGGTAGACAATCAGCTGACGGCACTCTTCGCCTATTATGCCTACCTCATCATAGGCCTCGACCTCGACACCTTCTCGCCTATGGGGGGCACTGACGTGCTGCAACGCTGCATGTATCTGGTGAACAATGCCCAGGACCTGGGTTTCCCCGGATGGAAGTCGTTCGAAGACTCGCGCAACCGCTTTGCCATCATCAACGACTATCTTGACGAAGCCATGCGCCCCTTCCGCCAGTTGCAGTACGACTACTACCGCAAAGGACTCGACGAGATGGCCAACAACGTGGAGCGCGGCCGTACCGAGGTGACCACCGCCCTGGAGACCGGTCTTAAGAAAGCCCACGAAGACAAGCCCCTAAGTCTGCTGCCGCAGATATGGACTGACTACAAGAAGGACGAGTTGGCCAATATATATAAAGGTAAGGGTACACAGAAGGAGAAGGAGTCGGTCTACGACATCCTCTTCTCCATCAACGCCTCACAGAACAACTCGTGGGAGAAAATCAAGCAATAGTATTATGCTCAGACAGCTACATATCAGGAACTTCACACTCATTGATACGCTCGACATACAACTGCACCCGGGATTCTCAGTCATCACTGGCGAGACCGGGGCGGGCAAGAGCATCATCCTCGGAGCCATCGGAATTCTCTTAGGACAGAGGGCCGACTCAAAGGCTCTGAAACACGGCACCGACAAGTGCGTCATCGAAGCCCGCTTCGACCTGTCGCGCTACGACATGGAGCCATTCTTCACCGACAACGACATTGAGTACGACCCTGACGACACCATCATTCGCCGCGAACTGACTGCCGCCGGCAAGAGCCGCGCCTTCATCAACGACACCCCCGTACAGCTACAGACACTCAAGGAACTGGGCGAGCAGCTGGTCGATATCCATTCACAACACAAGAACCTGCTGCTCCGCCAGCAGGACTTCCAGCTCTCGGTCCTCGACATCATTGCCTCCGACGAAGCCCAGAAGAAGGTCTACAAGCAGGCTTTCGCTGACTATCACGAGGCCTGCCGCCAATTGGAGGTACTGGAGTCAGAGATTGAGCAGAACCGCCAAAACGCTGATTTCCTGAAGTTCCAGCACGACGAACTCGCCGATGCCAGGCTCACCGAAGGCGAACAAGAGGAACTTGAGCAGAAGAGCGAGACCATGACTCACGCCGAGGACATCAAGAGCGCCCTCTACGAGGCCGACAACGCCCTGTCGGGCGACGAGACGGGAACTGTCGGGCAGCTTCGAAACGCCATGAACGCCCTGAAAGGTATTGGCCACGTGTTTCCTGCCGCCGCCGAGCTGGCCACAAGGATGGACTCCGTTTACATCGAGATGAAGGACATTGCACAAGAGGTTAATGCCAATCTCGACAACATCGACTTCGACCCCTCGGAACTGGATGCCGTCAATGCCCGGCTCGACCGTATCTACGACCTGCAGAAGAAATACCACACTGACAGCGTAGCCGGACTGATAGCCCTGCAGACAGAACTACAGAAGAAGCTGTCGGCCATCGAGAATAGCGACGATGCCTTAGACGAACTGAAAGCTCGGTGTACGCAGCTGAAGGCACACTGCCAGAAGCAGGCCGACCAGCTCACCAAGCTGCGCACAAAGGCAGCCCGCCAGGTAGAGCGCGAACTGCAGGAGCGGCTGATTCCCTTAGGCATGCCTAACGTCCGCTTTGCCATCGCCGTGGAGCCGACTGAGCTGAGCATTCACGGCCAGGACAAGGTGCAGTTCCTCTTCTCGGCCAACACCTCCACCCCACTCCAGCCCGTCTCGCAGGTGGCTTCCGGCGGTGAAGTGGCACGCGTCATGCTCGCCCTGAAAGCCATGATCAGCGGTGCCGTGAAACTGCCCACCATCATCTTCGACGAGATTGACACCGGCGTCAGCGGCCGCGTAGCCGAGCAGATGGCCAGAATGATGCAGGAGATGGGACTGGCTGACCGTCAGGTCATCAGCATCACCCACCTGCCTCAGATTGCCGCCCTCGGCACCAGTCACTACAAGGTGACGAAGACCGACACCCCCGACGGCACGACGAGCACCATGAAGGAGCTCGGCGCCGACGAGCGCATCAACGAAATTGCCCAGATGCTCAGCGGCTCCGACGTTACCGCCGCCGCCATTGCGCACGCAAAAGAACTATTAAAGCACTGAAAAAATGAAGAAAATACTGGTTTTAGCCTTCTCACTTTTACTGCCACTTTCAATTGCCACCGCCCAGCCTGGCTGGACGAAGAAGGCAGCCAAGTCGGTATTCACGCTGAAGACATTCGATGCCGACGGCACACTCATAGGCAGCTCGAACGGCTTCTTTACAGGCGAACAGGGTGAGGCCGTCAGCAGTTTCGCCCCCTTCAAGGGCGCCTCGTCGGCTGTCGTCATCGATGCTCAGGGCAAGGAGTTGCCCGTCGAGTGCATGCTCGGAGCCAACGACACCTACGATATCGCCAAGTTCCGCGTGTCGGCCAAGAAGACTGTGCCACTCACCGTAGCCAATACCTCGGCTGCCGAGGGGGCGTCCGTGTGGCTGCTGCCCTACCACGAGACGCGACAGCCCGTCGCCGGCACCATCCGCAAGACCGAGACCACTGCCACCGGCCATGCCTACTATACCGTGGCCCTGACCATGCCCGAAGGCACGGCCAACTGCCCGCTGATCAACGAGGCTGGCGAAGTCGTAGGACTCATGCAGCAGCCCTACAGGCAGAATACGGCCGACACGCTGAGCTACGCCGTCAGCGCACGCTTTGCCGACTCGCTCACCATCAGCGGACTGAGTATCAACGACGCCACCCTGCGCAGCACCAAGATCAAGAAAGACCTGCCCACTGATTTCAACCAGGCCGTGCTTGCGCTCTACATCGGCCAGGCCTCGTTAGACTCGGCCGAATACGTTCAACTCATCGACGATTTCATCACGCGATTCCCCAGTGCCCCCGACGGCTACACCTACCGCGCCCAAACGAAACTCATCGACAAGGACTTCGACGATGCCGCCCGCGACATGGAGCAGGCCATCCGGGTAGCCGAGAAGAAGGACGAGGCTCACTTTAACTACTCGAAGCTCATCTACCAGAAGGAAATCTACATGAGCCAGATGCCTTACGAGCCTTGGTCGCTCGACATGGCTCTGAACGAGGCCCGCGAGGCCGACAAAATCAATCCACAAGCCATCTACCGCCACCAGGTGGCCACCATCCTCTACGCCCAGAAGAAGTACGCCGAGGCTTCCGACGTCTACGCCACGCTCTTCAACAGCGACCTACGCTCGCCCGACGTCTTCTACGAGGCTTCGCGCTGCAAGGCTGCGCTCAACGACACCACCAGCCAGATAGCACTTCTGGACAGCTGTGTAGCCATGTTCAGCCAGCCTTACCTCAAAGAGGCGGCACCCTATCTGCTGGCCCGTGCACAGGTGCTGATGGACGCCAAACAGAATCGCAAGGCTGTGAGCGACCTGAACGAGTATGAGAAGCTGATGGCTACCTCAGTCAACGACCGGTTCTACTACCTGCGCTTCCAGGCCGAGGTCGGCGGGCGACTCTTCCAGCAAGCCCTCAACGACATTGACCGCGCTATACAGATGGCACCCAAGAACGAGCTCTACTACGCCGAGAAGGCCTCGCTACAGGTACGTGTAGGCATGACCGACGAAGCGATTGCCACGGCCCAGGAGTGCATCAAGATAGCCCCCGACTACAGCGACGGCTACCTGTTCCTTGGCGTGGCCCAGTGCGTGAAAGGCCTGAAGGCTGAAGGCATCAAGAACCTGCAAAAAGCCCGTGAGCTGGGCGATACCCAAGCCGACGGGCTGATAGCTAAATACTCTGAATGACACGGTCGGTCAGAATGGCACTTCGCCATTCTCCGGCGATGGTATCGGTCCGCCTGCAAAGGGGTCGGTCTGGCCGGGTATGAACGGTCCGCCCACGTCGTCACCATTCATGATGGAGCCTCTGATCTCGCCCTCGCCGCCCGATGATTTCCGCGAACCGATACGCGAATCCTCTGGATTCTCAAAGCGCGTAAATTCACCGCGGAACGTCAGCGTCACGTCGCCGGTAGCACCCTTACGGTGCTTGGCTATGATAATCTGAGCCTTACCGTGCAAGTCCTGTCCGTTTTCGTCCTGATAAATATGGTAGTACTCCGGACGGTGAACAAACACCACCATGTCGGCATCCTGCTCAATAGCACCCGACTCGCGCAGGTCGCTCAGTTGCGGACGCTTACCCTCTGCACCCTCGCGGCTCTCAACGCCACGGTTCAGCTGCGACAGGGCCAGAATCGGAATGTCCAGTTCCTTGGCCAGACCTTTCAGCGAGCGCGAAATGGTCGACACCTCCTCCTGGCGGCTTGAGAACCTCATGCCGTTGGCATTCATCAGCTGAAGGTAGTCAATCATGATAATCTTCACGCCGTGCTCACGAACCAGGCGGCGCGCCTTCGTTCGCAGCTCGAATACCGACAGTCCGGGCGTATCGTCCACATAAAGCGGTGCACCGAGCAGTGTGTTCACGCGCTTGTCTAAGCGTTCCCACTCGTCGGGGCGCAACTGGCCGTTCAGAATCTTCTTACCTTCAATCTCACAGGCATTCGAGATGAGACGGTTCACCAGCTGGACATTCGACATTTCGAGCGAGAAGAAAGCCAGCGGCACCTTGTAGTCGGCAGCAATATTCTTGGCCATCGACAGCGCGAACGACGTCTTACCCATGGCCGGGCGCCCGGCTATAATCACCAGGTCGCTGGCCTGCCAGCCGCTGGTCTTGTCGTCGAGTGCGTGGTAGCCCGTGGGCACACCCGTCAGTCCGTCCTTGTTCTGCGCCGCCTTATTGATAACGTCCATCGCATTCTTGATTACGGGGTCTATCTGGGTGTAGTCCTTCTTCATGTTCTTCTGCGACAGTTCGAACAGCGCTCCCTCGGCGTGCTGCATCAGTTCGTCCACGTCAATCGTCTCGTCGAAGGCTTTCGTCTCAACATCGCTGGCAAACTGTATCAGCTGGCGTGCAAGATACTTCTGGGCAATGATATTGGCATGATACTCGATATTGGCCGACGACGCCACACGCCCCGACAGTTCGGCAATATACACCGGTCCGCCCACGTCCTCGAGCGTGCCCGACTTCGCCAGTTGGTCGGTCACGGTGACGATGTCTACAGGCTTCTCGGCCATTGCCAGGTCGCGAATGGCGGCATACACCTTCTGGTTGCGGGGTTCATAGAAACTCTCGGGATGAAGGATTTCGCACACCACCGAATAGGCGTCCTTGTCGATCATCAGTGCGCCGAGCACGGTCTTCTCTACCTCGAGGGCCTGCGGTTGCAGGTGCCCATAGGTATTGTCTACTGGTTGCGGTGTGTGCCGCGGTGGTCGTCTGTTGCTGTTATTACTGTTGTCAGGCATACTTCTATTGTTTTGGGGCTGCAAAGTTACGAAAAAAAATGCCGCTTACGAAGATTTTTAGGACAAAAAATTTGCCAGTTCCGCTTTTTTTAATTATCTTTGCAACTGAATAACGCAACCTAACCATAAGTTCGCGTAACAATTATTCATTGCAATGCTACTGGGAATCAGTGCAGAAGAAGTGAAAAGGAAACGTATATTACTACGCCGCCGCTACAAATTGACTAAATTGTAGCGACCCTCTTCTTTACTCGAAAACACTGACCAATTGAAACTAAACAACTTAGCTAACGGACCGAGAGAATGGTTCCCTATGAGGGTAACCTACAAACGGGAATTGAAGATCAAGGACCAGCTTGACGAACTGGGCATTGAAAACTTCTTACCGATGCAGTATGAGGTGACGGGCACAGGCGACCATCGCAAATACGAACTGGTGCCAGCCATTCACAACCTGATATTCGTTCACTCCACACAGGAGACAATCACGATGCTGAAGATGACTCGCCGCAGTCTGGAACCAATGCGCTACATCATGAAAACCGCCAGCGACGGGCAAGGAAAGGAAATCATGCGTGTGCCCGACTGCCAGATGGAGAATTTCATCAGGGTGGCCAGTGCCGACCATAAGCTGATTCATTTCCTCAAATATAGCAGTTTCTTAGCCAAGCCCGGATGCCGCGTCCGTGTCACCGAAGGCTACTTTGCCGGCGTAGAGGGCGTTATCAAGCGTATTAAGAACAATAAGCACGTAGTGGTTCAGATTGACGGCGTGGCTGCCGTGGCAATCGCCTATGTGCCCAAGCAGAGCCTGATGGCTTTATAAAATAAGTACCTTAACAACCAATAACTATATAGGATTATGGACAAATACGCGAAACTATTAGAAAACCTACCATTCGACGTGCTACACATCGCACAGTCATTTGCCAACGACAACAAGTCGCCCAAGATTGAGCCTGCACACCTTCTGCGCGCCCTGCTGCACAAGAGTGCAGGGCTGGTGAACTACATTGAGGACACACTCGACGAGGATTACTACTACCTGGTTGACTGGACCGATATGCGCATGAAACAGTGCGACAAGTCGCCCTACCCGATGAAAGGTATAGAACTGTCGCATGACGCCGAGCAGGTGGTCAAGGAGGCACAGGACATCAGCGAGAAATGCGGCCTGACAGAGATTACGGCTCCCTGCCTGCTGGCCTCTCTCGTCACACCGGGCATTGGCTTCAGCTACGAACAATTAAAGACCCTGCCGCTGCAGGCCGACAAGATTCTCAGTCAAATACAGTCGGGTGCACCAGCGAAGCCAGCCTCAGCCCCCTCTATATATAATAAGGTGTCGGGCAGCGGTGCGCCCGCTGACGACTACTGCACCGACATGTTGCACGAACTACCCGAGGCCGACATCATCGGCTTCGACGGCGAAGTACTCTCCATTACGGAGGTGCTGGCCCGTAAGGACCGTGCCAACCTGCTCATTGTAGGTGAGACTGGCGTAGGTAAGAGCAGCCTCATCTACAGTATACTCCAGCGCGTTCGCGACAAGAAGGTGCCCGCTTCGCTCGAAGCCCTACAGCCATACGAGCTCGACCTTATAGCCCTTAGCCAGGGCGTCAGCTACAAAGGCGAGATTGAAGACCGCTTCAAACAAGTAACCGAGAATCTGGCACAGCTGACCCAGCCGCTGCTGGTCATCGAGAATTTCCATCGCGTTGAGGAAAAGCAGTCCATGCTCAACGGCATCCTGCCCGGACTGAAGCGTCTGCTTTCGAAAAACCAGCTCCAGGTAGTCATCACCTCGACTGTCGACGGCTACACGAAGGATATTGAGAAGGACAAGGAGTTGACGTCATTCTTTGAGAAAATTACCGTTGAGGAGCCAAACGAGGAACAGGCCGTTGCCATTATCCAAGCCAAGCGCCAAGGCTACGAGACGTTTCACAAGATGACCATCGGCGACGATGTACCCGCCGAGATTGTCAGGTTGGCCAAGCGCTACATGCCAGACCGCCGTCTGCCGTCGTCCGCCCTCGACCTACTCGACCGCGCCATGGCCTCACAGAAGATTGCCGCTGAACTGGCAGCCCTCAACGCCGAGGCTCCCACACCCGAAACAACTCAAACGGATATCACCCTTGAGAAGGAGGCCGTCCGCGACGTCGTGGCCAAGATGACAGGCATACCAATGGGTAACATCCAGAGCGAGGAGCGCGAGAAGCTGGGCAATGCCGAGGAGATTTTGCACCGCCGTGTTGTAGGCCAGAACCACGCCATCAAGAGTATCCTCGATGCCATCTTCGAAAGCCGCTCTGGCCTAAACAAGAAGGGGCAGCCCATGGGTTCGTTCTTCTTCCTCGGCCCGACGGGTACTGGTAAGACCGAATTGGCCAAGTCGCTGGCTAATTTCCTCTTCGACGACGAGACTGCCATGCTGCGTTTCGACATGTCGGAGTATAAGGAAGAGCACTCCGTGGCCCTGCTCTACGGTGCACCTCCGGGCTACGTCGGTTACGAGGAGGGCGGCCTGCTGGTAAACCAGATACGCCAGCACCCCTACTCCGTCGTACTGTTCGACGAGATTGAGAAAGCCCACAAGTCGGTGTTCGACTTATTCCTGCAGATTCTCGACGAGGGTAAACTGCACGACCGACTGGGCCGTGTGGGCGACTTCTCGAACGCGCTCATCATCTTCACGTCGAACATCGGTTCCGAGTACATCTTCAAGTCGTTCGGCGAAGGCCGCGTGCCTTCACACGACCAGCTGCTGGAGGTGATGCAAGGCCAGTTCCGCCCCGAGTTCCTGGCCCGCCTGACAGAGATTGTGCCTTTCTCGCCTATCACGTCCGAGATGATCAACCGTATCTTCGACATCCATATCAAGAACCTGCTGAAGACACTCAGCGAGCAGAATATCAAACTTCAAATCGACGAGTCAGCACGCAAGTACGTCACCAGCGTAGGCTTCAACGCCCACTACGGCGCACGACCTATTCTGGGCATCATCCGCAAGGAGATACGCCGTCCGCTGTCGAAACTCATCATCGCCGGCGACGTGGTTCCCGGCGACACCGTCACCATGCGCTACGACGAGGCTCAGAAGCAGATACTCTGGGACATTGACACTCCCGACGAGAACTAACAGTTAATATTTATCAATAAACAAAACCAAAACGATTATGGCAAGAAAAACCGTTATCAGTAAAGTGCTCGATGTAGAAGCACAAGACGGCATCATTGAGTTCCCGCAGAACCGTGCCTTGTATGCCGACCAGTTTACCGACGAAGCCCCCCAGAGCGACGAAGACCGCGAGGGTTTCAAGGCAAAGAGTATGAAGGATGTGTTCGAGCATTTCCAGCCCAGCAAGAAGGGCATCGCCTTAGAGAATGAGGAGGGAGGTGCTGTCTACGAGGACTTCGACTTCAAGTCAATTAAAGACTTCGAGGACGAACAGCTCATCGACCAGAGCGCACTGTTAGGTGCCGCTAAAGACAAGATTGACGCCTACAACTCGGTCATCCGCCAGTTGGAGAAGAACAAGAGTCTGCGCAACGCCCTGAAAGACGAGGCCGCACGCGGTAATCTGAAGGACGCCCTGAAGGCCCTGCTTGCAGAACTGGAAGAGGCGGAGTAAGAATTGAGAATTGACAATTGAGAATTGACAATTGAGAATTGAGAATTGAGAATTGAGAATTGAAATAACAGAAAACTATGGCAGCAGAAGAACTGAAAAAACAAGAAGAAGGCCAGCCCGTAGAACTGCGCGAGAGAGAAAAGGTGGAAAACCCCGCAGCGCTGTTGCAGCAGAGCCTTGACGGTCTGAACAAGTTTGGTGGTTTCCAGATGGTGAAAGGCCTCATCAAAGGCGTAGAGAATATGGACCCGCGCCGCAAGGCCGTTAAGAACATCTTCCTCTCGGACTCCGCCTACAAGGAGGCCCGCAAGAAGCTGAAGAATGAGTTGGAACTGTGGGTCAGCATACTCAGCGAGGGAGGCACTGACCCCATGAGCATCATCGAGCAGTGTTCCGCCAAGCGCGACAAGGCTGAGACCAACCTGAAGAACAACCTCTTCAGCATTCACGACGAGATTAAGAAACTGGAGGTAACCTATCGCTCGCTCGACTCATTCTTCGCCAACGCCGGACAGGGCAAGATTGACTGTCTGACGCTGATGAACGTCAACAAGGAAGAGTTGGAGTACCACGACTCAGAAGACACTCTGGCCATCCGCGACGAGCTGGAACGCTACTACGACCGTCTGAGCCTGAAGAACAACTACTCTTTGCTTATCGTGCCCGGCTACTTAGGCGACGCCAACACTATCCGTATGTGGGCCGATACTGCATACCGTAACAAGGTCATCATGCTTACCGACTTCAAGGACTCCATGAGCTTCGAGATGCTGAAGGACGAGCTCGACGACGCCAACATGATGGGTCAAGAGGCCAAGATGGCCAACGTCGTCATGACCTGCAACTACCTGCTGGGCCGCAAGAAGTCAGAACTCGCCGACGAGGACGACGACCTCTACATTCCCGGCTCAGCAGCACTGGCCGGCCGCATGACCAACACCGAGGAGACCGTCATCGCTCAAGGCTGTGCCGGCAAGAAGTACGGTACGCTGAGCAACGTCAAAGGCTCGCGCCTCGACTTGCGCAAGTCAGAGATAGCTGCACTCATCGACCAGGGCGTCATTCCCATGGTCGAGGAGGAGGGCCGCACCATGGCTTTCTCGAACCGCTCGCTCTACAACGGCGCCACGCTCGGACTGCAGGAGTACCCCATCGTGCGCACGTTCGACTGGATAGGCAAGGTGTTCCAGAACTTCTTCAACGACGAGGCCTTCATCAACTGGAACTCCGCCGTCAAGGCCGAGTTACAGCAGGCCGTCCACGACTTCCTGAGTGACTACAAAGGCCCAGGCAAGCTCATCGAGAACTACAACCTTAAGAGCATCAACCAGGACCCCAAGACGAAGGACATCAAGATCGAGGTCGAGCTGAAGCCCTTCTTTGCCGCAAAGAACTTCTTCATCGAACTGACAGGACACAATGGTACGGCTGGTGTTGAATGGGATCAGAACGTTCAGTAAAAAGCTTCTTTCATTCATAACATTATTTATTAACCCAAAAACCAAAACAATTATGGCAGCACAAAGAGTTGTTACGCTCAATGCCGACGGCATCGCTGAGCGCGAGATTATGTACGTTCGTTACGAACTGAACCAGCAGACCGACGTCGAAGGTCAGCCCACAGGAACCACCCGTGGCGGCAAGATTCACTTCAAGGTGAAGTCGAACGACGACGGTAACACCGACTTGCTCGAGTGGATGTGCGACACCTACATGTCGAAGAGCGGCACCATCTCCTGGCCCAACCGTCAGGGTGGCGAAATGAAGCACCTCGACTTCAAGGAAGGCTACATGGTGGAGTATGCTGAGACCTATGACAACAAGAACGAGGTCCAGCAGTTCGAGGAGTTCACCATCTCGGCCAAAGAGATTGCCATCGGCAACGCCGTCCACAACAACCGCTGGACGATTGACAACTAATCACCCTTCAACAGGTTTGAGGCTTGACCCCGCTCAAGTCTCAAACCTTACTTTTTCCCATTAAAACCTAAAACCGCAAGCAACATGAAATTTCCAGAGTTCGAGTCGATTGTCGACAGCGCTACCAGCGCAGCAGGCAAAGTGGCAGCCGAAGGCACGAAACAAGCAAAGGGTGCAGCTGCCAAGATTGACAGTGCCGTGGCCGAGACAAAGACGAAATTAGACAGTGCCGTCGCCGATGCGACGAAGAAGGTAGGCAGCCAAGTTTCAAAAGCGACAAACGAGCTGGAAAAGAAAGTTGAAGCCGGCGTCAAAGAAGCCAAGAAGGAGGGCAGCAAGATAGAAAAGGCTGCCACTGACATGGCGAAGGAAGCCGGCAAACAGGCCGGAAGTGCCATTGACGGGGCAAAGTCGAAAATCGGCGATACCGTCTCCGGTCTTGAGAAAATGGCCGAGAATGCTGCAGCAGGAGCCGACCAGATGCTGAAGGAGGCTGTGGACAACGGCATGAAGCAACTCGACGACATCATCGGTGACGCCATGCCTGACGTCGATGCTGCTTACGACCAGTTCAAGGGCCAGGCCGAGCAGTTAGGCAACGACGCCAGACAAGAGGCAGAGAAGATAGCCAACGAGCTGGAGCAACAAGGCAAGGAAGTCTACGACCAGGCGAAGGAAATGGTCGACGACGCCATCGATGAGGCTAAGCAAGAGATAGACAACCTCATAGAGGAGGGCAAACAGGCTATTGACAACGTTAAGGACGACCTCAACGAACTGAAGAATGAGGCGAAAGAGGAGATTAACAACCTGAAAGAACAGGCCAAGGAGAAACTTGACGACCTGAAGAACCAGGCTAAGGAGAAGCTGAATGAGCTGAAGGACGAGGCTAAGGACAAGCTGAACCAGCTCAAGGAGAAAACCCTCGAAAAACTGAAGGAGACGGGAAAGAAACTCATCGACGAGGGCAAGGAGAAAATCAAGGAGGCTGTAAAGGAAAAGGGCAAAGAGATACTGGAAAAAGGCAAGGAGAAAGCCAAGGAGGTGCTCAACGACCTGAAAGAAGCCGCCAAAGAGAAACTTGGCAACCTTAAGGCCAAGGGCAAGGAGACGCTGAAGAATCTGGCCGACAACCCTTCGGAGGCTGTTGCCTCGTTGGGCAACTGGAGCAACGACATCACGTCGGGACTGAAGCCCAAAGTTCCCGACCTGTCGGCCCTCTCAGCCGACAAGATACAGGCACCAATAATGAACGCGCTGAGCAGCGGCCCTGCCGAAAGCGACGATAACTTCCCGTTCTACGGCTACGTGAAGGTGGGCGGACAGAAGTACGCCGTCGTGGAGTGTACATACGAGTTTCATCAAACGCAGGACAGCACGGGCAAGCCCTCGTCAAGGCCCCGGGGCGGCAACATCACCTTCAAGACACCATCGCTGAGCGACGACAACGTGTTCTTCTACAAGTGGATGTTCAGCAAGACCGAGGTAGAGTCGGGATTCTTCAAGTTCGTCGTCTATTCGAGCAACAACAAGCGCAACTACAAGACCGTATCCTTCGAGAACGCCTACTGCGTCAAACTGCAGGACTATTTCAACGACAAGGACAGCAAGCTGATGTACACCGAGGTGACCATCGCGGCCGAAATCATACAGGTTGGCTCCAACGACATTGCCGAGTTCAACAACGAGTGGAGCTGAATGAAGTGAAAAGTGAAAAGTGAAGAGTGAAAAGTGAAGTGGTAGCCCTATGTCAATATCCGTAAAAAACCTCACACTCAGCATCAACGGCACGCAGTCGAGAAAATTCAAGATTGAGCTCAGCGGTGCGCAGTATAACTTGAACAACTTCAAGCTGGTTCAGCGGCTTGACGAGCCAAACGTGCTGACCTTCGACCTCGTTAAAAATCCAGAGGAAGACATCAGCGAACCGCAGTTCACCGTCTGTGCCGACATCATCGGCAAACCCGTGATACTCAACTTGCAGACCGACTCCATTGAGACGGAGATAGCCAAGTGGGCACAGGGGGCACAGGTGGCCGACCTCGAGTTCGACGGACTTGTCACCGGTGCATCCGCTACCCGCGACAGCAGCCAGTACGTGGTGCATGTCGAAGCTAAGACGTGGGATGCCCTGCTGCAGGACCACCCCAACTGTAAGTCGTATGAGAAGAAGACCCTCACGGACATCGTCCAGGACGTGCTCGACGGAGTGCCCAACCTCGGCTCAATCGTTGCAACCCGCCACAGCGACGAGATTGAGTACACCGTGCAGTACAACGAAAACAACTACGACTTCTTGAAGCGGCTGGCACGCCGCTACGGCGAGTGGTTCTTCAACGACGGCACCATTCTGCTCTTTGGGCAGATCGGCGAACCAGAGCCTGTCGTCTTAGGCTATCCCAGCAAGGACGTGCCTGAATACAGCGTGAAGATGAAGATGCGCCATGTGGATTTCAAGCAGGTGGCCAGCTCTTACCATGCCTTTGACAGTTCCGTCAAGGAGGGCAAGGACGAGTCGGAGAAAGAGATGAATACGCTCAACGACAGTGTCTATGAAGCTTCTGTCAACAACTTCGTCAAGCCCACACTCGAACAGCTCAACATGGGCGGCATTGCCGGTGAGGACAGCCGGGAGAAGATGCTCGACATTGCGGCGAAATCACAGGCACGCAGCAACCGTGCCCAGATGCTGGAGTACACGGGCGTCACCTACTGCTCTAACCTCAAACTCGGCAGCAAGCTCGTCATCAAAGACAACTACATCACCAGCGACGACTCCAACAGCAAGAGTGACGTTCAGCAGGACGAAATCCTCATCACCGAACTCATTCATGAGTTTGACGTCGAAGAGCATTACAAGAACACCTTCAAGGGCCTGCCCGCCGGCTGCGACTATCCGCCCACCTACAATCCCAACACGTTCCCCAAGTGCATGCCCAGCCGCGCCATCGTCATGGACAACGAAGACCCCGAGACCCTCGGCCGCATCCGCGTGCAGTTCGACTGGCAGAAGCAGCAGGACGAGAGCATGATGACGCCCTGGCTGCGCATCACCCAGCCCTACGGCGGCAAGGACAAGGGATTCTTGTTCATTCCTGAGATTGACGAGGAGGTGATGGTTGGCTTTGAGGGTGACAATGCCGAACGGCCTTATATCATGGGCACCTATTTCAATGGTGTTGACTCGCCTGACGTGAAGTGGTTGCCAGGCGAAAACGAGGTCAAGGCTATCCGTACCAAGAACGGCCACACCATAGAGTTTCACGACAAAGGAAAAGGAGGATACATACGTATCTACGACAAGGACAAAAACAAGTACTCCATCACCATGTCCACCGACAGTGCTTCTGTCAGCATACAAGCCTCTGGAAATATTAGTCTGAATGCGGAAAAGGACATCACCATGAATGCGGGCCAAAACTTCAAAATAACGACCGGATCAAGTATGACAAACATCGTTGGCCAAAGTTTCCATATGGAAGTGGTACCCAGTTACCAGATACCAGCTCCAGAGCCAATCATGTCCTCATACGAAGACCAAGTGTGCAGCGCACCACCAGCTCCCACTTCAGTACCGGCTATGTTCCAACTCGACCTGGCCAGTGGGCAAATGCTGATGAAGACCAAACAGGTGACCGAAGAGGTTGACGATTTTATAGATATCAAGACGAAGGAACTGCTGCATACGGCAAATGTACACTATAAACTGACCAACGGCAGCTCATCCTTGGAGATGGCGGGCAGCAATGCCTCGCTCTCGGCTGGAGCCGAACTCTTCCTGCAGGCTACAACCGACATGACAATATCGGCCATGGGCACCGTAAACATGGGAGCCATGACCATCCTGATGAACTGACACCCCACTTTTATATGTAATTATGGCAGACAGTACGAAAAGCGGCAACACAGGGAACACCCAAGAACAGAGCTTTGGCGAACAAGTGGGGACGGTAGCCAAAATGATAGGAGAAGGCTGGTGGAAGTCCGACACTGGACTCTATAACGATGCCAACTATCAGGGTACGCACGAGGAGGCCAACCGCTCGCTGTTTACCGACAATTTTGACTACGAGAAGATTCAGAAACAGTCGACGGCTCACCTGAACAGAGTCGACCAGTCGATGTTTCCCGCCAGGGATGGGTTCCACTCAGCCCTGCAAGGGTCGATGAATCTGTGTACGGAGAACGCCATCGTACAGTGTGCCATGGGGTCGGTATGCTCCAAACTCCATGTCATGGACCCCCTCAGAGGCTCGGCCATAGGCACAACCATCAAAAACCGCTGCGCCGTCGTCACCGACTGCGTGCCGGGCCTGAACTTCGATGGCTTCGGGGCCTGCTGGAACATTCTTAACCCGGCTGTCGCTGCCGCCACGCTGGCTGCATCCATTGCCGCAGGCACGTTCGTACTCACCCCCATGCCCTGTCTGGCTACCATGATGCCGTCACCGTGGTTGCCTATCCTGGGCGAAATGATAATGATCAGAAAGAAACCCGTCCTGGTAGACAAAAGCCTTTGCAACTGCTGGGGACTGGGCTTTATCACCATTACACACTGTGGACAGGGACTTGACGCAACGCCCATCAGGCTCACTAATACCGACGGCACTGTCAACTGGCATCTTGTCCTACCGCTTGCAGCCAACATCGCAGGCACTGTCTTAAGTGGCGGAGGTGCGTTGGTGGCTAACGCAGCAAAAGCAGCGGCAGCAGCTAAGGGTGCCCAAGCCGTGGCGGCAGCAGCCGAAGCCAGCCAAGCAGCGCGCGCCGCTGCATTGGCTGCCAAGGCTGCCAACGCCATGAAAGTGGCTAACGTCGCAGCAAAGGTTGGAAAGGCAGGCGATATAGCCAGCAATGTGATTACCATAGCTGACGGCATCGGCTACATCTCTGAAGGCGACATCACGTCGGGACTGCTTAACATCGGCGGAGGAACTATAGGGATGGGCTTCACTGGTGTCGATATGGCCAGAACAGCCAAAGGTGCAAAGAACACCCAGCAGCTGACCAATGCCTTCCGCAACACGCTTGACCCAAGTATGCAGAAGCAGCTGGACAAAATGCTGGCTCAGGGTACCGATGCTGACTTCATCGCCACGGTCATCAGGAAGAACCCGGAAATCTATGGCGATCTCTCCAAGATGAAGAAAGCCGACCTCGAACAGCTTATTAAAGCATCAAAGCCATATACCACGGCCGATAACACTGCTGCAGCTGCCAAGAAAGCTAACGACAGTGCCAAAGCTACGCAAAAAGGAGCAGGACAGGCTATTCAGCCCACTAATGATGCCATCAATATCGCAAGAAAGCAGGCCGAAGCAAGCGAGCATGCTGCCAAGGAAGCGCAAAAAGCTGCTGAAGAGCTGCAGAAGGTCACTAAGAATGCTGACGATGCCATTGAGGCATACTCAAAAGCCCTGCTAAAATCGGATGACATACAGAGGGACATAGACCGTCTGACTGAACAAGCAGCAAGGTTAGACCCGAAATCAAAAGAATACAAAAACATACAGAGCAGGATAGCGTCAGAAAAGCTAAAGCTGTTTACAGCCAACGTCGATGTACAGAGCACAAAGAAATCGCTTGACAATGCCACTGACACGCTGCTTGACACCAGGAACAGCGTGAAGGCGGAATACGGCGTTGACACTGTTGACGGCATGAACGACGTGGCCGCTGACCTAAGACGTACCGCTGACGAAAACGCCGAATTGGTAACTGGTCTGGAAGCCGAATTACCCAAATTGCAAAATGCCGCTACTGACAATACGGAGATAACACGTACAGGAACTGCCCTGAAGCAGGCTGAGAAAGAACAGCAAAAGCAGCACCGTCTTGCTGACACAGCTGCTGATATCCAACATGACGCCGACATAGACAGCAAGATTTCGAATGCCGCCGCTGGCTATGCTGTTACCAATAATATTGTCAAGCCAGCAGTCAGCAACGCCCACAACACCGAAGAAGAGCAAAGGAACACTTTCAACAAAAGAGGCGGATATGGACTGACGGAGGAGGAAATGAAGATTCTGCAAGAACAGGACTGACTTAACCGTGGAAATAAGGGATTACGAATAGCGGCTCCAAACAACCCGAATAGCGGCTCTAAACAACCTGAATGGAGGCGCCAAACGACCTGAATGGAGGCTTCAAACGAATGGATACATGGCTATAAGCTGTAAGAAAACCTGCACTTCCTGCACTGACTACTGGAAATCAGCAAGTTACACGACCATTGCAGCTGGTTTTCCTGCACTGAAACCTGCACTTGAGAACTTGAAAGCACCTTTGATGCACTGCAATTCTCGAGAGAATTTAGGCGAAAGGCGGCGGGTTTCGAGCAAAAGGCGGCGGGTTTTGTCAGTGCAGGAACGGATGCAGGATCCAGTGCAGGATATTATAACGATTTTGGGCTGTAACCTCCTGATTGTCAATGGTCAGTGCAGGTAGTGCAGCTTATTTCAGATTTAAACCTATTAAGAACAACAATAAAATACTACGATTATGACAGACCAGGAATTCTATCAAGAAGAGTTTATCGTCATGCTGACCATCGACGGTACTTCGTATGACGAGATTGAAGTGAAGGTCACCGACCCGAACAAGACAATACGCGACCAGATTAACAGTATTGTCCAGGTGTTTGAACTGCCTAAGATGGACAACGGCGGCAATCCCATCCAGTACTTGCTCGGCAAGCTGATGGAGGACGACGAGGAGCCGGTCATCCTGGAGTTTGAGGATGAGAGTGGCCGCGAGATGGCCCTCGTCGACTATGACATCCAACCCATGGATCATCTGCATCTCATCTCGGTACCCATCGCGGGATAAGTGAGAAGTTTGAAGTTAAGAAGTTAAGAAGTAAGAAGTATGAACCCAGCTATAAATAACTTCAACCTAAAGGAACTGAAGGGGCGCGACGCCCGCCTGTTCCAGGAGTGGAAGGAGCTCGACGCCGTCTGCAGCAAGCGTAAGGCCAACAGCCCCAACCCGTTCAAGCCGTCGCTGTCGTACATCATCCGCCGCAAGAACGCCGTGGGCCTGCCTACAGAGTTCGAGATATGGTACCGCTGCAAGTCGATAGTCGGCGTTGAGGACACCCAACCGCCTCGCAAGCCCATCTTCGGCGACCTGCACAAGATGAGCGTGGTACTGCCCAACAACTACCCGTCGGCCGACGGCAATCCCGTTTTTACGTTCCTCACCGACATCTGGCATCCGAACATCCGCAGCAGTGGCTCGTTTAAAGGCCATGTCTGCCTGACTATCAAGGAGATGGGCGTGCTTGCCTCAATCAAGGATTTGGTGCTGCGCGTAGAGCGCTACTTAAAGTACCAGATGTACCACGCCCAGAACACCTACCCCTACCCTGAGGATCAGGGCGTAGCCGAATGGGTGCGCGAGGAGGGCGAACCTAACGGATGGGTAAAGTTTGCCCAGGACAGCCCCGAGCCAGCCCCAAAGCCAGAGTCGCCGACCCCGTCGGGCGACGAGGATAAGCCTAAGAAGAAAATATCGTTGAGCATATAACCTTTGTAATAACGTATGATCAGAAAATATTTATTCCTTACACTCGGTCTCTGTCTGTTGTGCATTACGTCACAGGCCGACGAGCAAAAGAAAATCAGCCTAAGCAACGAGCACCAGAAAGAGACCGTGAGTCTGGGCTATTGTAACATCTTTGCCACACTCGACGCCTCTGAGGGCGAAAGCAATGCCGGGGTGACCATCGAACTGGAGAACCTTGACGAGACCAACGTGCTGATACTCTTCGACGAGGCATACTCTGAGAAGAGCATCAAGAAATTGCCCACCTCCATTCGCTTCGACAGCAAGTTCGGGGGGACAAAGAACAAGCGCGTCATTGACCCCTACAACCAGCCAATGAACCAGGTGATGCTCTTCAAGCCTTCCGACAAGCTGGCACTGCCGACGTTCGCCGTCGGCAACGACGAGCCTGCAAAGTGCCGTCTGCCCATCTACATTGCCAAGTTCAAAGGCAAGAAGAAGCTCATCCTGCTTGAGAAGCAGGTGATCGAACTCGACATCGAGGCTGAACTGAAGCCCAGCAAGGAGTTTCTCAGCCTAAGCCAAGACGTCGATAAGCTGGAGCAGGAACTCAGGCGGAGCATCATTTGTACCAACCCGAAGCACAAGACGTCAGCCAGCCGCCAGCGCGATGCTTTCGAAAAGAAAACGGACGCACTGAAGCAGCGAATCGACGCCGCCATTACTGCCCACGGCTGGACCGAGGGCGACGGCGGCTACAAGCGCTACACAGCGCTTAAGGAACGGATTGACAAGGCAGAGCCGCGTGAAGGTGACTGCGGCAAGCACGGCGGCGGCGGGCGCAGCGGCCACTCGTGCAGCTACTGCAACCTGTCGCTCCAGCAAATCTACCACCGGCTTGACGACTGCTACAAGAAGATTTACAGCAGCAGTAACCGCAAGGAGACGAAGGCAAGCGTCATGGGCCTGGTGAACGCCCTTTATCAGTGCTGCACCGACGCCTCGTGCAGCAAGCACGCCTCGGCCTGGAAGAAGGGCGGCGACTATAAGAGCAAGATCGTAGAACGCTACAACCGCATCAAGAACCTATGATGAACTGCATTCATCGGCACCTCTGGTGCATTGTCATGACCCTGGCGTGGACCGTCACGGGCTTGGCCAAGGAGGTGAAGGACACACTCTACTCGCCGAGCGGTGACCGTGTGATTATCGACTACTCCATGACGCAGAACAACGGACAGGTGACCGTCAAGTTCAACACCGTGCTGAAAAAGCTCGGCCAGCGCACTCAGGAGAAGTACAAGAAGCTCGACGAGGTGGCCGTGGTCATCTTCGACCGCACCGGCAACTACCGAGACCTGCGCTTCGACGGCCAGACGCCCAACGCTTTCATGGTGCCGTCGGGCGTCAGCTACACCCCCTCGCAGGACGGCTACTACCTGTTGCAGGACAATCCTGTGCTCAGCTTCGGTGTCAGCCAGGGCGAGGAGGCCCAGCTCTCCATACCGCTCTACCTGGCCCACTACGAGGGCAAGCGCCACTACAAGCTGTTCGGCCAGTGCGGCACGCTGCAGCTCAAGCCGAAGGCCTCGGCAGCACGCAGCGGCGGCAATGGCGGCAGTGGTACTATGGCCATGCAGGGCGACGGCGGGACGGAGACCATCACCACCGAGGAGCTGTCTGACGAGGGTCTGTCGCCCGCCGACGAGGCAGCCATCCGCATCAGTTCAGTGATGTCTATGCTCGACAAGGCCACGAAGCTACCCTTCTCAGAGGAACTGACCCACGAGGCCGCGATGCTGCGCGAACTACGCTTCAAGGTGACCGACGAGGACGTCAGCCGCCAGATAGCACAGACGCTGCAGGCCTATGACGACAAGAAGCAACAACTCGAGGCGCAGGCTGAGTCGGCCGAGGCTGCCGCTGCCGCCCAGGCGGCGCAGCAGGCCCAGAGCGCCAAAGCCCTGACCGACTCGCTGTCGGCAGCATCGGCCCTTCAGGCCGCCAAGGACAAGAAGGAAATCATGTGGCTCGTCGGCGGTCTCGGTGGTCTGGCCCTGCTTGTCTTCGGCGGCAAGCAGGTCTATCAGGCCATCAAGAACAGCCAGTTGCAGAAGGCCCAGAAGCAGATGATGGAAGGCATCACTAAGATGGCCGCCGGCGGCATGTCGAACATGAATGCCAACAACCCCTTCGCCGACATTCCCGGCATGAAGCAGGCCGAGCAGGCCGTCAGCGGCAAGGCCCGACGGGCACTCAGCAAGGAGGGCGAGGCCGCCATGAAACGGCTGCAGCAGATGAAGAACAAGCCCGAGGCAGCCAAGCCCGCAGAACCTCAGCCAAAGCGTCCCTCGCTGAACGACCAGATTCCCGCTAAATACAAGCGCTGGCGCAAGCCAGGGCAGTCACCCAACAACAACGTATCAATTTGAGACGCTATGAAAAAACATCAAGCACACCTATTCACGATAGTACTCGCGCTGCTAATGGCGAGTCTACCGCTGTCAGCCATCAAAAACCGCCGTACGGCAGGGCCGCTGACCACCGACGCCGTCGTCAGTGACTTCGCGCAGTACGTCGAGACCATACCCTACCTCAACGAGACGGCGATGGCCTCACGCAACCGAGAGATGGACAACCACATCAGCTGTCTGAAAAACTCCACCGACCGCGAGGCCTACATCACCATGCACGACCTGCGCTTCCTGATAGCCAACCAGCGCGACTCCCTTGACCGCTACAAGGGCAAGGCGGCCATGCTGATAGAAGACTTCCTTGACAACTATGGTGGCCAGGAATTGGCCGACCGTGCCGCCTGCATGGATCAGATGCAAGCCCTGCTGAACGATAAGCTTGGCCCCTGTGAGACCAGTCTGAACCTGCTCGACCGCGAGTTGAACGTCAAGGAGGAGCAGCCGTTGCTCAGCAACCAGGCTCTGCTCATCATCGGCATCTGCGCCGGCATCCTGCTACTCGGGCTCATCATTGCCGCCATCAGCCGGTCGGCCAGGAAGAAGGACTCCCCCGTGGTGAGCGACTACCGCACTGCTGCGGGCCAGAACGGTGGCGGCAACGGCAATGCTGCCGAGAGTGGCATTGTCGTGCGCCGCAAGACGGCCACCATTCTGAAGAAACAGAGTCTGGAGGGCGTCATCGACAACCCTGACTACATGAAGGTCGACGTCGAGGACTTCTGCTACGATTCAGCCGTCAGACGAATCTACATCAAAAACACATGCGTCGAGGAGATGTATAATATGTACGCCCACGACAAAGAAGCACCCGACGATGCCCGGGAGTACGGCTGCATGGTGCTGGGCCGCTGGGTACACGATGCTGAGAGCAACGAGTACTACGTGTCGCTGGAGCACATCGTGCTGCCTGGTGACGACGCCCGCTTCGAGGAGTACGAGCTGAACTTCGGCGGCAAGATTAAGCTGAAGGTACTTGAGGAACTGCGACGGCTGCGCCGCGAGACCAACCTGCAGTACGACCTGACGTGCTGGGTACACTCCCACCCCGGCCTGGGCATATTCTTCAGCAACTCAGACAGCAGCGTGCAGATGCAGCTGAAGCACCCCACTCACCCAAACTTCCTCACCGCCATCGTTGTCGACACGCTTACGCCAGGCATGCAGCTGGGTATCTTCACCTTCCACCGCGACACCACCATCAACACCAAGAACGACCTGAAGCAACTCTACTCGCTTGAGGAGTGGTACGGCTGGGCAAGGGAAAGTCTTTCGAAGTCATCAACGCCCGTAAGTGCTGATGCGACATTCAACCGTGACGACTATTTCAGCACGCTGACCAACGCCTCAACGCACGCTGATGAATGCGCCGGCATTGAGTTGAGCAACAATATGGTCGTAGACATCTGTATGGCACTGACAGGACAGAGCAGTGGCATCATCGGACACGTACATGGAAAGGAAGTCCGACAGGGCACTAAGACAGTCTACCTGGCCGAACAGCTGGTGGAGAATGAGCAACAAGCCATCCATCCGCTGATTGGCAGCTTTGTAGTAACCCAACACTGCAGCATACCAAGTGTGCGGAAGTTCGTCGAAGACAGTCTCAGCCAGATTCACTTCGTGCTCGTCTACACACCGGCCGATGGGCTGCTGACTTCTATTCCCGTCATAGACAACGACCTATGCACGGATATTCACTACTACGGAGAACACAAACTTGAGGACTTGAAACAATGGACAAAAAGAAGCAGATCATGAAACGTATTTCGACGGCCTGTGTCATGCTGGCATGGCTGCTCACCCTGGGCGCACAGGACGTGTCGCAGATACAATTCTGCGACAAGCAGTATGACTACGACTTAGGCAAGGACAGCATCACCCTTTTCCTGAAGGTAATCGATAGTCAGGGTCAGCCCTGCAGCGACATTACCGTAGGCGACCTCGAAAAGTATCTTGTCATCAACGAGGAGGGCGCGCTCATCTCCCCTGACCGGCGAAAGATTACTTCGCTGAGTTCGGGCCAGCGTATTCCAGCCGACTACACGTTCTCGGTGCTGGTCGACCTGAGCATACCAGAAGAGGGAAAAGGGCAAATCTTCAAAGCCTTCGGCCAATTGGTCGAGAGTGCTCCTGACAGTTGCGTCTTCCTCTCATTCTTCGGCGACGAGGTGACAGCCTCACAGCTGGTGACGAAGAAGAACCTGCCCGACTTCGAGCCGCGCTTCAACGCACAGTCAGAGAACAAGTTCTTCTACGGCGCCCTCTACTCGAAGCTGGCTGAGTTCAGCAGCCGCGAGGCCGCCCTGGAAGGATCGGTCACGACGAAGGCTGGCTACACCCGCAATGAGACTATAAGCCGCCGCGCCCAAAAGGCCAAGGACAAGAATATTCTCTTCGTCTTCATCGACGGCAATCAGCGTGCCAGCGACGAGGCCATCTCGTTCGTCGAGGTGACCGACTACCAGGCCGACACGAGCAATATGGTGCCGCGAGTCTACGCCTTCTATTATACAGGCGACGGTGTCGATGAGAACGTTGAGCTGACGCTGAAAGGAGTCTCGGCACCGCGTGACAGCACTGGCCGTGTGCTCCCCGACCGCCAGGGTTCCTACAAGCCGTCGGCCGACCTGAGCAACGTGCTGAGCAACTTCCAGCAAGCCGTGAAGGACGCCATGTACGACTTCGCCTTCACCTATAAGGCTACCGACGACAAAGCCTACACCGGCAAGGTCACATACGTAGCCGAGTGGAAGGGCATGGAGGCCGGCACGGGCGACTACTCCATTGGCACGGCCGAGACACCTTGGCCCGTGAAAGCCGAGAGTGCCGGCAGTACGCTGGTCAAGCTGATCGTAGCCCTTATTGTGGCCCTGCTCACGTTCCTGGTCTTCTTCGTCATCTCAAAGGTACTTATCCCGCTGGTCAACTCGAAGCGTTTCGAGTCAAAGTATTACAAGAGCTACGTGCCCGAGGAGAACGTGCAGCGCCGCATCTGCACCTACTGTCGTCAGGACATCATGCCCGGACAGAAGGTGGTCTCCCGCTGCAAACACATCATCCACGTAGGCTGTTGGCAACAGAACGGCTACAAGTGCGTGGAGTACGGCCAGAACTGTAAGGAGGGCATTCAAGACCACGTCGACTGGAAAGAGATGTTCACCAAGACATCGCTGCGCGACAGTTTCCAGACCATTTCAGGCATCGTGGCAGGTCTCGTCAGCTGGGTCATCTTCGAACTGACGGGACGCGGCCTTTTCCCCAGCCTGGGAAGAGCTATCGCCAACACATTCTTCTATAATAAGGAGCAGGCAGCCAACCTCATGGAGGACTGCGCCGGCAAGGTGTCGGCCTTTCTTACCGTCGGCTTGCTGCTGGGATTCTTCCTCTCACTGGCTTTCCGCTATAACGACGAGTACCGCAAGAAGGACGCTAAAGTCTGGCTGAAAATCATCGGACTGTCACTCTTCTCAGGATTGGTCGGTATGCTGGCCTTCGCTGTCGGCGGAATCATCTTCTGCCTGTTGCTGGCGATGGTGGGCACCACCTACATCCCCTGGTATTGCTCGCTGCCTGCCTACATTCTCTTCTCGGTATGCACGGCTCTGAGCCTCACCGTCAAGTCATCAATCCCCATGAAGAGCGCCCTCCTGGGCGGACTCTGCTCGGCTATCATCGGCTTCTTTGTACTCTATGTCGGCTCGGCTCTCAGCGGCAGTGCCGGCTGGATGAACATGCTGCTCGACTTCATCATCTACGGCGGTGGTCTTGGAGCCTCGCTCGTCACCGTGCGCGCACTGGCTGAGCGTTATTTCCTGGTCATCAAGAACGGCGTGAAGGCCGGACAGCGTATTCCTATCCATAAATGGATGAACGCTACCGGAGGCGGCAATGTCGTACACATCGGTATGACCGGCGAGTGTGAAATCCAGATGAACTGGGAGAAGAGCAACAAGGTGGCCAAGCAGCACGTACAGCTCTACATCGACCACGCCCGGTCGCTGCCCATGCTGAAGCCGCTGGCTGCCAACGTCATCTACAACGTCAGGACCGACCTGCCAGCGGGCAAGCCCGTAGTCCTCTCTAACAACGACACCTTCAAGGTGGGCGACACCGTGTTCGAATACGTAGAACAATAGCCGAATGGAAAACAGACAGCAATACGAATGGGGCGAAGGCGTCTATACGCTGCTCTCATGGTTCAAGAAAGATCGGGTGAAGAACGCCCGCGTCCTCGTGGCAGGTGCCGGTGCACTGGGCAACGAAGTGGTAAAGAATCTGGCTCTCTTCGGCGTTGGAAACATTGTCGTGGTCGACTTCGACCGCATAGAACTCTCCAACTTGACGCGATCGGTACTCTTTCGTGAGGAGGATGCCTACAATCATGCCTATAAGGCCGACATCGTGGCCAAGCGGGCCATGGAGATCAATCCACAAATACGGGTGACACCCATCGTGGGCAATCTGTTCTCGGAGGTGGGCTTCGGACTCTACCGCCGGGCTGACGTCGTCATCGGCTGCTTAGACAGTCGTATCGCCCGCTACCAGCTGAACCGCCTCGCCCTGCGCGCCGGGAAGAGCTGGATAGACGGCAGCATAGAGAACCTGACGGGCGCAGTGAAGGTTTATTCGCCAGGCGTAAGTTGCTATGAATGTGGACTATCGCGGGAGGAGTTCAACCATATCATGCTCCGCACTGGCTGTGCCGACGTCGTGCGCAACCAGGGCGAGGCGGGGCGCGTGGCTACTACGCCTATCAGTGCCTCCATCGTCGGTGCGCTGCAGGTACAGGAGGCTATGAAAATCATCCACCTGACACCCGACGAGGCAGCACCCTTCAAGACGCTACAGGGCAAGATGCTGCGGTACGAGGGCATGACTTGCACGACGAGCATCTACCGTTTCGCCTCATGGAAGAACACGTGCCCCGCCCACGAACAGTGGGACGACGTCAATGAGTGTCCTGAGCTGTCGGCACAGATGACTGTGGGCAGTGTCCTGCAACTGCTGCGTCAGAAGTTCGACTGCGACTTTGTCGAGATTAACATGCGCAACAACAAGTTTATCGACGTCGTCGTTTCCGACCGCCCTGAGCGGGAGTTCCGGGTCATGACGCCCGAGTCGCAACTCGACGCCTGCATCAAGGCCGATAAGGACCTGCGCCAGCTCAGCTACCGCACGCTCATCCATAAGCACTTCTTCGAAAACATTGACGACCGCTTCCCCTATCAGGAACTGACGCTCCAGCAGATAGGCATACCGCCGTTCGACGTCATCGAGGTTTCAACTGACAAAGGTGTCTTCCACCTCGAGCTGACAGCTGACGCCGCCCTCTACGAATAGGCTGACGACCATGATTCCACCGCAACTACTACCCGGCGACATCAACGCCGAAGTGCTTCTGGCATACTATCCCTTGGGCACGTGCAAGGTCCGCCTGAAAGGCCTGCACAAGCGCAACACCTACCAGGATGTCATCGAGACTACCGAGCACAGTGACAACAGCTTTCTGCTGACCGTGGGTCGCAACAGTCTCTACAATGCGCTGCCTGAGTATATGTTCCACCCCATTGACCGCTTTGACAACCTGCCAAAGCACGAGGAGAAGGAGCGCTTCGAGGAACAGCTTGAACAGCAGCAGCAAGAGATAGAGGACGCCTACCGATTCTTTGCCCCCATCGACACGCTGCTCATCTGGCTGCGCTCTGAAGTCAGGCAGCGCATAGAGCAATACGCTGGAACGGACATCATCATGCAACAGATACTGGGCGATGAACTGACCGATGAGCAACGAGCCAACAGGTTTATCCGCCAGATCGTGCCTCTGCTGCCCCACTGCAAGACCATACGCGGCAATAGGACACTGCTGACGCTGCTCCTGCGCAAGGTGTTCATGGAGGAGGGACTGAGAATCAGCGTCGGTCGTGAGTCGATAACACTGACCGACGACAGTCCGCGCTACGACGAACGACTCGATATGGAACTGGGCAGAGGCTATGTCGGCAACTCCTACTGCGATACCGTCACGACCTACACCATCCACTATTGGAGTGACGATGAGTGCGGTCCTGAATTCCTGCAGTTCATCCGCGAGGTAGACGACCTGCGACTGTTCCTGACCGATTACTTCCTCTCCGTTGAGGAGGAACTGAAGTTTATCATCAGCCACGACGAGCCCCCGCTTCGCCTCGGCGATGACATCTTTTACAATTACCTGAACTATAATACGAACCTATAAGAGTACAACATGCAGAAAAGAATCAACTGGAAAAAAGGGATGCGACTGACCGACGACGTCCTGACGGCCTCAGACCGCTGTACCGACGAAGCCATTGGCCGTGCGCTACTGTTGGCTGCTGCCGGTCGTTTCGGTCTTATACCCTCGGTCCGCCCATTTCGTCTTTCACTTACAATCATGAAAGGCTTTGTCGATGTCGAGGCTCTTTCGTGCCTGGCCATCACCAGGAGCGGTCAGATTATCGACGTGGAATTCGATACTAAGCTGACCAATAGCTATGAGACGCGCGTACAGATTCCGACCCAGACCGAAGACCAGGAACTCTACTTGACAGTAAGCCGGACAGACGGCAAATGGAGCGAGAGTGGCGAAGGCTATAAGATACCCTTAATAGAATTTGCACTTGTCGGCGCCAAGAGTGCCATCCCCGGCGATGCCATGCCCATAGCCCGCATTGTCTGCGATGACGGCTGGCGCGAAGATAACGTCAACTTCGTACCACCTTGTCTCTACCTGTCGTCACACCCCAAGTTCGAGGAATTACACGACCATTTCCTAAGTCTGCTTCACGACATTGACGAGAAGACCCGCCACCAGGCCACCGGCGGAGCGCAGAAGGCCATCGCCGTCTACTGGCCTGTTGTCAGGCAGATGCTCATTACGGCCAACACTGAGCACGACGCTATGACGCCCGCTCGACTACTCGCCTGTGTTCAGCAGGTGGTGGCGGCGTTCACCATAGGCTGCGAGATAGACGATGCACTGACATTAGAGGACGCCGAGACCTTCAACAACTTTTCGCGCGTACCTTTCAACTATAAAGTAGCCTATCTGCGCATCAAGCAGGGGCTGGGCATGTGCTACGCCATCAGTGAGAAGATAGACAAGTTCAGCATGCTTCAGCAGCCAGAGCCGCCGAAGCCCGAGCCACCGAAGCCCAAGCCTGACACGCGTAAAATCTGGGACGGCAAGAGCATATGAGTTTCATCAGCACACCACTTGTCTTCCTGCACTCAGGGGCATCCATACTCCGCGATGTCAACGACCGCATCACCATGCTCGACAACCTGGTGGAGCTGATTGTATTCACCCCGCGTGGCAGCATGACGGCCGACCCCGACTTCGGCTTTGAGTACTGGAACCACGAATACTCAAACGTTCACTACCGCGAATTCAACAACAGCCAATTGGGGCACCTGGCCAAAGGGCTACAGAACGAGGTCACCAAGAAGGAGTGTGAAGACAGCATCCGTACAAGTCTGGCCACCTACGAACCGATGCTGAAGAACGTCGCTGTCTCCATCGTCCTGAACACTGCCGGGAACAGGCCGCTGCAACGTAAGAAGACGGCATCAAAATACGAGGTGAACGTCGTCGTGGAGGGACAACTTGACGACGGTCTTGGCACACTTCAGCCTTACCGCAAGAATGTGGTGTTCCTCGTTGAACCTACCGTAAAACGATACAGATAGAACAGAGACTGCCATGGACATAGAATTAGAAAAAAGAATCAAAGAGGCCGTAGAGGTGCTGCAGCAATTGTCAGCAGAACCCATCAACTTCCACGAAATGGATCCCATTGCCAAGATGATGCTCGTGGCTATGGTCGGCGAGATTCAGAAGGTACTCGACTATGTTGACGACGCCAGTCAGCGCCTGGTGGAGCGGTTCTGCACTGACTTCATTCCCCGCCAGAAGGTTGACGCCATGCCCGCCATCTGTCTGCTCCGCCCAGAGTTGAAAGTCAACGATGCAGGCAGCCTGGTCAGTATTACTGGCGACGCCCAGTTTGCCTATAAGATTGAGGGCTTGAAACAGCCACTCAACTACATTCCCGTGTTCAGCACTTCACTGATACCCCACTCGGGACTCTATCTGCTGAACTACCACATGCTGCGCGACGGCGATACATCCATCAGCATCAACATGGAAGGAGCCAACCAGTTGTGGGTGGGCATCAAGAGCGACACAGAAATCAATTCCATGCTCGGGCTCTCCATACTCATTACAGGCACGGGCGGTATTACGCCGGAACACATCTATGCCGCCGTCGGCAACGAGGAAATCGACTTTGCTACCATGTACGAGATGGAGAATATTGAGATGGTTGAGCCCTTCGATGCACAGCAAGCCTCAGGCGAGTTCTTCTCGTTTGTACAGAATTGGAAAGAGAACCTGCTGAACATGACGGATGCTGCACTCCTCTACATTACCGACGAGCGTCAGGATCGTGATACCTTCAAGCCCAGGGCCTATCCACGGATGTTACAACAATGGCTTGAAAGTGAAGTGCTCGACCGCTTCCAACCCGCCACTATTTGGCTGCGCCTCGACTTTCCGAAAGGATACACCGTGCCTGACGACTGCCGCGTGACGCTCAACGTCCTACCCGTCACCAATGTCGACGTCTGCTCGGTCACGCTTACCCAGACCCAACCCATAGCCAAGTTGCAGAAACAAGACGAGAGCTACTTCCTACAAATTCTGGAGACCAGTACGGCCTCAAACAGGCAGGGCTTCAACAAAAGAAGCGACGACATCATTATACGCGACTTCGAAGCCAAATGCTATGACAACGGAGACCTCTACCGCGACGTTCGTCGACTCTACAACCGCTTCATCGACGATTATTATGCCTTCATCGAGTACAACGGCATCAAGGACGGTGAGGTGCTGCGCCAGCTGCGCGAGGCAATTAACCGGCTGGGCAAGAGCGTGGGCGTGCAGAACCAGAAATTCAAGTTCGACACCGGCACCTACGTCATGAAAAACATGAATCAAAGCACGCCAAGTTCTACCGTCAAGGTCAGCTACCTGACTACCATGGGTAAGATAGCCAATGCCCCATACACAGGTCAGGCCATGGAAAACCGTAAGCACCCGGCATTGGCACAGAAAGCCACAGTCGTGGCTCAGGCCATGGGCGGTGCCGACAAGGCTACAGCCGATGAGCGTTACGAGCAGCTTCGCTACTACAGCTTAACAAACGACCGACTATATACACGAATGGATATAGACGCCTTCCTGCGTAAGGAACTGCTTGCCGAGTTCGGAAAGGACGAGTTCCACCGCATCTTCATCAAGATGTCGGTTCAAGGTTCAGGCGGTGAGCCGTCGCTCCGGCGTGGTCTCTACATTGACATAGAGTTCCGTGACAGCAAAAACTACGAGTACGCTCGCTCTGTAGCCTACGACCGACTTATGGAGCAGCGTATCAGTAATCGCTCATGCATCTCAATGCCCATCATCGTCACGCTCAAGAATCTCGACGAATAGACCATGAAGTACCTCCTGCTGCTATTGACCATCATCGTCCCGACTATAGCCTGGAGCCAGTCGTCGGGCGACATTCTGGCCTACATCGAGAAATACAAGATGATAGCCCTCGACCAAGAACGGCAGTACGGTGTGCCGGCCAGCATCACGCTTGCGCAAGGCATCCTTGAGAGCGGCGCCGGGCGCAGCGGACTGACGCGCAACTCAAACAACCACTTCGGCATCAAGGCTATGGGCGGCTGGAACGGTGCCGTCTACCACGCCTGGGACGACGAGCCTCAGAAGAGCCGCTTCCGCGTCTACAGTAATGCTGCCGAATCGTTCCGCGACCACTCGCTCTTCCTGCGCAACAACGGACGTTACCGCAGTCTTTTCTCAAAAAGCGTTTACGATTATCGCGGTTGGGCTATCGGCCTGCAAAAGGCGGGCTATGCCACAGCCAAGAACTACGCCTCAGCACTCATTGGCTTTATCGACTCATATAGGCTGTATGCCATCAACGGCGGAGTGAAGCTACGCGCCGGTAGCACCGTTGTCATCACACGCACTGCCAGGCAGGGCAGTAAGCCGACGTTCGATGCCGCCTGTGTGCAGGCCGACGACGAGGAGTCTGAGGAGCAGCAGACTGTCACCCGTGCTGTCCGCCGCTGGGTGGTCGACATCAATGATGTACGCTGCACCGTGCTCTACCCCGGCATGACGCTCTCGTCCATTGCCATGAAGTATGACATCCCTAAACAGGATTTGCTCGACTTCAACGAAATCACCTCCGAAAACAGCCTCAGCGAGGGCGACATCGTCTATCTTGACAAGAAAAAAAAGAAGTTCACCGGAGCCCAGGACTTCTACCGCGTCAAAAGTGGTGACACCCTCTACGACATTGCACAGCAGTTCGGCATCCGCCTCTCAAGCCTTGCCAAGATGAACGACACCGACATCTTCACCACCCTCAAGGAGGGTACTAAGATAAAGCTAAAGTAGTAAAAGAAAGATAGTTGTAAATCTACAATACAGTAAATCATAATTATCACTATGCTCGACATTGAGAAATTTGCCAAAACAGGCCAGCTCTTCGACAACCATTACAAGCTGATCCGACCGCTGAGCACCGACGGCGGCACTGCCGACGTCTGGCTTGCCCTTGACGCTAAGACCGTCAAGGACCGCTCACGACTCGACCAGGTCCCCACAATGACACCGCAGGAGCTTGACGAGCTGGGGCTGGTAGTGGCCATCAAGATCTACCGACCGAAGAACGCCCTCGACATTGAAGGCGAGCAGCGCTTCCGCGACGAGTACATGATTGTATTCAACTGCAACCACACAAACCTGCTACACCCCACCAACTACAGCATCTTCGAGGAGATGCCCTACCTCGTGTTGCCCTACTGCCGCCAAGGTTCGTCAGAGAAGCTCATCGGTAAGCTGAAGAAAGACGCCGACATCTGGAAATACATCGAGGACGTCGCCTCAGGCTTAGCCTATCTGCACGCCCAGACGCCACCCATTGTACACCAGGACATCAAACCCGGCAACGTGCTCATCGACGACATCTATAACTACGCCATCACCGACTTTGGCATCAGCTCAAAGAAAGACGGCAAGCATGGCTATTACTTCGACGACGAGAACAACGGAACACTGGCCTACATGGCTCCGGAGCGATTCAACGAAAACGCCGACCCGTTGCCACAGAGTGATATCTGGGCCTTTGGAGCTACACTTCACGAACTGCTGACAGGCAGCGTACCTTTTGGTGAGGAAGGCGGCTACGCACAGACCGAGAAACACGTGCCAATGCCAACGGCACCCGGCGTCTCGGCTGACATTCAGCGTCTCATTCACGCCTGTCTTGCCCCAGACCCAGACGACCGTCCCACAGCACAACAGCTGGCTCTCGCTGCCCGTCAGAAACAATACCCGGTCAAGTCACGCAAGGCATTCTACATTACTTTGGCTCTGTTAGGTATGCTGCTCGTCGGTGGGCTGTCGTTCCTGTTGGGCACATCGACAGACCCAGAGGAGGAGCCTAAGATTCCCGTTGAACAGCTCTACCTGACGGCACTCCACCGCATGGACTGCAACAACCTCGACTCACTCAAGATCGGCATCAGGATGATGGACAGTTTAAGCAGCACCAACTACGTGCCCGCCATCTACCAAATGGCCTTCACCTACGGTTGGTACTCCGACTCTGTCTCTGTGCGCCGCAAGCGTCTTCTCGGCATTGATATCGACGAGCAGTACATGCCACGCTCCGACCGCCACAGCAACGAGGCCGTAGCACTCTTCACACGCATTGTCCGCCTCAACGACTCTACCTATGCCGACATCAATGCCCAGGCAGCCTACCGGCTGGCCTGCTACTACGTCATGACAAACAACATCTACAAGCCCAACTACGAAAAGGGCAAGCAGTTCCTGCTACAGTCGCGCCAGTGGGCCACCATGGCCGGCGACCGTGAGCTACTCAACAAGATTGAACGTGGTCTGGCCTCGTTCAAATAATACACCGACGAAAATGAAAAGAGCAACCATCATCACTATCATGGCGGCCACGCTGACCGCCACTGGCGCCAAGGCTCAGATGGCCCGTTGGATCATACCGCCTGCCTACTCGGCCATTCACAAGATGAGCGGCGGCGACTTCCTACTTACCGACTCAGCCGACATGACCATACTCTGGTCGTGGGACGGAAAGCGGTTGGCAGCCACCAGCGACCAGCTGTCGTCCTTCAGCGAACAGATGGCGGTAACCATACGCAAAGGCACCAACGGCATCAGCGGGTTTTACAACACTGACGGTCACTTCACCTCCCTTCCCGATGGCTTAACTACGGCTCTTGGTTTCCCCTATTTCTCAAGTGGATATCTACTGGTTAAACAGGGGCAATACTATCGCTACGTCAATCGCCAAGGAAATGTGCTCAATGGACAGTACGTCGTAGCCTACCCCTACTCCAATGGCTATGCCACCTGTTACACCTACCGCAACCTGGAGAAGCAGAAAGACCCGTATTACCTATTGCTTGATGCAGAAGGCCACGAGGTGCCACTGTCGTATAACGGCAAGACTTTCGGCGACAACGAAGTGGAGTTCATATCCTCGGTCAATGACGAGGGTGTAGGCTTCGTTGTGGCGGCACGCAAACTCTACCGCTTCAGCGGAAAGAGCCGCACGCTGACCCCCGTTCTCGCTCGCAGCAGTGAGACCGACCTACGCAACCAAGCCCGCCTGGACCGCAGCATGGCGACGTGCCTTGTCCGCCAAAACGACACCGCCACGGTTCTCACGGCCTCATGCGGTACTTCGGGCAATGTATATATTTGGTTCGACAACCGCCTCATCGCCAAGTCAATACAGACACAGGACGGCCAGAAGCACTACAGTAAGACAGGGCACGCCCAACGCAGCTATGCCACCCCTCTACGCGTGCTACGCGAAGACGGTAAGATGGGACTCTACTGGGACACCACAGAACTACTGCCACCGCAGCTCGACCAGGTAACCACATGCTACGCCGACATCGCCTTCGTACGCCAGGACAATCGCTACGGCGCAATCAAGGCCTACAGTGACGGCGGCTTCAATATCAGCATCAATGACGGCAAGCCAGTTGCCTTCAGGCACCGTACGCAGTCCGCCACCGTCACCGTTGCCATGCCTGAAGGTATCCCCGTCGGCGAGGCCCGCCTCATCGTACCACGCGATGCCGGACTCGATATCGACCCGGGGTCGGTCAGTCGCAGCGATGACGGCACACTGCGCTATGAGGGGCTACTCTACATGCCCGAGTCATTGACCGACAGGTTCTACGACGACGGCAGTCAAAACGAGACCAGCTATCCACTCTCTGTCAGCTACGACGGTCTGCTATCACCTGTCATCGACGTTAAGGTCAAGGCACTGCATGAAGAATATCATACCATCAGCGTAGACCCGAAGAGCATCACCGTCAGCACCGACGGGCAGCTGCAGTTTCTCTTTACTGTCACTGCCGACACGGTCCCTGGCGAAGAGCCGACGCCCGTCGACGTCAGCTTGCAGGCTGACGGTCTGCAATGGAATGTAGAACAATTATCCGACACAAAGTATCGGGGCATCGTCAACGATCTCTACGACGGGGACAACACCATCACAGTCAAGGTCGAAGAACAAGGCTGCCCACCACTGTTCCACCGCTTCAGTGCCAACTATAAGAAACCTGTAGAGAAGAAGTCAAAGCCGCGGCCTGCCAAAACGACACCCAAATCTGACGACAAGGGTAAGACAAAGCCTAAACACGAGACACCAATAAAGCCTGTACTCGAAATCTGAATTATATACGCCATGAAGATCAGATTATCAGCCGTAAACGACATTGGTCGTGAACGTGAGAACAACGAGGATGCTTACATCGTCTGCCCCGACATGAACCGTCAGGAGTGGCTGCAAGCAACGCCACCGACGTACATTCCGTTAGGACCACTGGGAGCCGTTGCCGTCGTTGCCGACGGCATGGGCGGTGCTAACGCCGGCGAGGTAGCCTCGTCGCTGGCCACCACCGCCATCCAAGAGACGCTTACCGCCGAACGTGTCAGCCAGTGTGTAGCTTCTGACGACATTCCCCTGCTGCTGCGCAAGTGCGTCAGCGATGCCGACAAGGCCATCAAACTGCGCATGATGGACGATCCCTCAACCACGGGTATGGGCACCACAGTCGTCATCTGCTGGATTACCGCCGACACTGCCCACGTCGCATGGTGCGGCGACAGCCGCTGCTACCTCTATAATCCCTCCAACGGACTACGCCAGCTGACCAAGGACCACTCCTACGTACAACAGCTCGTCGACAGGGGTGAAATCACCGAGCAAGAGGCTCTGACCCACCCAGACAGCAATCTAATCACACGGGGGCTGGGCGACTTCGATGCCATGTCTGTCCCTGACGTCGTCAGCCAGCCCATAGGTGCCGGCGACCTGCTCATGCTCTGCAGCGACGGTCTCTCTGGCTACTGCTCCGACAGCGATATTGAGCAGGTGCTACAGTCCAACTATCATGATGTTGCCGCATGCTGCGACCAGCTATTCAGTTTAGCCATGCAGGCCGGCGGCCATGATAACATCTGCATCGTCATGGCTTCACTCATTGACGACCAGCAGGAGATTCCTATCCTCCAATCGAAGGCTAAATTCAGCCTCCGAAATCTGTTTCGTTTGCCAACTTCTCACACAGGGCAAGGGTAACCATAGCTGATGTACCTGGCCACAGTGCCACGCGCACAAGATAACCTTGACGAGTTCGCCGACTGGCGGGCTCGTCTTTGTATATCATGAACCATAACGAAAGTTGCCTACACATATAAATATGGCATAAAGTTTGCTTGATTCAAACAATTTTATTACCTTTGCACTTGCAAAGGAGTTAATTGACAATAGGAGGTGACGACGATGGAGAAGAACGTGAATTTAAGGTTTGACTATTTGCCTTGTGTGAACTATTCCATGCTGGCCTGCGGCGTGAGTTGCTGCAGCAGGTTCGTACTGGAAAACAACGACGAGCGCGACTGGCACGACGTGGTGGTGACGCTCGCCGGAAAGTATATCAAGACCAGCACAAGCCACATCGACACCCTGCAGAAGGGCAGCTCCATCCAGCTGACGACGGTCGGGATTGCTCCCGACGTGGACATGCTCAGCGAGACCACCGAGGCCATTGAAACCAACTTCACTCTGACCATTGCCGACGAGCAGGGGCAGCTCTTAGAGCAGGACTACCCCATCGCTCTGCTGGCCTACAACCAGTGGTGCGGCACGAACGTCATGCCCGAGCTGATAGCGTCGTTCGTCGTGCCTAACCACCCGGCACTCTCGCCCGTGCTGGTCAGGACCGGCCAGGAACTGGAGCGGCTCACGGGGTCGTCGGCACTCGACGAGTACCAGACGCAGAACCGCAACCGCGTGCGCCAGCAGGTGGCGGCACTCTATGAGGCCCTGCGCCGCGAGGGCATTGTCTACGCCGCGCCCCCGGCCAGCTTCGAGCAGTTCGGTCAGCGCATTCGGCTGGCCGACCAGGTGCTCGCCGAGAAACTCGGCACCTGTATCGACACCACGCTGCTCATGGCATCGTGCCTCGAGAAGATTGGCATCAACCCCATCATCGTCATCCTCGACGGCCACGCCCTGGTGGGAGCCTGGCTTACGCCGATTGTCTACCCCAAGATGGTGTGCGACGACCCGGCCTACCTGCTGAAGGAGATGGCCGACGGCAACAACGACGTCGTACTGGTTGAGACGACGGCCATCACGTCGTCCGAGGCCGTCACCTTCGAGGATGCCGTCGAGTCGGCTTCGCGCCGGTTGCGCGACGAGCGCAGCTTCATTCACTTCGTTGACGTCCACCGCTGCCGCTTAGGCAACATCCGGCCGCTGGCCCAGCGCGTCAAGAAGGACGGCGCGTGGACCTTCGAGAGCCAGGGCGTTGAGCACGAGTGCGCCACCAGTCACGTCAACAGCCTGAACCACTACGACCTGCGTCTCGACGACACGAAGGTGAGGCTGACCAAGCAACTGCTCTGGGAGCGCAAGCTGCTCGACTTCTCGCTGCGCAACAACCTGCTGAACACGCGCCTCGGCAAGCGCGTAGTGCCGTTCATCTCGTTCAGCATTGAAAACCTTGAAGACCACTTGCAGAACGGCGAGGACTTCCAGATAACCCCCTGTCCGGGCACGAAGATAGAGCCCAGCCAGAACGGCATGTACGACTCTCACCACCAGGCCATACAGCACCAGAGTCTGGTGACCGAGCTGATCGGCGAGAACAAGATTGTGTCATATTCCTCCGAGAAGGAGCTCCAGGACGCCCTGAAATATATCTACCGTACGGCCCGCACGTCGATCGAGGAGAACGGTGCCAACAGCCTGTTCCTCACACTGGGCATGCTGAAGTGGTTTGAGACGGCAAAGAGCGAGCAACCCCGCTTCGCGCCCATTCTGCTGCTGCCCGTCGACATCATTCGCCGCGCCGGCAACCACTACACCATACGCAAGCGCGACGAGGACATCATGCTGAACATCACGCTGGCCGAGTTGCTGAAGCAGAACTTCAGCATCAGCCTCGACGCCCTGAAGGAGCTGCCCAAGGACAAGAGCGGCGTCGACGTGAAGCTCATCTTCACCGCCATCCGCCGCGCCGTCATCGAGCAGAAGGGATGGGACGTGCTCGAGGAGTCGATGCTGGGGCTCTTCTCGTTCAACAAGTTCGTCATGTGGAACGACATCCACTCGAACGCCGACAAGCTCGACGAGAACCCCGTCATCGCCGCCCTCACCGGCAAGCACACTGAGCCTGACGCCGAAGCCGACAAAGCCGATGCCCGCGAGATTGACAAGTGCAGCAAGCCCGCCGACTTCGCCATTCCGCTGGATGTCGACTCGTCGCAGATGGAGGCGGTCGTCGAGTCGGGGCGCGGACGGTCGTTCATCCTGCACGGGCCTCCCGGAACGGGAAAGTCGCAGACCATTACCAACATGATAGCCAACGCCCTGTTCCAGGGCAAGCGCGTGCTCTTCGTGGCCGAGAAGATGGCGGCCCTGTCGGTGGTGCAGTCGCGCTTAGAGAAGATCGGACTGGCGCCCTTCTGCCTTGAGCTCCACTCTAACAAGGTGACCAAGAAGCACTTCCTGCAGCAGATGGAGATGGTACTCAACGCCCGCAAGCTGAAGCCGCCCGTTGAGTACCAGGGCTCGTCGGACGAGCTCTACGCCGAGCGCCAGCAGCTGATAGCCTACATGGAAGCCCTGCATACGCGCGGCGAAAGCGGGCTGAGCCTCTACGACTGCATCTCGGCCTACCTCTCCATCGACGGCGACCAGGCGGAGGGCTGCACCTTCCCGGCCGAGCAGCTGTCGGCCCGCTTCATCGACAAGTGCCTGGCCCAGACCGTGACCACCGAGGCCGTCGTCGGCATGGTGGGCAGCCCGCAGCGCCACCCGCTGGCCGGACTGGAGCCCATCGACAACAAGACGTCGACCCTCGACGAGATACGCCGGCTGCTCGACCAATTCGGCCAGCTGTGGCCGCAGTACGAGCGGCAGAAGCAGCAAATATCGGTCGTCACGCCCTTCACGCTGACCACCGAGGACGACGTCAAGTGGCTCGGACGGATAGCCGACTGCATCAGCCGTAGCACGGCCCTCGACTGCCCGCTCAACGCCGCCATGGCCCTCGACGTCGACAGCGAGCGGCGACGCTGGAACGAGATTCAGTCGAAGTGGTTCCTGCCCCGCTTCTTTGCCAAGCGCAGCTACCTGAAGCAGCTGCGGCAGTACGGCAACATCGACGCCGGCAACATCGAGCAGCTCTTCACCCTCATCGACGACGTCGACGGGCTACTGGCCAGCCACGCCAAGCAGCGGGGCGAGCGCTTCAGCGACTGCCGCCAGCGCTTCGTCAGCAGCATGGACGGCGGATGGAAGGCCTTCCGTCAGGACTTCAGCGACGGTGCCGGCAGCCTGCTCGGCACCTACCAGCAGCTGGAGCAGCTGGCCGGGCGACTGGGCCAGCTGACGGCGCCCCAACTCAGCGTCGAGGCTATGGCCCCCGACGTGGAGCGCTGGTCGGCCAACTACACCGCCGTGAAAGACTGGTGCCACTGGGTAGAGAAGAAGCGCGAGCTGAACGCCCTCGGACTGCAGCCCCTCGTCGCCATGATCGAGACCGACGGCAAGTCGCCGACGGCCGCCATCAACGCCTACGTCAAGGGGCTCTACCACCAGATGATCGTCACCGCCATCGACGAGAACCCACAGCTGCGCAAGTTCAACGGACTGCTCTTCCGCAAACAGATTGAGAAGTACAAGACCGACACACGCCGCTTCCAGGAACTCAGCAAGGCCGAGCTCTACGCCCGGCTCGCAGGGCGCATACCCTCGGCAGCCACCGCCTCGGCCGACGGCTCAGAGGTGAGCATCCTGAAGCGAAACATCGCCAACGGCGGGCGCGGCACGTCCATCCGTGCCATCATCGACAGCATACCCACACTGCTGCCACGACTGTGTCCGTGCATGCTGATGAGTCCGCTCTCGGTGGCACAGTTCATCGACCTCAACAGCGAGAAGTTCGACCTCGTCATCTTCGACGAGGCATCCCAGATGCCCACCAGCGAGGCCGTCGGCGCCATAGCCCGAGGCAAGGCCCTCATCGTCGTGGGCGACAGCAAGCAGATGCCGCCAACCAGCTTCTTCACCTCGTCGCAGGTCGACGAAGACGAAGCCGACATCGACGACATGGAGAGCATCCTCGACGACTGCCGCACGCTGTCCATGCGCGAGTACTACCTCAGCTGGCACTACCGCAGCAAGCACGAGAGCCTGATAGCCTTCAGCAACTCGCAGTACTACGACAACAAGCTGCTCACCTTCCCGTCGGTCGACGACCGCGACGTCAAGGTGCGGCTGGTCAAGGTCGACGGCGAGTACGACAAGGGGCGCACGCGCAGCAATCCCGACGAGGCACGCGCCATCGTCGGCGAGGTCATGCGCCGCCTGGCCGACGACGTCCTGCGGCGGTTCAGCATCGGCATCGTCTCGTTCAGCAAGGTGCAGCAGAACCTCATCGAGGACTACCTCTACGAAGAGCTCGACCGGCGGCCCGACCTCAAGGAGACGGCCCTGGGCGGACAGGAGCCGCTCTTCGTCAAGAACCTGGAGAACGTCCAGGGCGACGAGCGCGACGTCATTCTCTTCTCCGTCGGCTACGGCCCCGACAAGTTCGGCAAGGTGAGCATGAACTTCGGCCCACTGAACAACGCCGGCGGCGAGCGCCGACTGAACGTCGCCGTATCGCGTGCACGTTACGAGATGGTGGTCTACTCTACCCTCACCTCAGCACAGATCGACCTGAGGCGCTCGAATGCCAAAGGCGTAGAGGGACTGAAGGCCTTCCTCGAGTACGCCGAGAACGGACAGCTGCCCATCGTCAGCACCCAGGCCCCCGCCACCGAGCGGAGCGTGCTCGTCAGCCAGATCAGCGAGGCCATCCGCCAGCAGGGCTACGACGTCACCACCAGCGTAGGCCGCTCGAACTTCAAGATCGACATCGCCGTCTCGGCCAAGGACGACCCACACCGCTACCTCCTGGGCATCCTCTGCGACGGCTCGGGCTACTATGCCACCAAGACAACCCGCGACCGCGAGATCGTGCAGCCCAGCGTGCTCGAGATGCTCAAGTGGCGCACCATGCGCGTCTACTCCATCGACTGGTACGAGAACCGCCAGCGCGTAGTCAGCCAGATTCTCGACGAGCTGCGGCTGGCCGAGAGCGGCAAGCCTGCCCCCGTGAAGCACGAGGAGCCGCAGCCCGACTACGTCTTCTCGGTCGAGAAGGCGCGGCGCTCGCAGATTGTCAGCGAAGCCGTACGCGACGGCCACCGCCTCGACTACCAGGAAGCCAAGCTGCCGCCATCGGGCATCGACAAGGAGAAGTACAACCCCGAGCGAGCCTACAACCGCGGCACCATACAGCGCATACTGGCCGTCGAGCAGCCCGTCAACGACAACTACCTCTGCAAGCGGCTGGCCCGCTTCTTCGGCTTCGGCCACGCGGGCGCCAGCATTCAGAAGGCCGTAGCACTGGCAGCACCGAAGTTCTACACCGAACCGAACGCCGGCGGCAACGGCTTTACGCTCTGGCTCGACCGGAAGAGTGCCGAGGCCTACGACACCTACCGCTCACCGTCGCTGCGCACCATCGCTGAGATTCCCGACCGCGAGATCATGAATGTCATCCGCGAGGTCATCGACGAGGAGTTCTCGCTGCCCCGCGAACGCATAGCCAGCCTTGCCGCACGCAAGCTGGGATTCTCTAATTCCGGCGCCAAGATCTGCGCAGCCATCAACACCGTCCTCGAGCAACTCGAGCAGCGGGGCGACGTCAAGGTCAGCGGCGGTCTTGTCACGATGAGCGAGAAATGATTTACTTTGAGCCATGATTACATTCCCGATAGCAAAAATCAACCTGGGGCTGAACATCGTGGAGCGCCGCACTGACGGCTACCACAATCTGGAGACCGTGTTCTACCCCGTAACAGAGATTAACGATGCGCTGGAGCTGACGATGATGAACACACGGTTCCCCTCAGCCGACGACTGCGACATCAAAGTGACTAACATCAGCATTGAGGGCGACGAGCAGAAGAACCTCGTCGTACGTGCCTACCGACTGCTGAAGCAGGACTTTCCGCAGATGCCGCGCGTACATGCCCATCTGTGGAAAGGCATTCCCACGCAGGCCGGCATGGGCGGCGGGTCGAGCGACTGCGCCTACATGATACGTCTGCTCAACGAGATGTTCACCCTGGGGCTGAGCGACGAGCAGATGATTGCGTACGCCGCACGACTCGGTGCCGACTGCCCCTTCTTCATCATCAGCCGCCCGGCCTACGCTGAGGGCATCGGCGAACGGCTGCAGCCCATCAGCCTCGACCTGAGCGGCTACTACATCGGCGTCGTGCGGCCCGACATCCCCGTCTCCACCCGCGAGGCTTTCTCGCTCATCAAGCCCACGAAGCCCGCCAAGTGCTGCCGCGACATCGTGATGCAGCCCGTGGAGACCTGGCGCGACGAACTGACCAACGACTTCGAGCAGAGCGTCTTCGCCCTGCACCCGGAGATCGGTGCCATCAAGCAGCAGCTCTACGACCTCGGTGCCGTCTATGCCGCCATGTCGGGCAGCGGCTCGGCCGTCTTCGGCCTGTTCCGTACCCCCGTAGCGCTCGAAGCCCACTTCCCTGCCGACGTCTTCACCGCGTTCTTCCGCATTTGAGGAGCACGCCCTCTGAACATCGGCGTTGTGACCTTTTCTCCGAGCCTTGCAAGAAAAAAAATCCTGCACTCCTGCACTTGACACTGAGAATCAGGCAGTTGCGCAGCTGAGACCTATATTTTTCCTGCACTGCGCTTCCTCTCTTTCCTGCACTGCCTCCTGACGGTGGCGGTGTGGCTTTAACTTTTGTTAAGATGCCAGTCAGCTTAGTCTTCCTAGCGTGACTGACACATTTTCCGGCCATGAAAAACTCTTTTTCATGGCGCGAAAAAAATGCCAGGTGCCGCCTTCCGCTCATGGCGCGCCCCCTCTTTCCCGACGGCCAGTGCAGGAAATCGTTAGCTGTCAGTGCAGGTTTTAACGGCTGTTTTAGCCTGTAACTATCTGAGAATCAGTAGTCAGTGCAGGAAGTGCAGGAAAAATGCTCTCAGAATTGGTGGAGCAGGCCTTCTCTGTCCACGATACATTTCGCCAGCCCTCCGTTGTGGAAGGCTGGCGAATCGCTTTATTCGTGAGACTATCGTCAGGACTGTAGGGATGAGAAAAAAGATCACGCGCGTTCGGCTATGCCGCTTCGCTTGCCGAAGAACAGTTCCCACGATTCCTCAGAATGATCAGTGGAGTCCCTCCTGATCCGCGAGCCCTTGGGGTGCAGTGCTCGCTCGACATGAAAGGCATCGGCAGCGTAATACTTTGCTGAAAGTTAGTCATGCTAAAAATGAAATACACTTCAAAACGATGCCCACCGGACACAAACCGGCAGGCATCGTTTTGAAGGTGCGTTAGAAATGATCGCAAGAACCGTCCCGCCTGATTTCTGCTTCTTGGGACGCTCGGAATTGATCAGTGGAGTTCCCGCTGCTCAGGCGATTCTCATGCTAAAATGACGTCAGCAGGCACCCCTAAAACTTTATAAAGATTTCGGGCTACCTCGTAGCTTAATGGGCGGCGACGGTGAATAAGGTCACTAAATGTAGTCTGGCTGATGCCTATCAGTCGAGCTGCGTCCTTCTGCTTGAGACCCTTTTCTTTCACCTTAAACAGAATGGCATCTGCCAGCAGCGTGCTCATTTGTCCGGGAAGTGGATGATAAGCTTTGCCGTATTCATCAAGGGCTATGCTTAACTGTGAAAATTCGGCCTTTTCATTTTCGTTCAGCAATTCCATGTCGCCCAATTCTGTGCCCCGCTGGATAAGGCTTTCTATACGAGCCTCATACTCCTTATACTCTTTCTCATTCTTAATCGTCATAACACTCTTTATATGGTTTTTATATCCTTTATCTTGTCATATTCCGCATGCGTCCCTATAAACCTGATGGCAGCCGTACCTGCGAAGAAGACTACCAGCACCACGCATCTGTAATTATTCCCTTTGATGTTGAATACATATCGGTTGTTGCCGACAAAATCAGCTGACGGGAAGTCTTGTTTCAAATCTGCATGATGCCGCCACGTTGATTGGCTCAGAATATGGCTCCATCGTTCCAACGCATCTTTTGCATCTGGATGATTATGAGCGAACTCCTCTATCTTCTCAGGGAATAGTATCTTCATTATTTGTTAATTTGACGATGCAAAGGTACTCATTTCTTAGCAAACCGCCAAAGGAAACCACAAGAAACTTCACTCTTTCGTGAACTTTCTGTTGAACGACAACGGCGGCTCCTGGTATATAACAGTGGGCACCGTCTGGAAAGTGTTACTCAGAAATGATCAGTCGAACCGCATCTGATTCGGCACGAGAGGCAAAGAATCTCACCCAAGCTGAACTGGGAGAGAAGATGGGGGGTCAAAGGTCACAGGTGTGCAGGATAGAAAGTGGAAAGAGCATCACCCTCAGTTCTATGATGCGTGCATTCCGAGCCCTTGGGGTGCAGTGTTCGCTCGACATGAAAGGCATCGACAGCGTAGCACTTTGCTGAAAGTTAGTCATGCTAAAAATGAAATACACTTCAAAACGATGCCCACCGGACACCAACCGATAGGCATCGTTTTGAAGGTGCGTTAGAAATAATCGCAAGAACCGTCCCGCCTGATTCCATTACCGCCTGTTTTCAAAAAATCTCCATCCCATATCAAACCCTAAGCCAACCCCATCAAACCAAATGTTATAAACTTGGGGAACTTTTGATTTCTTTGGGTATGGGGCAATTTTTATCTTAGCTGGTGAACTTTTTTTAGTAAGCCCTGTTGGTGAAAAGCTATTTCCTTTGCTTAAATATGATGCCCTTAATATGGATAGTTTATTTTGGTATTCTGTTGTCTCTAAATCTTCTTTTTTTAAAGGCCTTCCAAGTTCTTTTATACAGTCTTTAAATGTAGGATATACATCACAAACATAATATTCAACACTTCCACCATATTCCCACCAAGTTTTGCTCTTATAATGTTGTTTTATCTCCTTTTTATCTGGGGCTATCCGTCCTGCAACATAAAACTTAAAAAAGTAGTTTGAAGGATGAGTAAATTTGTCATATATAATAAAGCCATTATATGAACCTTTTATTTCCCAATCATATTGACTTTTCCAATCACTCCAATAACCGTCATAATAGTAACAGGCTTTATAGCTGTCAGGTGAAGTTATTTGTGAGAATACATTTTTAGTTCCCGCAATAAGGAAAAATATGAGAAGCACATAAAGCCTCATGTTATTTTTTTTCATATTCCTTTCTTTTTATCTTATCACAAAGACATTTGTTCCTGTATCAAGTAATAAATTACCATAATCCATTAACCCCAAAATAGCACTCTTTTCTGCATCAGTTTTTGCAGACTCGTACATCTGCTGTAATGATATTATCGATTTATTACATGGTTGCCATGTTTCACCCTTTTTTATTCCAATACAAGAAATTTCAATTCGACCATTCTTCTTCCTAACTGTTCTTACTCTTAATGTAGAAAGCGATTTGTTGGATAGATTAGTTGCACTAACTGTACTTATATCATCTGAAATAATTGTGTTCCCGTCTGCGGCTCTCTGTCTTATATCCTTCATCAGATTGTCATGCCATTTTTGTTCTTCCATCCAACGTTGTTGTATTCTATCAATATTAGAAGAATGGTTTGTAGTGCTTTGAACCTCAAGAGGTTGGTATTTTGCGCCCATAGCCTCATAGGGATTGCTATAAACATTCACATTGTAATTCCCTTGCGCCAACAATAACATGTTTGACAAGGAAAATAAACCAGATAATACTATTCTTCTCATGTCTAATAATGTTTGTGCTCCCAGTTCCCAAGATGAAAGCGGATTATTGTTTAGAGTGTGGGACTATTGCTCACTACGATGTTAAGGTTCTGGACTACCTATCTGTTTGTAACAAACAATAGCCCACACCTTAGAATATAGTATACCCTCAATGGGTACAATAATCCTAATGATGCGAGCATATTGTCTACTATTAAACAGATAGTTGAATTGTCCAGATTCAAACATCAATAGTATTCAATCACTCTTTTCTACTAAGTATTGAGCCATTAAAAACGCACCCCAACTCTAAGGAGCACTTGAAACTCGTTACAAAAATAGTAAATCTTTGTCTAATAATGTGCACAAGCTTTCAAAACTTAACAAATATTAGCACTTCCTACAAATATGAAGGAGATAGGAGCATTAGTCCCTATCCCTCTCTATAGATTAAAGTCTTTTTTGAGGCATTGTACTGTTGAAGTTCCTTTGTTGGTCAGTTTGGCTATAGTTCAGGGTGTATTCTCATCTGATACTTTGGGGCAAATCTACGAGATTTTCATTGCCGAAAAGCAAAATAGGGCCAATAAGCGAGTTTTTCCTCCCAAATATTTGGATAATCGGAATAAATATATTACTTTTGCGGCATGAACTACAGAATTAGAGCTGCAACATATACGAAGGAGTTTGAGGATTATTGAAGAACAGTGGGTAAAGTTGCCACAAATTGATGACCGCTTAACGGAGAAGTATGGTCCTGTGGGTTCGCCATCGCGCAAGGAGTTTCAGGCGAAGGCAGAAGC
>CAMOKH010000114.1 GCA_946617675.1 uncultured Prevotellaceae bacterium | reverse complement strand
GTGCCCTCGGGAGAACGGGAGAGCCTTTTGACAATGCCATCCACGCCCTGCACCAGTTCGGGCCATTCGGAAATGCTCTGCTTGAACGACTCAATATCCTCATCTTTTAAGGTCAGTTCATTGATGCCAAGATCCAAGGCCGAAATAAGTGCTTCGGACTGCGACTTGAATCCTTCGTCGGAATACCTGTTGTCGAAAATAGAGGTCGAGCGGGTCTCAGGGAAGATGACGTGCAGTTTTGTGGTCAGCCACAGGAAAGCATCCGTCATCTGCGAATTCTTCACCACGTCGTGTTTCGACAGCATCAACTCGTTGCCTTTCAGCAGATTGTCCTCTAATAGAGAAATCAGTAGTTTTGTTTTCTCTGCGTCCTTTTTCCCTGCCGCCAAATTGATGCTCGTCTTGCCAGTCTCTACATCGTATTTACGTTCAAACACGCACACAGGTTTCTTGATGGTAGAATACAACCATTCCTCCATGCAGAGGCTGCCACGATAACTCACTCCGTAGGAATACTGGTCCAACTCCGTACCAAACTCCACCTCAATGGATACTGGCATTTGTGGGTCATTATATTTATTAGCATCCCTGATAGCCGTGGGAGGCAGACTGCCCACTGCCACCATTGTCTGGAGTCGACCAAGTGCCTTGACCAAACACGACTTTCCTGCACCATTGGCACCATAGATTACCGCCGTGCGCAACACATTGGCACCACGGTCCTGACTGTGGACATGCCAGTCCTTTCTGCGGACATTCGATGACGGCAACATATTGAACTCCGTTTCCCGTCCGTATGACCTAAAATTCGTCGTTACAATCCTGATAAGCATAACAATTTCTTTTGATTTTGCCGCGAAGTTACGAAAAAATCGTCATATAGTTTACTTTTTGTTTGCAATTTTTGTATAGTTTAACCGTTTTCTTTTGAAATACACACTGAAGGACCTGCAGCTGCGCTTCGACCACGAGGTAAAACAGCACTCTCGCCCGAAGGCCTGCGCTCCATGCGCTACAGCCTGAACCACCAGGCTAAGGAGTAGACACGAAAAAGATGCCGCCTCCGGCAGCATCATGGGCTGCGGAGGCGGCAATTTCTGTTAGCGTTAGGGTTAGCGTTAACGTTAGCGTCAGTACGGCCAGGTGGCGGCGGCGACGCCCTCGGTGATGCCGTCCATGGCTGGCTGGCAGAACACGGTGAGGGTGGCGCGGTTGAGGACAGTCATGATGCCACGGGTGCCGCCCTGGCTGGCGGCGTTGATGTCCCAGACGACGGGCACCATGCCCATTGTGACGGCCTGCTCGTTGACGGTCTTGTGGAAGAGCTTGACCGACTGGTCGTGCTGGGCCTGACTCTCGCCGCTCTGCTTGCTGACGTCGCGCCACTGGCAGCCGTACTCGCCGATGTAGACGGGATAGCCGCGGTCGACGAACTTCTGCTTCATGCGCTGGAAGAGCTTCTTCAGGTCAGACTCCTCGCCCCACGTGGCGTTATGGCTGCTGCCTGTGAGGTGGTTGCCCTGTCCCCAGTAGTAGAACATCTTGCCCCACGACTCGTCCTTCTCCATGCCGCAGAGGTTCCAGGGCGTGTAGAAGTGGACCTCGACCATCAGGCGGTCGGCAGCCGTGTCGTTGAGACGGGTGACGTCGTAGTACTGGTCGGTCTTCTCGATGTCGGTCGACGGTCCCTGCACGATGAGCGTGCGCTGTGCGTTGTTGCCTCCTGTGGCGCGGACGGCGTCGATGAAGGCCTGCTCGTAGCGCAGCAGGGCGTCGGTCTTCTGCTGCGAGTCGCAGTTGGGCTCGTTGAGCCCGGCCAGCAGCAGGTGGTCGCCGTAGTCGCGGAAGGCGGTGGCAATCTGCGTCCAGAGCGTCTTGAGCCTGTCGGCCTTGGCAGCGACGTTAGCCTCGCTGAGGTCTGAGAAGCCGTTGGTCTCGATCCAGCCGTTGTCCCAGTGGTCGTTGAGCACGACGTAGAGTCCGGCCTTGATGCAGTAGTCGACGACCTCCTTGACACGGGCCGTCCACTGGGCGTCGATGTGGCCGTCGGCGTCGGCGTGGATGTTCCACGAGCAGGGTATGCGCACGGACTTGAAGCCCTGCTGCGCTACGTAGTCGATAATCTGCTGCGTGGTCTTCGTGGGCTGCCACGACGTCTCGGCGTTGAGCCCGTTGACGGGCGGCTCCATGGTGTTGCCGAGGTTCCAGCCGGGATACATCAGACGGGCCAGGTCGCGGGCCGTAGCCGTGATCTCGGCGGTGGGCTGCGGCTCGGGCGTCGGTTCGACGACGGGCTCGTCGCCCTTGGCCTGGCTGACGGCGACGGTCTTGGTCGTCGTGCCGGCGGCGATGGTGACGGTGGCGGTGCGCTCGGCCGTCGTCGTGTTAGGGGCAGCGACGACGGTGACGGGTGTCACCTTCAGCGCTGACGACATGGTGCCGACGCTGACGGTGAGCCAGTCGGCACTGCTGCGGGCGGTGACCTGCTGGGCGGACTGCGCGCTGACGGTCTGGGTGCCGCCGTCCTTGGTAAAGACGATGGACGTCGTCGAGAGCGAGAGTTCGCTGACGGCAGGCGTCTTGTCGTCGTTATCGTCGCCGCCGCAGGCCGCAAAAGCTGTGGTGGCCACGAGGACCACCATCAGCAATAGTGATTTTAAGAGATTACTGTGCATATCGGTCGGTTAGAATTGAGGTACGGCAAAGAGACTCTTGATGCTGAACTTCAGTTCCATGCTGCTGCTGAACGAGAGTTCGTGGATGACGTCGCCGTCGCGGGTGCCGAAGGCGCAACCGTTGCTGCCGGTGGCTCCGTAGCAGTTCCACAGTTCCAGGCGATACTTCGGGCTCTCGTTGGCATCGATTACCTTAGAGGCGTCGTAGCTGACGGTCTTGCCATCGAGCAGCAGCTCGTCGAGCGTGCAGTGCATGGTGGGGAAGAAGCCGTAGGCGTCGGCAATCTCGACGAAGGTCATGATGGAGCCTGCCGAGTGGTCGGCACTCTCGTACTTGATGTCGAAGGCCGACTGCGTGACCTCATACTTGGCCGTCTCCTTGTTGAGCACGATGTCGAACGTAGCGCCCTGGTTGTAGTCCCACGGTCCGACCCACGCCGGGTTGATGGTGATGAGGCAGGGCTTGTAGGTCTTCTCGGGCCCGTTGGTGGCGATGGTGTAAGTCACCTCCAGCGATTTAGCGAAGGTGAAGGCCGGGTCGTTGTCAGTGTCGGTGAGGTTGCTGAACGGCGAGGCGATGATCTTCTCGCCCTTGGCGCCCTTACCCCAGACGTTGACCATCTCGATGCGGTAGTTGCCGTTGTCCTCGATGTCGCCGTAGCAGAAGTTGTTGGCATTGAACTTGATGCTCTGTCCGTCGAGCTTGATGTCGTCAATGCGGACGAAGGCGCCCGGATAGCGGCTCTTCAGACCGACGAAGTCGATGGTGTTGACCTTCAGGCCGTTGCAGGCCCCCTCGTAGGTGAAGGTGTGCTGTCCGTCGAGCTCGGCGGGAGCGATTGATGCCACCTGAGTGCCCCAGGTGCCGTTCCAGTCGGTGCCGACGCAGATGAGGCTGACGTTGATGGCGGCATCCTTGTCGGCCTTCTTCTGCGAGTAGTAGTTGAGCGAGTACTGGTAGTCGTCGTTGTTGAGGATACCGATCTGCAGGCCGTCCTCGTCGAGCGAGAGGATATTGAGCGTACCGCTCTTGACGGCTACCCAGGTGTTGGCAGCCAGCACGTCGATGTCGATGGTGATGGTCTTTTTCTTCTCGTCGATGGTGTAGTGGCCCTCCTGGTCGGTGGCCTCGCCGGCGTCGTTGAGACGGTGGATGAAGACGGTGCCGTCCTCGCGGAACTCCATGTAGCCGTAGTCAGTGCCGTAGGTGTAGCCTATCCAGCCGTTGTCCTTGCCCATCTCCCAGTGGATAGCCTGGTAGGGGTTGGGCTCGTTGTTGGTGACGGTGCCCCAGTTGTCGGTCTTGCCCCACTGGGTGAACGGTCCTTCGAAGACGTGCTGCTTGCCGTCCTGTCCGCAGTCGAGATACCACTTCTGGTAGAGCTGCTCCTTCTGGAACGGCACGTTGCGGGCCACGGAGACGGGGCGCACGGAGAGGGCTTCGTAGACGGCACGGGTGGAGCGCACGCCGCTGCCGGCCGAGAACTCATAGTCGATGGCGAACTGGGCATTGGTGGGGTTGACGGAGCCCGTCAGGTAGTAGCCGTTGGTGAGCTGGCCAGTGGTAGTGCTGGCCACGCGGCGGCCTGCTGCGGGCAGGAAGATGCTGTTGCCGTTGGCGGCGGTGAGCTTGTAGCCGCTGACGCCGTCGACCTGGGTCCACTCACTCTTGCAGAGGCGGAAGAGCTCCTCGAACTGTGCTGCCGTGGGCAGCATGCCCTTGCCGCCGGTAGCAACGTAGGCCACGTCGGCGGTCGTCTTGTAGGTGTCAGCCGAGGCATAGTCGGCAGGATCGATGCTGGGGTTGACGCCCGTCATGTCGCCGAAGGCGTAGAATCCACCGAGGTCGGTAGCGGTCTTGGCGCCGATGTTGCACTTGGCCCACTTCACCGAGAGACCCAGGTCGACGAAGTCGGCATCGACGTTTGTCTCATGGGCATCGGTAGTGAACTGCTTGACATCGCCGTAGACGACGCCCGAGCCGAGGTCGAGGAAGGCGGCATAGTAGTAAGTGGTGGCGGGCAGCAGACCGTTGGCGCCGAGCGTGAAGCTCTCGGGCGTGCTGCCGGCGCCGATGCGCATGCCGGCACGCACGGCCTCGGCATCGGCCTGTGAGGCAATGACGAAGCCGGCATCGACGGCATTGGCCGGATAGTCCTGGATAGAGCCGCTGAGGGTGGCACCGGTGTAGTCGACGGCGTCGGCACCGCCGGTGATGGCCTTGGCATTGGTGGTAACGAGCGACTTCACCTCGCCCTTGTAGGTCAGCCGACCCTGCAGGGTGACAAAGGCCTGATAGTAGATGGTCTTGCCCGTGGGCTGACTCTCGAGGGTGGAAGCGAATGAGGCTGCCGCCGGTGCCGAGGCTGTCTCGGTAAGGCGGTCGGCGGCGTCGCCGTAGTAGAAGCCTGCGGTGTAGGAGGCTGTGTTCATCTGTTCGAGTCCGGCCACGGTGCCGTGCATGGTAGCCGACGTGGCAGTGACGTCAGCCGAGCCTGTGACGACGGCCCCGTCGGCGAGCAGCGGTGTGTTATAGACGGTGTAGTCGTCGTCATCGCTACAGGCGGTGAGTACGGCGGCTGTCATGAACAGCGCCGTGACTGCTGAAAATATCTTTGTTAGTTTCATAACTTTCAATTATCAATTATCCATTATCAATTGTCAATTGTCATCACTCTACGGTGATGCTCTCCACGGTGCAGGCAGCCTTGTAGGTGCCCTCGGCGTCGGGCTCGACGGAGGCGTAGCCCGCATACTGCATGGTGACGATGAGAGCCGACGTGGCGTCGCCCCAGTTGACGGTGCCGCCGGTGTCGTTGGTCCAGCTGACGGTGTAGGTGCCGTCGCCGTTGACCTGGATAGCACGCTGGTAGCCAAAGCAGTCGGGCTCCCATCCGCTCTCGGCGGTCGTCTCCCAGTTGAGGCAGAGCACCATCTTGGCGGGCTGCTCGAATGTGAAGCCGTTGAGGCGGAGCGTCACCTTCAGTGTCTGGTTCTTCTTGACCTTCAGCGTCGTCGGGTCGATGGCGTCGCCGCCCCCACCCCACGGGTTGTATAGCTGACAGCGGAAGTACTTGTCGGCCTCGATGTAGTTGTTGACGTTATCGGCCGTGAAGGGCACCACGATGGGACCGCTCTGACCGCCACCCACGGCCTTGTAGACGAGGTTGGCCACAAGGTAGGTGTTGACGTTGCCGTCGGCATCCTGCTGGTCGGGCACGCCGATGACGAGCTCAGAGCCGGGGTCGCACTTGAAGACGGTCCACTCCTGGCCCTTGAGCTCGAGTGTACGGCCGCCGCCGGCGACGGTGAAGAGGGAGACTTCCTTGTCGAAGAGGAGCGTGCCGTCGCCAATGGTCATCGTGCCGCTCTGCTCGCCGATCTCGTAAGTATAGGTGCCGTCGGCCTTGCGGGCGAAGGTGAGCTCGAGGTCGAGCACGTCGTCGGTCCAGGCGGGCGTCCAGCTCTGGCTGTAGTTGCCACCGGTGACGCTCTCCCAGGCCTGTGTGCCGCCGTTCCACCACTGCCAGTCGTAGGGGCCTTCATCGCTGGGGAGGAAGGTCATCTGGTCGCCCTGGAAGTTCACGCCGTTGATATCGGTGGTGAAGAGCTTCGTAGCCAGGTCGGCCACCTGGGGCGCAGCGGGAGCAGTCGGCTCGATGTAGCTGGGCTCGTCGGAGGGAATCTCGACGGCGCCGCTCTGCACGTCGGCAGCGATGAAGTTCCAGATAATCCACCAGGCTCCCTCACTGTTGGTTCGCATGGTAGCGAGCTGAAGCATATAGGGGGTCAGCTCGGTGATGACGATGTCGGTGGTATAGTTGTTGCACACCTCGTCGAAGCCCTGGTTGTGCATGGCGTAGGCGTCGGTGAACGAGAGTGTGGGGTGGTTCTTGTCCGTCAGGTTGAGGTTCCACTTACCCTTCTTCGTCGTGCCGTCGTCGCCACGGTACTCCTCGATGGAGCAGCCGTTCTGGTCGTCGAGCGAGAAGATCATGTAGGAGTTCATGTAGGGCGAGTCAGCGGGTATGAGCCACGACTGGAAGCCGGGGTCCCAGTTGGGCACCATGTGGTTGATACCGATGTTGGTGTCGCCGGAGCCGTCGTTGAGCACGTCGTCAGGGTTACAGTACATAACGGGTGCGGTACACTGTCCGACGCCGTAGAACTTATCGACGGGCACCCACTTCTTCTGCTTGCCCACGCCGCCGGAGAGATAGGCGTAGAGGGGATCTTCGAGCAGCGACATGTTGTTGGTCGTAACCTGGAACTGGTAAGGCTCGCCGTAGACGACGCCGCCACGGGTGTCGACGCCGAAGCGCACCTCGTAGGTGCCGGCGAAGGGCAGCTGGAACTTGACCTCGGGGCCCTGGCTGCGGCCGTTGGGCTGTGTCCAGTAGCAGTTGTAGCTCTTGTCGAGCAGGCTCTTCAGCGTGACGGTGTTGTCGGCATCGACGGTGACGCTGTAGGCGATACCCTGGGCCAGGTCGGCCGTGGTGAGGTCGGGCTGGCTGAGGCTATGGTCGTCGGGCGAGCAGGCGGTGAGAAGCCCACCCCCGACCCCTCCCAAGGGGAGGGGAGCTAAGATAGCAGAGAGCCAAACGAGCGAACTCTTAATCTTCTTTTTATTCAATGCTATTGTATTCATATTGTTTTCTGTTATAATACCTTTGTTTATCTAAGTACTTGTATATCCCCTCCCTTGTGGAGGGGCTGGGGGTGGGGGTGGGCTTTACCATCCGGCATTCTGCTTCAGCACGCCGTTTGACAACTGAATCTGCGTGAGCGGAATCTGCTGGAAGCCGCGCTTCGAGGTGATGTTGTCGGCCTTGAACGTCACACGGTTCTCCTGGCCACCGTCAAGCACAGTCTCGCCCGAGGCCACAATGGCACGGGCTGCCACATCAACGCCCTGACGCAGAAGGTCCCAGTAGCGCACGCCCTCGAAGGCGAACTCCAGACGGCGCTCCTCCATGATGTTCTCCTTGGTCACGGCGACGCTGAGCGACGGGGTGACCACCGAACCGTCCTCAGCCTCGGTAGCGTAGGCACGGTTGTGAACCTGGTTGATATAGCTCTGGGCGTTCGGACTGCCAAGCTCGGCTGCCATCAGCAGCACGTCGGCATAGCGCATGAGGGTATAGCCGATGGCCTGGGAAATCATGAAGTCGCCACCCTGGACGTCGTTCCAGTAGTGGGTGAACGACCACGTACCGCTGCTCTCGTTCAGCAGGTGAGCCGAGCGGGCGGTGTACTTCTTGTTGAAATAGCCCGTGTACTCGCGCTGCTTCTGCAGGCCGTTCTGCTGATAGTCGGCCAGGGCGGTGAAGCCCTCGGCGGCGAGGTCGATGATTGAGGCATCGCGACGCTGGTCGCCGGCGGGGTACGACTCGTAGAACTGCTTGCCGACGGTGGCACCGCCCCAGCCCTCGCCATAGGGGGCCACGAACGTGCCGCCACGGACAGAGAGCATCTGGATGGCGTTGTTACCGCCCGAGTTGCCGTTGTAGTCGCTGGTGTAGTTGAACTTCATGGTCAGGATGTTCTCAGCGTTGTCCTCGCCGGCGTAGGTCGATACTTCCTTCCATCCGGTCTGGTCGCTGCCCTCCCACTTGGTGCTGGCACAGTACCAGAGGTTCTTGTACAGCGGCACGAGCGAATACTCGCCACTCTTGACGATGTCCTCAAGGCCCTGCAGCACGTCGGCCTTGGTGACGGTCTGAGGCTCCTTGCCATAGACACCGGTATAGAACAGGTAGGCGCGCGCCAGCATGGCCTTGGCGGCATAGCAGGTGATGCGGCCGTCGTTGGTCGACGACGAGGCCTTGGGATAGGCATCGGCGGGAATGTTGTCGGCGGCATACTTCAGGTCACTGAAAATCTGCTCGTAGACCTCGTCAACGGGGGCCTGCGGCACGTTGGCGGTGGTGGGCACCGTCAGCAGGGGCACGTTCTCGAAAATACGGGCCAGGTCGAAGTAAAGGATGCCGCGCATGGCACGGGCCTCGCCGATGAGACGGCCGTGGGCGGCGTCGCTCGACCAGGTCACGTCATTCTCGTGCTGTATCAGCTCGTTGACGGTGTAGATGGCCTCATAGTAGTATTTCCAGAGGTCGTTGTGCAGGTCTACTTGCGAGTTGTCTTCGGCAATGTCGAAGCGGTCAACCACCTGCGAGTTGCGGGCGTCGCTGTTGCCCGTACCGCCGAAGCACTCGTCGCTCAGCAGGTCAGACATATAGAGCAGGGTGAACACCGGGCCCTTGCTGACCGTACACTGCCAGGCATCATAGCAGCCGATGAGTGCGCGCGACATGGCCGACTCGCTGCTGTAATAGTTTCCCGTGGTGCCCTCGGTCTTCGACTGCACCTCCAGGAAGTCTTCGCCGCAGGAGGTCATGCCCAGGGTGAGCAGACTGGCGGCAGCTATAGATAATATCTTTGTCTTCATATTGTAGTCGTCTAAGGATTAGAATTTCAAGTTTACACCAAAGAGAATCGTGCGCGGGCGTGGGTAGTAGCCCAGGTCGATACCGCTGACCCAGCCGTCCATACCATAACCGATTTCGGGGTCCATGCCGTCGTACTTGGTGAAGGTCAGGGCGTTCTGCACCTGTGCGTAGACGCGGCACTGCGAGATATACTTCGTGCGAAGCAGCTTAGAGAAATCGTAGCCCAGGGTGATGTTTGAGATACGCAGGAAGTCGCCATCCTGGATGAAGAGGTCGCTGAACTGATAGTTGACGTTGGTGTTGGTCACACGAGGCACCTTGTTCGAGGTGCCCTCGCCCGTCCAGCGGTCCAGTATCTGGGTGGTGTAGTTGGCCGTGGTCGAGCCGACGTTGCGATAGGACTGCACGATGTCGTTGCCCACCTGGCCGTTGGCCGTCACCGAGAAGTCGAGGCCGCGCCAGTCGAAGCCCAGCGAGAAGCCGTAGTTGAAGTCGGGCATGCCGTTACCCAGGTTCACCTTGTCGGCATCGTTGATCATGCCGTCGTGGTTGATGTCGTAATACTTCACGTCGCCCGGCTGGGGAGCTGCCTGCAGCACGCCGTTGCCAGCGGCCACCCACTGATCGATGTCCTGCTGGTTCTGGAACAGGCCGGCAGTCTTGAAGCCCCAGAAGTAGCCGATGGGCTCGCCGTTGGAGGCACGGTAGAACTCGGTGGAGTTGTCGTAGAGCATGTTGCTCTGGCCGTGGATGATGCCGTCCTCGTTGGGAATGTTGCCCACCTTATTCTTATTATAGGCGCCGTTCACGTTGACATAGTAGCGGAAGTCCTGGCCGATGACATCGTTCCACGAGAGAGCCAGCTCAACACCGGTGTTCTTCACGTCGCCGCCATTGATGAACGGGGCACCTGTGCCGACGGTGGCCAGCACGGGGGGCTGCACGAGCCAGTCCTTGGTGGTCTTGATATAGAAGTCGAAGTTGACGTTCAGGCGCTGGTTCAGGAAACGGGCATCGAAGCCGAGGTCGAACTGCTCAGAGGTCTCCCACGTGATGTCCTCGTTGCCCAGACGGGTAGGACGTGCGCCCCAGACGTCGCCGTCGCTGCCGAGGGTCGTTCCGAAGTTGTAGTAGAGGTTCGAGAAGCTCATCGGTGCCAGATACATGTAGTTGCCAATGTTCTGATTACCGACCTGGCCCCACGATGCACGCAGCTTGAAGTAGTCCATCACCGACGTGACGGGCTCCATGAACGACTCGTTGGTGACCACCCAGCCTGCCGAGATTGAGGGGAAGGTACCGAAGCGGTGGCCCTTGGCAAAGCGCGAGGAACCGTCGCGGCGCACGGTAGCGGTGGCCATGTAGCGCTCCTTCCAGTTCCAACCGACACGGCCGAAGTAGCTGACCATGCGCTCCTCGTCCCACGGTGTGCCGCTGACGGAGAGACCGCCCTCAGAGTTGGTGGCGGTGCCGTTGCTCAGGTAGGCATACTTCCACGTGTCGAAACCGTCGCGCAGCGAGCCGTTGGCACCATAGATGCTCTGGCCTTCGGTGCGGTAGACCTCGTAGCCCACCATGGCGTCGATGTTATGCTCAGCGAGCTTGAAGTTATAGCTCAGCGTATTGGTCCAGGTTATGCCCAGACCGTCGCTGGCACTCTGCGACACACCGGTGCGGGTGTCGTTCAGCGAGTAGACCGAGAAGTGGTACATCGGCGTGAACGAGCGGTAGTTGTTCGAGTCATACTTCACGCCTAAGGTTGTGCGGAACTTCAGGTTCTTGATGAATTCCATTTCAGCGAAGGCGTTAGCCGTCAGCGTCATGTTCTGAGTCTTGTTGTTGGTATTGGTCATCATGGCACCGTAGGGGTTGCCGTCAGCGTTATACCAGTCGCTGGCAGACGTGTCGTTGTAAGGCGAGCCATAACGACCGTTGTCGCTGTAGACCGGAGCCAAGGGCGATGTGCCGAAGGCCGAGCGCAGCGTGTTGTTGTACTGGTTGCCCACGCTGATGCCGTTCTTCTTGTAGTAGATGAAGCTGACCTGCTCGCCAACCTTCAGGAAGTTGTCGATGACCTGATACTCGGAGTTGACACGGAAGTTGTAACGCTCGTAGTTCGACACGTCACGACCGCCGACGATACCCTCCTGCTCCAGGTAGCCCAACGACAGGGCGTAGTTGCCCTTCTGCGAGCCGCCGCTGATACTCAGGTTGCCGCTGTAGGTCTGGGCATTGTCCTTGAACATCTGGTCAACCCAGTCGGTGTCGATAACGCCAAGCTTGTTGCCCTCGGCGTCGTAGCGCCAGATGCTCTTGATGTTGTCCCAGTCGTAGACGCTGTTGCCCGAGTTCAGGTTCTGTTCGTTCATGATGGCCATATACTGGCTGGCATTGAGCATCTCAATCTTGCGGGGAGCGGTCTGCCAACCGTAGTAGCCGTCGAAGGCCACCACCGAACGGCCTTCCTTGCCGCTCTTCGTGGTGACGAGCACCACACCGTTAGCCGACTGCGAACCATAGATGGCGGCTGAGGCTGCGTCCTTCAGTACGTCGATGGACTCGATGTCGGCGGGGTTCACCGTGGCAATGTCGCCGCGAACGCCGTCGATGATGTACAACGGGCCGCTGGAGCCGGTGGTACCGAGACCGCGAATGTTGACCTTCAGGCCCTCACCGGGCTGGCCCGACTCGGAGATGATGGTCATACCCGGCGTCTGACCCTGCAGAGCCTGCAGCGGGTTCGACGTGTTGAGCTTGGCCACGTCGTCGCCCTTCACCTGAAGGGTGGCTCCGGTGACGAGCTTCTTCTTCTGGACGCCGTAACCAATGACGACCACCTCGTCGAGCGACTTCTTGTCCTCTTCGAGCTGGATGTCGTAATGGCTCTCACTGCCGACCTTGACGGTCTTGCTGAAAAAGCCTACATAAGACACTACGAGCGACTGGCCCTCGTTGGCGTTGACCTTGAAGTTGCCTTCAAAATCAGTGACTGTGCCGGTCTGAGTACCCTGCACCTGGACGGTGGCGCCTATAAGCTCCTCACCGTCGGTGGCAGAGACCACCTTTCCCGTCACAACCTTCGCACTGAGAGCAGCACCCGTCACCATTGTCTGCGCCATGAGCAGAGCCATGACGAGCACAACAAATTTTAGAGATGTTTTTCCCATAGTAACAGTTGTTTTTGTAGAAAATTTATAAATGTTAGTTATAGTATTATCCTAGCTTTGCACTTTTAGCGGGTGCAAAGTTAACAAAAAAAACAATAAGACGTAAACTTTAAATGTTAAAAAGACAACAAAAATTACTTTTCGCGCACACTATATGGGCTTTTTGGCCGACGTTTCGCGGATAACGAGTTTCTGTGGCACGATTTCCTTTCGCACTTTGGTGTCGCCGGCTACGGCGCGTAAGAGAAGCTGGCAGGCAACCTGTCCCATGCGGAAGGACTGGTCCTCGATGGCTGAGAGGCGGGGCGTGGTGTAACGGGCGTGGGCGTCGTCGGTGAAGCCGATGAGTGCGACGTCGTCGGGGATGCGCAGCCCTTGTTGCTTGATGGCATTGAAGGCGGCGAAGAGCAGAATGTCGTTGAAGGCGAGGATGGCGTCGGGACGGTCAGGGCGCTGGAGGAGGCTGATGGTGTTTCGTAGTGCGACGTCGAAATCGATGTTGTCGCAGATGACGAGTTCGCGCTCTATGGGTATCCGGTTGTCGCGTAGTGCTTCAAGATAGCCGTGCTTGCGACGCCGGACCATGTCGAGGTGGTTTGGACCTCCGACGAAGGCTATCCGTCGTGAACCGGTGTCGATGAGGTGCTGCGTGGCTTGCTGGGCTGCCTCGTCGCCATTGGCGGTGACTGAGGAGAAGATGTCGGGCAGGCAGGTGCGCCCGAAGAAAACGAGGGGTATGCCGATATTGCTGATTTCCTGGAAGTGGCTGTAGTCGGTGGTGCTCTGTGCGAGACAGGCGATGATGCCGACGACGTGGAGGTCGATGAAGTTGTCGATGGCGCGCTCTTCGTCGCGACAGTCCTCATGGGTATTGGCGCTGATGACGCTGTAGCCGGCCTTGGCAGCTTCGACCTCGATGCCGTCGAGGACGGCTGCATAGTAATGTGTGACGAGGTTGGGGACGACGACCCCGATGACTTTGGGCGCTTCCTTGCGTAGGCTCTGGGCGAAGGGATTGGGACGATAGTTGAGTTTCTTGGCGAGGTCTTTTACACGTTGCTGCATCTCCTTGCCTATCTCTGGTGAGGAGTGGAGTGCCCGGCTGACGGTGGCGATACTGACGCCTAGTTCCTGGGCTAAATCCTTGAGTGATGTTCTGTGTTTCGGCATAATAGTAGCTTTGACGGGGCAAAGGTAGAAAAAAAGCTGGAAAGACGCAAACGTTTACGTGTTTTTTTTCATTGCAGAGGGCATAAAATCGGGGAAAAGGCGGTACCTTTGCACCCGAATGAGTAATGAATAGTTGATAATAAGTTAGTTAGAACAAGACCGGGACTGTCGCGAGGACACTCCCGGTTTTTTAGTATTTCCGGAAGGCCCAGTGGTTCTCGCCGTCGGTGAGGACGAGCGTCTGGTCTTCAATCGTCTGGACCTTGAGACGGATATTGGTGAAGGGCTTCATTCCGAACTTGCTTTCAATGGCTATGGTGTCGGCCGGGTCGGCGTTGACGGAGCAGCACTGGATGAAGAGGCTGTCGGCGACGTGCTGGAAGTTAGCGTAGACCTGACGCTCGGGGATGATGCGGAAGAGGGCGACAGAGCCTGCGAAGCTGAGGTAATGGGTGTCGGAGTCCTTCAGGCGCCATTGGCCCCACAGGTCGCCGGCCTCGCGGCCCTCCTGGCAGGCGACGAGACTGGCTATAGCGAGAATGAAAGTGAGTCTAAAGAATTTTCCCATGATAAGCTACATTAAAGTTAAACGTGTGGCAGTCGCCATAGATATTTCCAAGGTCGAAGGCATAGGAGGCGCCGAGTTGCCAGGGTCCAGTGTGGTAAACACCCTTGACGAGGGCGTCGAAGGAGTGGTGCTTTATTGGCAGCGGGGCATTATAGGTTCCCCAGCCCTCGCGGTAGGAGCCCTTGGCGATATAGGAGATGTTATCGGTCAGCTCGCCACATAAGCCGAGATGCCAAGCCTTGACTCGGCTGTCGCTGAACATCATCTGACCGTCCTTATTATAAATAGGTGAAAGGAGCAGGGCTGTACCCAAGGCCATACCGTAGTGGTCGTAACTGCTATAGAAGGTGTGGTTATAGTAGCTGTCGTTGCCGACGACGAGATCAGTAATCTGGCTCCGGGCAGGCTCTGGATAGTCGCCACGGTCCCAGTGGAGTGGACCTGACTGGTTGGTGGTCTGAAGATACTCGGCGACGGCCCGCCTGACGAGCTGGGGGCCTGGCTTGGTATTGCTGTAACGCAGTCCCCAGAGGCCGTCCCACCCGTTGCCCTTGCGTATGCCGGAGCCATCCTCGAAGGGGTTGTCGAGATAGGCCTCGAGCTGGTGGTGGCGGTCGATGTTCCAGCCGAGCTGGACGGTCATGGAGCCGAGGTGGTTGCCGTAGACCCAGTCCTCCATGGCTTCATTCTCGAAGTACTTGTTATCGCCGAGGGGCAGGATGACGTTCCAGAAGGCCTTGAGGCTGGCTGGCTTCTTGACGGTCTTGGGGTAATCTTTGTCGACGAAATCGTGCTTCGTACCGGCAAACTGGACGACGTGCTCAATGCCCACGGTGACGAAAAGGGGCTTGGTGGGGTTAGAACGGAAGTAGAGGTGCTTCTGGTGGTAGAGGATGCCCGTGGCATAGCGGTAGTTGACGACGGGCGAGCGGCGGTAGGCCTGCTCGCGGTAGTCGCCGTCGAGGAAGACGCCATAGCCACCGTCAAAGTTGGCCTGAAGCCAGCCACGCGTGAAGGGGATGTCAACAAAGCCGTTGGTACCGAGGTGAAGCTGTGGCACCGGCTTGGCGTTGATGCCCTTGGCAAAAGGACCGCTCGACAGCTCGGCGTCGCGCAGTACGGGCGGCTCCTCGCGCGCCCCAGCCTCGAGGAAGAACGACTTGTAGGTCAGGTTGGCATAGCACTGCTGGAGGTAGACCTGATGGTCGGCGTGCAGCGAGGCCACGCCATCGACGCAGCCTGAGAGCACAGCACCGCCACCCAGGGCATGCTCGACGCTGAGGGCTCCCCGGACATAGGCAGTGTTTGGCCGCGTGGAATGAATATGGTGGCGATTGGTCACCAGTTGGTAAGCCGAGTAGTCGCCCGTGCCCACTGAGGCTTCAGTCTGCAGGACATAGGAAATGCGCGTCGGCAGGGAGTCCTGAGCACTTGCCAGCAGAGGCAAAAAGGTAAGAGCCGCCCCGAGGGCAAATCGTGTTCTTTTCGTTAGCATTGTCCGTAATCTCATCTATAGCCAGCGCAAAATTACACAATTATTTTGATTTTGGAAATTATTTTGGGAATTATTTTGCTTTTATGCCGTATTTGTTGTATCTTTGTAGCCCGAAATACGCATTTTATATTTAATGGAACAAACATTCGAAATCATCGCCAAGACATTTATGGGCTTAGAGCCCGTATTGGCGAAAGAACTGACCCAACTGGGGGCTAACGACGTAAAGACAGGGCGGCGCATGGTGTCGTTTAGGGGCGACAAGGAGATGCTGTACCGTGCTAACTTCCAGTTGCACACCGCTATTAAGATTCTCAAGCCTATACGACATTTCAAGGCCAAGAGTGCCGACGATGTCTACGAGGCAATCCGCAAGATTGACTGGACAGAGTACCTCGACAACGACAAGACGTTTGCCGTCGATTCGGTTGTCTTCTCTGAGGAGTTCCGCCACTCGAAATTCGTCAGCTACAAGGTAAAGGATGCCATTGTCGACCAGTTCCGCGAGAAGACCGGGAGCCGTCCCAACATCTCGGTGGCTAACCCCGACATCAGGCTGAACATACACATCGCCGAAGACCAGTGTACGCTCTCGCTCGACAGCAGCGGCGAGTCGCTCCACCGCCGTGGCTACCGCCAGGAGACGATGGAGGCCCCGCTCAACGAGGTGCTTGCCGCTGGCATGATCATGCTGACGGGCTGGCAGGGCGACACCGACTTCATCGACCCCATGTGCGGCTCGGGCACACTGCTCATTGAGGCAGCGCTCATTGCACTGAACATGGCGCCGGGGCTGTTCCGCAAGGAGTTTGCCTTCGAGAAATGGCCCGACTTCGACGCCGAGCTGTTCGACCGCATCTACAACGACTGCGAGGAACACGAGAAGGACAGCGTCAATTGCCGCTTCTACGGCTACGACGTCGACCCGAAAGCCGTCAACACCGCGCGCCGCAACGTGCAGGCCGCCGGACTGTCGGCCCACATCACCATCGAGCAGCAGGACTTCAAGGACTTCAAGCAGCCCACGGAGAAGAGCATCATCGTAACCAACCCGCCCTACGGCGAGCGCATCACGACGCCCGACCTCTTAGGTACCTACAAGATGATAGGCGAGCGGCTGAAGCACGAGTTCACGGGCAACGACGCCTGGGTGCTTAGCTATCGCGAGGAGTGCTTCGACCAGATAGGACTGAAGCCCTCTATCAAGATTCCGCTCTACAATGGCTCGTTAGAGTGCGAGTTCCGCAAGTACCAGATGTTCGACGGCAAGATGAAGGTGTTCCGCTCAGAAGGCGGCACCGTGAAAAGCGAGGATGAGAAGCGTCAGATGGCCGAGAAGCACCGCTTCAAGAAGAACCGCGAGTTCAAGCAACGGTTAGAGGAACAGGAGCAGAACGAGGGAGGCGACATCCGCTCGTTCACCTTCCACCGCCACGACGTGTTCGACGACCGTAAGGAGCGCCGCCCCCGCGAGTCAAGGGAACAGCGCGAGCAGAGGGGACACGGGGACGACCGCTTCCAGAGATCCGGCAAAGGCCGCTTCGACCGCGGCGACAAGCGGGGCTTTGAGCGCAATGACAAACGCAGCTTCGACCGCGGCGACAAGCGCAGTTTTGGTAAGAGACATAACAGATTCGACAACGATGACGAGGATTAAGACACTGCTCCTGTTCTTATCACTGGCACTATCAATGACAGCGCAAGACAAGCTTTTCACACTTGAGGACCTGAACTTCGGCGGCAACAACTACGCCAACCTGCAGCCCAAGAACATGTGGCTCACGTGGTGGGGCGACCAGCTCGTACAGACCGATGTGGAGGAATGTTACACCATTGACGCCAAGACGGGCAGGAAGCGCCTGCTCTTCACCCTCGACGACATCAACAAATGGGCAAAGAGCGACGACGAACGATACGTGCGTCACTTGATGAACGCCACGTTCCCCTACCCCAACAAGCCACTGGTGGCCGTCGGCAACCGCCACGCCTTTATCCTGGTCGACTTCAAGGCCAAGCAGGTTGTGTGGCAGGACAGCATCTCCGGTGAGGAGGCCAACGACTGGTGCCCGCAGTCAAGGGCCACGGCCTACGTCAAGGACTGCCAGCTCTACGTCGCCGACGGCAAGGGGGGCACTCAACAGCTGACTACCGACGGCTCGCGTGAGATCGTCTACGGCCAGAGCGTCCACCGCGACGAATTCGGCATCACGAAGGGCACCTTCTGGAGCCCCGACGGCCAGCGTCTGGCCTTCTACCGCATGGACCAGTCGATGGTGACTGACTACCCGCAGGTGGACATCTTCCCGCGCATCGCCACCCATGAGCCCGACAAATATCCGATGACCGGCACCAACACCCACGTCGTCACCATCGGCGTCTACGACCTCACGACGGGCAAGACCACCTACCTACAGACCCCTGCCGTCGACGTTGCCGCAACGGCACTGCAGCAGACGTGCTACTTCACCAACCTGGCCTGGAGCCCCGACTCGAAGACCATCTACCTGCAGGAGCTGAACCGCGACCAGAACGATTGCCGCCTCGTCTGCTACGACGCCGCTACAGGCAAGCGCAAATACGAGCTCTGCCGCGAGACGAGCGACAAGTACGTTGAGCCGCTCCACCCCATCGAGTTCCTGCCATGGGACAAGAACCTCTTTATCCTACAGAGCCAGCGCGACGGCTACAACCACCTATACCTATATAATATAAAGGGCGAAATGGTAAAGCAGATCACTAAGGGTCCTTGGGTGGTTCTCGACGTACTGGGCTTCAACAAGAAGTCGAAGAGCATTGTCATCGCGGCCAACAAGGAGCATCCGCTGCACCGCCGGCTCTACAGCGTCAACGTGACAAACGGGCAGATGAAAGCCCTTGAAAGCGTAGACGGCGTACACCGCGGCGTGCTGTCGGCATCGGGCGACCTGCTTATCGACAGATTCTCGACGCCTACACGCCCCCGCTGCATCGACGTCATAGACCTCACATCGAAACAGCCACGCCACACAAGCCTCTTAGAGGCCGACGACCCGTGGGCAGACTACCAGCAGCCCATCTTCGAGTGTGGCAGCATCAAGGCCGCCGACGGCGAGACAGACCTCTACTACCGCATGGTGAAGCCTCACAACTTCGACCCCACGAAGAAATATCCCACCGTGGTCTACGTCTACGGCGGACCGCACGCCCACAACGTCGAAGCCTCGTGGCACTGGGCCAGCCGCTCGTGGGAGACCTACATGGCACAGAAAGGCTACATCGTCTTCATACTCGACAACCGAGGCTCGGAGAACCGCGGCCGCGACTTCGAGCAGGCCACCTTCCGACAGCTCGGTCAGGTGGAGATGAAGGACCAGATGAAGGGCGTTGACTATCTGAAGTCGCTGCCTTACGTCGATGCCGACCGTCTCGGCGTACACGGCTGGTCTTACGGCGGTTACATGACCATCTCGCTGATGACCAACTACCCCGACGTGTTCAAGGTGGGCGTGGCCGGCGGCCCCGTCATCGACTGGAAGTGGTACGAGGTGATGTACGGCGAGCGCTACATGGACACCCCGCAACAGAACCCCGAGGGCTACGCCAAGTGCAGCCTGCTCAGCCAGGCCAAGAACCTGAAGGGCCGCCTGCAAATCATAACGGGCTACAACGACGCGACGGTGGTGCCCCAGCACTGCCTGTCGTTCCTCGACGCCTGCATCAAGGCCGGCACCCAGCCCGACTTCTTTGCCTACCCTGGCGAGCCTCACAACATGCGTGGCCACGCCAGCGTCCATCTCCACGAACGTATCACGCAGTACTTCGAGGACTACCTGAAGTAAATTGATTATTGAAAGTCGAAAATCGTAAATCGAAAATAGCATGAAGATATTATTATTAGGCAGCGGCGGCCGCGAGCACGCCTTAGCATGGAAGATTGCACAGAGCAGCAAGTGTGAGAAACTGTTTATAGCACCAGGCAACGCTGGCACCTCGCAGTGCGGCGAGAACGTAGCCATGAAGGCCGACGACTTCGAGGGCGTCAAGCAGTTCGTGGCCGACAACGACATACAGATGGTTGTCGTCGGACCGGAAGACCCGCTGGTGAAGGGTATCTACGACGACCTGAAGGCCGACCCGAGGACAAAGGACGTGCCCGTCATCGGCCCGTCGAAAGCCGGCGCCGTGCTCGAGGGGTCGAAGGACTTTGCCAAGGGCTTCATGCAGCGCCACCAGATACCCACCGCCCGCTACCAGACGTTCACCCCCGCCACCATACAGGACGGTTTCGCCTTCCTGGAGACTCTCCAGCCGCCCTATGTGCTGAAGGCCGACGGTCTCTGCGCCGGCAAGGGCGTGCTGATACTGCCGACGCTCGACGAGGCTAAGCACGAACTCAGCGAGATGCTCGGCGGTATGTTCGGCAACGCCAGCAACCGCGTCGTCATCGAGGAGTTCCTCAGCGGCATTGAATGCTCGGTCTTCGTGCTGACCGACGGCCAGCACTACCAGATACTGCCCGAGGCCAAGGACTACAAGCGCATCGGCGAGCACGACACGGGGCTGAACACCGGCGGCATGGGCAGCGTCTCGCCTGTGCCCTTTGCCACCCGCGAGTGGATGCAGAAGGTGGAGCAGCGCATCATACGGCCCACGGTAGAAGGTCTGGCTGCCGAAGGCATCGACTACAAGGGCTTCATCTTCTTCGGACTCATCAACTGCGACGGCGAGCCGAAGGTCATTGAGTACAACTGCCGCATGGGCGACCCCGAAACGGAGACCGTCATGCTGCGCCTGAAGACCGACATTGTCGACCTCTTCGAGGGAGTAGCCAACGGTTGTCTCGACGAATACAACGTCGAGTTCGACGAGCGCTCCGCCGTCTGCGTCATGTTGGTCAGCGGCGGCTATCCCGAAGCCTATAAGAAAGGCTACGAAATCACAGGCATTGACCAGGTCGAAGGCTCCATCGTATTCCACGCTGGCACGGCTATGGCTCCCCTCCCTACGGGGGAGGGGCCGGGGGAGAGGCTTGTCACCAACGGCGGCCGCGTCATCGCCGTCTCGTCCTACGGCAAGGACAAGGCCGAAGCTTTAAGGAAGTCGTTCACTGAGGCCCAGAAGATAGAGTTCCAGGACCGCTACTTCCGCCGCGACATCGGTGCCGACCTGTAAGCAATGGTTAAACGTACACAGAACCATGTTGCCGAGAGCCGCTTCACGCTGCCGATGGTCGTCGTCTATGCCATCGGGGTGTGGATAGCCAGCGGACTGCTCATTCCCGCCATACCCATCACTACCGCCGAGGTAATGAAGGGGGCGTGGGTGCAGTTCGCCTGCTTCCTCATTTCGGCCTACCTCATGGTGGAGCTGAACAACAGCAACGCCCTCATCCGCATCTACAGCCGCACCGTCTCCTGCTCGTTCATCGTGCTGCTCTGTGCCGGCTGTTTCTTGTTCGGCTCGCTCGGCGGGTCCATCGTCCAGTTGTGTGTCGTGGCATCCTACATCGCCGGATTCCACAGCTACCAGAACAAGCAGGCCGTAGGCTGGATATTCTACGCCTTCCTCTGCGTCGGACTGGCCAGCACCGTCTTCATACAGATCCTGTACTACGTGCCCCTGCTCTGGGCAATGATGTTCTTCAGGCTCACGTCGCTCAGCTGGCGTACGTTTTTCGCCTCCATCATCGGACTACTGTTGCCCTACTGGTTTGCCGTACCGCTGCTGGTCTATCAGGGCGGCACCGGCATGCTCTTGCGCCATTTCGCGGCCATCGCCGACTTCCAACTGCCGTTCGACTACCAGCAAGTCACCGTCAACGAACTGCTGCTATTCGTCTTCGTCGTGGCTTTAGGGATCACCGGCACCATACACTACTGGCGACAGAAATCGGCCGACGGCATACGCATCCGTCTGCTCTTCGGCTGTTTCATCCAAGCGTGGATGCTGACGACGGTCTTCATCGTGTTGCAGCCGCAGCACTACGACATGCTCATCCGCATACTCATCATCAACGTCTCACCACTCATTGCCCATTTCCTCTCGCTCACCTACACGCGCTACACCAACATAGCCTTCTACGTCATCTGTACCGTCGCACTGCTGCTCACGATCCTAAACTTATGGATGCCGTCATTGACTTTCTGACCGGCTACGGTTACCTGGGCATGCTGCTGGCCTCGTTCCTGGCTGGCAGTGTCTTCCCATTCTCGAGCGAGGTGGTCATGGCTACACTGATGGCCACCGGCCTTGACCCGTGGCTGCTGGCCGCCTACGGCACCGTCGGCAACGTGCTCGGCTCGGGCCTAAACTACTTTGTAGGCCGATTAGGCAAGGTGGAGTGGTTCGAGAAATACCTGCACGTCAGCCCACGCGACATGGAACGGGCCGAGCGATTCATGGCGGGCCGAGGTGCCTGGATGGGGTTCTTCGCCTTCCTGCCCGTGCTCGGTTCTGCCATCACCATCCTGCTGGGACTGATGCGCGCTAACGTCGCTATCACGTTTATCGCCATTACGCTGGGAAAGATATTCCGTTATATTATCTTAATTTACGGCGTAGGATTATTTATATAAGCTAAACTTTTACTAACTTTGCAAGCTAAATAAACCACAAAGCAAAAGAAGAATGAAACAATTCAGAATCGTGGACAACCTCTGCGGATGGCTCGCCTTCCTGGTGGCTGCCGTCGTCTATTGCTCCACAATCGAACCCACAGCCTCGTTCTGGGACTGCCCCGAGTTTATCACCACTGGCTATAGGCTTGAAGTAGGACACCCGCCCGGGGCACCATTCTTCATGCTGACGGCCAACCTCTTCTCACAGTTTGCCAGCGACCCATCGCAGGTGGCTTACTGGGTGAACATCATGAGCGCACTGCTCTCGGCAACATGTATCCTGTTCCTCTTCTGGACCATTACGCACCTGACACGCCGGCTGCTCATCGACCGCTGGGAAGAGCTGACCACGTCACGCCTTATCGCTATCGAGGCTGCCGGTATGGTCGGCGCTCTCATTTATACCTTCAGCGACACGTTCTGGTTCTCGGCCGTCGAAGGCGAGGTCTATGCCTATTCGTCGGCATTCACAGCCGTCGTCTTCTGGCTCATCCTGAAATGGGAGGACCACGCCGACGAGCCTCACAGCGACCGCTGGCTGGTGCTCATCATGTACATGACGGGCCTCTCTATAGGTGTTCACTTGCTGAACCTGCTCTGCCTGCCCGCCATCGTGCTGGTCTACTACTATCGCCGCTTTCCCAATGCCAACGCCCGTGGGTCGCTCTTAGCCCTACTCGTGTCGTTTGCACTGGTGGCCGTAGTGCTCTACGGCGTCGTGCCGGGCATCATCACCGTCGGCGGCTGGTTTGAACTGCTGTTCGTCAACACCTTCGGCATGCCGTTCAACACCGGTCTCTACGTCTATATCCTCTGCCTGGCTGCTGCCGTCATCTGGGCCATCTACGAGACGCAGCACGCCACCGACAAGAACCTGCGCCGACAGAATATTGCCTTCATGCTGGCTGTGGGCCTGCTCGGCGTACCCTTCTACGGCTACGGCTGGACGGCCTTCATCATCGGCGTCATCGTGCTGGCCCTGCTGTGGCTGATACTCAACCGCAGCTACCTGCCCTCAGGCGAGACCAAGCGCGTGGCCCTCGTCACGCCCCGACTGAAGAACACTGTGCTGCTCTGCATGCTCATGCTCATGATTGGCTACTCGACGTATGCCGTCATCGTCATACGCTCCGACGCCAACCCGCCCATGGACCAGAACTCGCCTGAGGACATCTTCACCCTCGGCGACTATCTCGGACGCGACCAGTACGGCCAGCGCCCGCTCTTCTACGGCCAAGCCTACACCTCGCAGGTGGCCCTCGAGGCCGACGGACGTTACTGCAAACCCGTCATGTCGACCGGCAAGCCCGTCTGGCAGCGCAAGGAGAAGGCCTCGCCCGACGAGAAGGACTCCTACTTCATCGTGCGTACCAAAGACGAATACAAGTATGCCCAGAACATGCTCTTCCCGCGTATGTATGACTCTGGCCACGCCCAAGACTACGAAACGTGGATGGGCGGCGTCAGCGGCTCTGAGCAGCCTTACGACCGCTGCGGCGAGAACATCATGGTCAAGATGCCGTCGCAGTGGGAGAACCTGCGCTTCTTCCTCAGCTACCAGTGCAACTGGATGTACTGGCGCTACTTCATGTGGAACTTCGCAGGACGACAGAACGACATACAGGGCCACGGCGAACTGGAGCACGGCAACTGGCTCACGGGTATCGCCGCCATCGACAATGCCCGACTGGGCGACCAGTCGCTGCTGCCCGACGAACTGAAGCAGAACAAGGGCCACAACGTGTTCTACTGCCTGCCGCTGCTCTTAGGTCTCATCGGCCTGTTCTGGCAGTCACTGCGCAAGGGTCAGAAGGGCATACAGCAGTTCTGGGTGGTGTTCTTCCTGTTCTTCATGACCGGACTGGCCATCGTCGTCTACCTCAACCAGACGCCTGTACAGCCCCGTGAGCGCGACTATGCCTACGCCGGCTCGTTCTATGCCTTCGCCATCTGGTGCGGCATGGGCATCGCAGCCATCTACGATCAGTTGGCAAAGAAGCTCAAGAAGGACTATGTTGGTCTCGCCATCCTGGTTGGTCTGATAGGCTTGCTGGTGCCCATCCAGATGGCCTCGCAGACCTGGGACGACCACGACCGCTCAGGGCGCTACACCTGCCGCGACTTCGGACAGAACTACCTCATGACGCTCCAGCAGGAGGGCAACCCCATCATCTTCACCAACGGCGACAACGACACCTTCCCCCTCTGGTACAACCAGGACACTGAGGGTGTGCGCACCGACGCCCGCGTCTGCAACCTCTCGTACCTACAGACCGACTGGTACATCGACCAGATGCGCCGCCCGGCCTATGACTCACCGTCGGTGCCCATCACGTGGAACCGTATTGAATACTGTGCCGGCACTAACGAGTACGTACAGGTAGACCCCAGCCTCAAGCAGGAGGTGCTCGCCCTCTACAAGGAGCAACCTGAGCAGGCCCGACAGCAGTTCGGCGACGAGCCCTTCGAACTGAGGAACATCCTGAAGTACTGGGTGCGTTCCACCAATGCCGACTTCCACGTCATACCTACTGACACCGTCTACATGACCATCGACAAGGAGGCCGTCAAGCGCTCGGGCATGATGCTGCAGGGCGACTCCATCCCCGACCGCATGGTCATATCGCTCAAAGGCAAGGGCGCGCTCTACAAGGGCGACCTCATGATGCTCGAGATGATAGACCAGTGTAACTGGACACGCCCCATCTACGTAGCTACCACCGTCGGTTCTGAGAACTACATGAACCTCGGCGACAACTTCGTACAAGAGGGACTGGCCAACCGCATCACACCGTTCACCACCAAGGGCACAGGCCTGAAGGACTTCGACACTGAGAAGACCTTCGAGAACGTGACCAAACGCTACAAGTTCGGAAATGTCAGCCAGAAGGGCATCTATCTCGACGAGACCGTCATGCGCATGTGCTACACCCACCGCCGACTGCTCTCGCAGCTGGCCCTGCACCTCGCCGACGAGGGCGACAGCGTGAAGACTGCCCAGGTGCTCGCACTGGCCGAGAAGGAACTGCCTACCTACAATGTGCCTGCCGACTTCGCCAGCGGCTCGCTCGATATGGCCCGTGCCTACAGCGCCATCGGTCAGAAGGACAAGGCTAAGGCCACCATCGAACAACTCTGGCATAAGTCGTCGCAGTATATGCAGTGGTACTGCTCGCTCAGCGCACAGCGCTTCCAGAGCTATCAGCGCGAGTGCCAGATGCACCTCTATATCCTGCAGATGCTCACCGAGATTGCCGACGAACTCGACGAGGCCACTGGCGAACAGTACTCTAAGAAGCTCGAAAGCATCTTCCGCACCTATCAGAGCAAAGGAGGCACCATCGGTTATTAAACCATGATTATTGAGCAACCGGGCGCCTACCTCCGCTGGCTCTACCCACGGGCTCTCTGGAGAATGAACCGTCGCGAACGGTCAGTCTATCTGACCTTCGACGACGGTCCAATCCCCGAGGCTACCCCGTTCATTCTCGACACGCTGCGCCAGCATGCCATCCATGCTACCTTCTTCATGGTTGGCGACAACGTCAGGAAATACCCCGAGCTCTACCAACGCATCCTTGACGAAGGCCATCAGATAGGCAACCACACCCACAACCACATCAGCGGTTTCCGACACTCACTACACGAATATAGCTACAACGTCGAGAAGGCCAATGCCTACATCCACGCCCACCTCTTCCGCCCACCCCACGGTTGGATGCGCATAGCGCAGTATGCCCTTCTCTCGCGCAGGTTTAAAGTCGTCATGTGGGATGTCGTCACCCGCGACTACTCCCGCTGGATGACCGCCGACGATGTCTTCGACAATGTCCGCCGTTACACCCGTCCCGGCAGCATCATCACCTTCCACGACTCCCTTAAGTCCATTGACAAGCTACGCACTGCCCTACCCCTGAGCATCGAGTGGCTCAAGCTCCAAGGTTACAGTTTCAAAGTGTTTGAGTAAGACGATCTACTACATATGAACACACTAATTTTACGTAAAGCGTTTATGCTCATCTTTAGTTCATTCGCCTTGAATGGATGGGCGCAGGATGAGTATATTATCAACGAGGATTTTTCAGGATTAATCATAAGTGGCAATACAAGAACCTGCGGTGAGTGGTCATTATCTGAAGGTTGCGTTATGGGACTGAACGTTACAGAAAGCAATAAAGCATTAAGGATAGAAAATATCATCGTTAACTCAAAAAAACATATAGGATACGCTAACACTGGAAAACTGAATTTTTCTGGATACGTGTATTTAACGTTTGATTACGCAAGAGGGGCAAACCGCAATACTATTTTCAACTTGACAATAGAAAATGGAGGAACGTTCAATGACAATACAACCTCAAAAAGCATAACTGTAACGAGCGGAAATCAGAGAGAGACCTTCAACAACGCTAATTTCTTGATAAGAGATGTTACAGAACAAACAACCATAAAGTTTAGTGAGAGTGCAGTTGATCATACGTTCGTTATCGACAATGTAAAAGTCACGAAGATTCCTGAAATATCACTTATCGAGACTACAAACAACGAATCGACTCTTACTTATAACCTAAACAAGACCGTGACCGTCAACCTCGCCCGCACCCTCACCGGCGGCATCTGGAACACGCTGTGCCTGCCATTCGACGTGACGATGGAAGACATGAAACTGGCTTTAGGCGAAGGACAGGACATCAAGATGAGGACGTTCAGTAGCTATGCCGACAAGGTAATGACATTCTCAGAGGCCACAGCGGTCAGTGCCGGCACACCCTTCCTCATCAAGCTGAACACGACGGTCGTGAATCCGACATTCCATGCCGTGACCGTCAAAAATATCACAGCGAAGAGCGTCACGAACGGCGGCGTCAGCTTCGTAGGGACCTACGACCCCATAGACCTCAATACCGACGGCAGGAACCTCTTCATCACAACGCGCAACACGCTGGCCTCGCCCGCCTCAGGTGCAAACAGGATGAAGGGTCTGAGGGCCTACATCGTCGTACCCGAGAACTTCGATTCGTCTGGGGCCCGCCTGATGATGGACGACGGCGAGACGACAGCCGTCAGCGAATTGGTACCGTCAACGGAAGGAGCCAAACCCGAGGTAATCTACAACCTGAAAGGACAGCGCGTAGAGGACGGTCGCCGAGGCCTCTACGTCATCAACGGCAAACTCACCCTTGTCAAATAAATAGTCCGGCTTTATTTGCTGAAGAAAAAAGAAAAAGAAGTATGACCATCAGCCCGGCTGAAAATCAGCGCAATCAGCAGTCATACTTCTTTCTTCTTACCTATTACTTCTTACTTATAATCACCGCTTCGAGGTCACGTCGCGCTCGTACTGCTGGATGCACTGGATGAACTCCTCGCCGACGGGGACGTTGTTCTTCAGGTTGAAGTAGTCGAAGACGGCGCCGAAAGGCAACGACTTGGCCTCCTCCATCAGGGCAAGACGCTCGAAGTACTGGCCGTTGTCCTCATACTCGCGCAGCTTGGCCTTAGGCTCCAGGAGAGCCTGCAGGATGCACTTCTGCGTGGCGCGGCTGCCGATGATGTAAGCACCGATACGGTTGATCGAGGCGTCGAAGTAGTCGAGGCCGACGTGGGCACGGTCGAGGGCGTCGCTGCGGACGAGCTCCTTGAAGAGGTCGAGCGTCTGGTCGTTCATGATGGTCACGTGGTCGGAGTCCCAGCGTACGGGACGGCTGACGTGGAGCATCAGCTCGGGCACGTACATCAGGAGGGTGGAGACGAAGTCGGAGACGTTCTCGGTGGGCTCGTAGTGGCCGGTGTCGAGGGTGTACATCTGCTTGCGGGTAGCGCAGTAGGCGGTATAGAAGTCGTGCGAGCCAACGGTGTACGACTCCAGTCCGATGCCGAAGAGCTTAGCCTCGAAGCAGTTCTTCACGCCGTCGAGTTTCTCCTCCATAATCTCGTCGAGCGAGGCAGCGAGGATTTCGCGGTACTTCTTGCGTTGTACGGGCATATCCTTCGAGCCGTCGTGTACCCAGATGTTCATGATACAGGGATCGTTCTGAGCCTTACCCATAGCGTCGGCAATGCGACGGCAGCGCTTGGTGTGCTCAATCCAGAAGTCGCGGATGCCCTTGTCGGGGTTCGACAGTGTCAGGTCGCCCGACTTGGGGTGCGAGAAGCTGGTGCTGTTGAAGTCGAGCTTCATGTTGTTCTCCTTGGCCCACTGGATCCAGCTCTGGAAGTGGCTCACCTCCACCTGGTCGCGGTCGACGAACTTACCACCGAAGTCGCCGTATATCTCGTGCAGGTTCAGACGGTGGTTACCGCCGAGCAGGGTCTTGACGAACTCAATGTCCTGGCGCACCTCGTCGATGTTGCGTGCGCGGCCGGGATAGTTGCCAGTGGTCTGAATGCCGCCACTGAGGGCTTCGTTACGCTCGAAGCCGACGACGTCGTCGGTCTGCCAGCAGTGCAGCGATATTTGCTGCTTCTGCAGCTGTTCAAGTACTGCGTCGGTGTCGACGCCAATGGCTGCGTAGCGTTCCTTTGCTACGGCATAGGCCTGTTCAATGAGATTTGCTTTCATTTGTTTGTTTTTGGTTTATTTATTGATAATGTTGAGGTACTTATCGTAGGCCTGATCCCAGGCTGCCTTGTCCTGCGGCTCGTAACGCACCAGCTCGATGCTGTCGGCGATGATCTGGCGCATCTGCCAGATGTCGCTGACCATACCGCTGGCCTTGGCCTGCAGCATGATGTTACCGATGGCCGTACACTCCTGCGGACCGGCCAGGACGGTGGCCCCGGTGGAGTTGGCCGTAAACTGGTTGAGGTACTTGTTGAGCGAACCGCCGCCGATGATGTGGAGCACGCTGAGGGGGAACGGAGCAAACTCCTGCATCCACTGGAACACCTGGCGATAGCGCAGGGCCAGCGAGTCGAAGATACAGCGGCAGAACTTGGCCGGCGTCTCGGGCACGGGCTGGCCGGTCTGGCGGCAGTACTGCTGAATGGCACCGGTCATCGAGGCCGGGGCTGCGAAGAGCTGGTCGTCGGGGTTGATGAGCGAGCGGAAGGGCTCCACCGTCATAGCCTGGCCCTGCAACTCGGGATGGCTGAGCTGGCGCACCTCCTCGGGCCACTCCAGGCGGCAGCGCTCGTAGAGCCACATGCCGCAGATGTTCTTCAGGAATCGGGTAGTGCCCTCGATGCCGCCTTCGTTGGTGAAGTTGCGCTCGTAGCTGAGGTCGCTGATGATGGCGTCGCGCGTCTCGATGCCCATGAGGCTCCACGTGCCGCTCGAGAGGTAGGCGAACTTCTCGTCCTTGGCCGGCACGGCGGCAACAGCCGACCCAGTGTCATGACCGGCAACGGCGACAACGGGCACAGGGCCGAGACCCGTCAGGCGCTGCACCTCGTCGGTGAGCACGCCCACGACGGTGCCGGGCTGCACCATGCGCCCGAACTTCGAGCGCGTCAGGCCCAGCGACTGCAGCAGTCGCTCGTCGAGCTGCTTGGTACGCGGGTCGAGGAGCTGCGAGGTCGAGGCAATGGTGTACTCGCACACCTCGTTGCCTGTGAGCATCCACGACAGGGCATCGGGCACAAACAGGATCTTTGCTGCTTGGCGCAGCGCGGCGTTGTCCTCGCGGCGCATGGCGTAGAGCTGGAAGATGGAGTTGAAGTTCAGGAACTGTATACCCGTAATGTCGTAGACCTCCTTCCGCGTGACGACGTGCTCCAGGTAGTCGTCCATGGCGCTGAAGGTAATGGGGTCGCGGTACGCGCGCGGATTCCTTAATATAGCTCCGTCGTCGCCGATGAAGACGAAGTCGACGCCCCAGGTGTCGATGCCGATGGAACTGATTTCCAGTCCCCGGCGTGCCACCTCCTTGAGGCCGCGAATGATTTCGAAGTAGAGGGCGTAGATGTCCCAGTAGTAGTGTCCGCCCTGCTCTATGAGGTTGTTGGGGAATCGAGTGACCTCCTCGAGTGCAAAGCGTCCGTCGGCGATGTTGCCGATGATGGTACGTCCACTTGTGGCGCCGAGGTCAACGGCGAAGAAGTATTTTTTCTGTTCCATGTTTGTTTTAGATAAACGATTAGCAGTTTTGGTTTACGTTTGCAAAGGTATAAAGAAATCGGCGGGTTCGGCATGACAATTTGATTTTCTCACTTGTTTTTTTGATTTATCGGAAAGAAAGTATTACCTTTGCCGACAAATTCAAAAATACTTAAAAGTATATGGAAACATTAACTATCCTGATTGTCACCGTCTTCTGTGTGGGCTACCTGTGCATAGCCTTAGAGAGTGTGACGAAAATCAACAAGGCAGCCATTGCGCTGCTGATGTGCGTGCTCTGCTGGACACTACTGATGATGGGGCCGGCAGCCTACTACCCCGACGTGGAGGCCGGCAGCGTGGTACACCATATTGCCGAGGTGATAGAGCACCACCTGGGCGATGCCGCCGGCACGCTGTTCTTCCTGATGGGAGCAATGACCATCGTCGAGATTGTCGACTCGAACGGCGGTTTCAACTTCGTGCGCGACACGATGAAGACGCGCTCGAAGCGCAAGCTGATGTGGCGAATGGCCTTCATGACCTTCTCCCTATCGGCCATCCTCGACAACCTCACCACGTCGATTGTCATGATCATGGTGCTGCGCAAGCTGGTACAGAGCCGTCAGGACCGCCTCATCTACGCCTCGCTGGTCGTCATTGCGGCCAACTCGGGCGGTGCCTTCTCGCCCATCGGCGACGTGACCACCATCATGCTCTGGATCAAGGGCGTCATCACGACGCAGGGCGTGCTGACCGAGATCTTCGTGCCCTCGCTGGTGTCGATGCTCGTGCCGGCCTTCATCCTGCAATACTCGCTGAAGGGCAAGTTCGACAAGGAGCAGAACCTGCCCAAGGCCGACGTGAGCCAGTTTACCAAGGCCCAGCGCGACATCATCTTCTGGCTCGGCGTGGGCGGTCTGTGCTTCGTGCCGGTGTTCAAGACGCTGACCCACCTGCCGCCGTTCATGGGCATCCTGCTGGTGCTCGGCGTGCTGTGGACGGTGACCGAGATTTTCCACTACAATACGTCGGAGGACGACACGATGGCCAAGCGCGTCTCTGACCTTCTGTCAAAGATTGACCTCTCAACCATCATGTTCTTCTTAGGCATCCTGATGGCCGTGGCCGTGCTGCAGGAGATTGGCGTGCTGACAGCCCTGGGCGAAACGCTGAACCAGACCTTCGAGGGCAACTACTACGTCATCAACGGCATCATCGGCGTACTGTCGAGCATCGTCGACAACGTGCCCTTAGTGGCTGGCTGCATGGGCATGTACCCCGTAGCCGCCGAGGGAGCTATGGCCGTCGACGGCATCTTCTGGCAGTTGCTGGCCTACTGTGCCGGTGTGGGCGGCTCGATGCTCATCATCGGCTCCGCCGCCGGTGTGGTGGTCATGGGTTTAGAGAAGATCACCTTCGGCTGGTACATGAAGAAGATCACGTGGATTGCCTTCGTGGGCTATCTGGCCGGCATCCTCATTTACTGGCTGGAACGAACACTGCTGTTTTAGATCCTTCTAAGCGTCGCTTCTCAGCTCGCTCGGGCGGCGGCCAGTCTTAATCTTGAACTTGGCCGAGAAGTAGTCGGGCGATTCGAAGTTCAGGCGGTAGGCTATCTCCTTCACGCTCATCGAGGTGGTCGACAGCAGTTCCTTGGCACGCTGCAGCCGCAGGTCCTGCTGGTAGATGGCCGGTGAGATGCCGGTGTGCTCCTTGAAGAGCTTACGGAAGTTCGAGTAGCTGACGCCCATCTCGTCGGCAACCTGCTGAATGGTGAGGTTGCTCTCGAGGGCCTCGCGGATGCGCAGTCGGGCCCGACTGATCATGTCGACGTGGGCCTGGTTACGGCTCAGCTGGATGTTACGCTCCAGCGAGTACATCAGTCCGATGAGGTGGTTCACGATACCCGCCATGAGCTGCTGCGAGTAGGCGGCCTCGATGACGGCGGTGTCGTAGGCCTGCTTGTAGAGACGCACGATGTCGTCGCTGAAGCCGACGTGGTAGACAGGCTTCTGGGGCGAGAGGAAGCCGGCGCGCACGCGGTCGTCGATGTTACGCCCCTTGAATCCTATCCAGTAGCTCTTCCACCCCGTCTTGGGGTTGGGGTGGTAGGAGTGCCACTCGCCGGGGAAGAGCAGCCAGAGGTCGCCCTCGTGGAGCGGAGCCTCGCGGATGGTGGTGCTGTGGAATGTGCCTTCGCCCTCAGTGAGGTAGAGCAGTTGGTACTCGTTGAGCTCGCGGCCCCGCTCCACATCGAAGTAGTAGCCGTCGGCGTGGCCGTGGGTGGGATAAGGGTCGCCCGGTGCTATCTCCTCGTAGCCCACGGTGCTGACGGTGAGCCCCCAGAGTGCATCACGATCATTAGCTAATAGATATTTGCTTATCTGCATAGGTTTTTAGTTTTGTCTCAGTTGGGTAGGTCATTTATAGCGGATACTCATCGAAAGCATAGAGTACGGTCGAGAGATAGCGTTCGCCCGTGTCGGGCAGCAACGCCACAATACACTTGCCCCGGTTCTCAGGGCGGCGGGCTATCTGGACGGCACCCGCAACGGCGGCGCCCGACGAGATGCCCACCAGCAGACCGTCGGTACGGGCCAACTCGCGACCGGCGCGTATGGCGTCGTCGTCGGCTATGGGCAGCACCTCGTCGACGAGCGAGGCATCGTAGGTCTTGGGAATGAACCCGGCACCGATGCCCTGAATCTTATGCGCACCGGCAGGCTTGCCGTTCAGGACGGCCGACGACAGCGGCTCGACGCCCACCACCGTCACGTCGGGGCGCTGCTGCTTCAGGTAGCGGGCCACACCGCTGATGGTGCCACCCGTGCCGACGCCGGCCACGAAGATGTCCACCCGCCCGTCGGTCTGCTGCCAGATCTCGGGCCCCGTGGTCAGGTAGTGGCTCTCGGGGTTGGCGGGGTTGTCAAACTGCCCCAGGATGATGCTGCCGGGAATCTCGGCGCAGAGCCGCTGGGCCTCGTCGATGGCGCCCTGCATGCCGTCGCGCCCGGGGGTCAGGCGCACGTCGGCACCGTAGGCCCTGACCAGGTTGCGGCGCTCCTGGCTCATCGTCTCGGGCATGGTCAGTATCAGGTGGTAGCCACGCACGGCACTGACCAGTGCCAGTCCCACGCCGGTGTTTCCACTTGTCGGCTCGATGATGGTAGCCCCCGGCTTCAGCAGCCCCTTCTGCTCGGCGTCGTCGACCATCGCAACGGCTATGCGATCCTTGGCACTGCCGCCGGGATTGAAGAATTCCACCTTGGCCACGATGGGCGTTTCGAGTCCGTTCAGCTGCGAGTATCTGCCGAGCTCCAGCAGGGGTGTGTTGCCGATGAGTTCGGTCAGCTGTTTTGCTATTTTTGCCATATTCACCTATTCTATATCAGTAAAAGTTTCACTTTCTGCTGCAAAGTTATAAAAAAAAGTGTAAAACCTTTGCGAGTTTCGCAGAAAAATGCTAACTTTGTCAACAGAAAACCCAAAACTTGAACTTATGATAGACGTAAAAGAGACATTAAAGAAGAGTGAAGAGCGGATGGAAATGGCAGCCATGTACCTCGAAGACGAGCTGAACCGCATTCGCGCCGGCCGCGCCAACGTGGCTATCCTCGACGGTGTAAGGGTGGTGTCATACGGTAGTAAGGTACCCCTGAACCAAGTAGCAACAGTGACGACCCCCGATGCCCGGACCATCGCCATCAAGCCCTGGGACCGCAAGCAGATCAAGGACATCGAGAAGGCCATCATGGACAGCGACGTGGGCATCACGCCCGAGAACAACGGCGAGGTTATCCGTCTCGGCATTCCGCAGCCCACCGAGGAGCGCCGCCGCGACCTGGTGAAGCAGTGCAACAAGATTGCCGAGAAGGCCAAGGTCGAGGTGCGCAACGTGCGCGCCGACATCAAGGACAAGCTGAAGAAGGCCATCAAGGACGGTCTCTCTGAGGACAACGAGAAGGACGCCGAGCTGGAGCTGCAGAAACTGCACGACAAGTTTATCAAGAAGCTCGACGAACTCATCGAAGCCAAGAACAAGGAAATCATGACGGTGTAGTTGACAATTGAGAATTGAGAATTGACAATTGACAATTGAGAATTGAGAATTGAAAGGTCTCGTCGTTAAGAACACGGGCAGCTGGTACACCGTCCGCACGGACGATGGCCGGCTGCTCGATTGCAAAGTTAAGGGAAACTTCCGTATCAAAGGCATACGGAGCACAAACCCCGTGGCCGTCGGCGACCGTGTGACGCTTTCCTCCCCCTCGACAGGGGGAGGCCAGGAGGGGGTCTGCTGGATTGTAGCCATCGACGACCGCCGCAACTACATCATCCGCAAGAGTATCAACCTCTCGAAACAGAGCCACATCCTGGCCGCAAACGTCGACCAGGCACTGCTCATCATCACCGTCAGCCGACCGCAGACCTCAACCACCTTCATCGACCGCTTCCTCGCCTCGGCCGAGGCCTACAGCGTACCCGTCGTACTGGTGTTCAACAAGACCGACCTGCTCGACGACGACCTGCTGCACTACCAGCAGATGATGGTTGCACTCTACTCTGGTATCGGCTACGAGTGTCGCCAGATTTCGGCCGAGACGGGCGACGGCGTCGAAGAGCTCCGCCCACTGCTCGACGGCAAGATCACGCTGCTCAGCGGAAACAGCGGCGTGGGCAAGTCGACGCTCATCAACCGCCTCGTGCCCGGTGCCAACCTGCGCACGGCTGAAATCAGCGAGGCCCACCAGGCGGGGCAGCACACCACCACGTTTTCGGAGATGATAAGCCTGCCACCCTCGGGGGGCGACAAGGGGGGGGGCTACCTCATCGACACGCCGGGCATCAAGGGCTTCGGCACGTTCGACATGGAGCGCGAGGAGCTGACCAGCTACTTCCGCGAAATCTTCGAGTACAGCAAGCAGTGCCGCTTCAGCAACTGCACCCACACCCATGAGCCCGGCTGTGCCGTGCTGCGCGCCGTCGGCGACCACCTGATAGCCCAGAGCCGCTACCAGTCGTACCTCTCCATGCTCGACGACAAGGACGAGAACCGCTACCGCGAAGCCTTCTGACAACTCATGATGATTGCCCCCAGTCTCAGCAATGGTCAAGACCACAAGGCTGCAGTTACTGAGCCTACTCATACGAGATAAAATGCTATCTTATTATGCAATTTACTAAACAATTATTTGTGAATTAGGAAAAAAATGCTACCTTTGCACACAAAAGAAAAATTATTCTATGAATAACGGTATAAAGTTTCGCTCCATATCTCTGAAATCGTTTAGGAGTTTTGATGATTTTGAGATAAACTGCGAGAAAGACGGCTCGTCTCTTTATCAGTGGACTGTATTGTTGGGTAACAACAATACGGGTAAGACCAGTATTTTGAAAGCCATTGCCAATCTGAGACCTGTAAGAGTAAAAACTCAGCAGGAAGAGGATAAGGATAAATATAACATAGTGCCCGCATCTTTCGCAAATAAATATTTAATGCAACAGCTAACCAAAAACGTAGAGGAAGCTATGGTTAGCAGTCAATTGATAGGCTACGAGAATATATCTTGGATGTATAGTAATCATGGAGTTTGGTCTATGGATGCTTCCAACAAGTTGTCATCATTCTATATCTTTGGCTATGGCGTGAGCCGTTATCCCTCAAAAACAAGCCTTTCGGAACAGTCTTGCGGCGACTGCGACACATTGTTTTCCAACGACCAGCGCTTGGTGAACATCGAGGAATGGCTGATGCAGCTGGATTATGCCGCAAAGAACAACAACACCTCTGCAGCCAGACGGTTGGAAAAGGTTCGCGAACTGATTTGCGGCAATGTCTTCCCAGAAATCTCCGACTTCAAGTTTGAGAGTTCCGACGAAATGCACAACTATGTGCTGTTCCTGACAAAGGACGGCTGGTTCAGATATACACAACTCGGCTATGGCTACCAGTCCATGCTCTCATGGGTGATTGACCTGTGTAAAAGGATGTTTGAGAAATATCCAGACTCCGACAACCCCTTGCAGGAGAGCGCCGTGGTACTGATAGACGAGATAGACCTGCACCTGCACCCCAAGTGGCAACGAGACATCATTGCCATCATTTCCAATGTGTTCAGGAACGTACAGTTCATAGTGACCACCCACAGCCCACTTGTCATCCAGTCTATGAACGAGGTCAACCTGTATGTGCTGCGGCGCCAAGGAGAGAAACTCACTGCCGAACGCTCGCCAATTACCAACTTCAGCGGGTGGACTGTAGAAGAAATACTTCGAGAAACGATGAAGATGGACAACGACGTGTATTCTGATGTCTACCAGAAGTACTTCCAGATGTTCGACGAGGGTTTGGATCAGGACGACAAGGAAAAAGCTGAAAACGCCTATCAGGTCCTGACAGAAATCCTGCACCCGCAGAACCCTGAGAGAAGGTTGCTGAAACTACAATTAGCCCGTCTGACGAACAATGATTAAACTGTCTCTCATAGCCAAGCCGGTCGAGCTGACCGAAGAAGTCGAAGCGCAACTGGTGGAAGACTTCAAAAGTAGCGGGAAGGCAGTCTGGAAGAAAACCTACATAGAGCAGGCCCTGCTAAAGATGACTCACAACAAGTGTGCTTATTCTGAGCAGCTGCTGAACGAGGAGAGTGCCTATATGGAGATAGACCACTTCCGCCACAAAGACAAATACAAGGATGAGGTCGTCCGTTGGGGCAACCTGCTGCCTTCGTGCAAGAAGTGTAACACGACTAAAGGCGACCACGACGTAGTGGCAGAGCCTATTGTCAATCCATTGGTCGACAACCCCAAGGACTTCCTTTATGTGGAAAGTTTCAGATATTACAGCAGGAACCACAACGAAAAGGGGCAAACAACCATCGATGTGCTTGCACTTAACGACAGACTTCATTTTGCAGAGCCTCGGGCGAGTATCGCCTTTATTGTAGCCGACGAACTTGAAACGCTTTTCGAGAAGCTAAAGCAGGATGATACTGACAGAAAGCGAAGAAACACGATTTCTAAAATAAAGTCTACTCTGGAAGGATGCGGCCCGGAGCACGAGTATTCGGCTGTCATCTCTACCTATATCCTATACGAATTTGATCCGTACAAGGACATGGAGGCCTACCTCATCCAGCATCAGCTTTGGGACGACGACCTCAAGGCGATAAAGTCGAAACTACTTTCTGTGGCTATGGCTAAATAGTGCCAATTTGAGACAAAGAAATCAAATCAAATTCACTAAAAGATATGAAAAGATATGAACGTCTATAACAAATCAACCAATGCCTCGTAATGTTTAACTGAGTGGCGCAACAATAGTCTTGCACCGCTCATAACATTATAGGCATTATGAGTAAGAGTACAAAGCGAACCCCTGTCAGTACATGGTGTTGCTGTAAGTCGCAGAAACGTGGCAAACAAATCTGCCATCGTAAGTTTCGCAGAAAAGAGCGAATGTTGATTCTCCAAGAAAAATGGGAAGGCATACCTTTCAGGCTGCGAGAAGTTGTTGACCCCTGGGATTTAGGAGGAGACGGAAAAGTTTTTTGGTGTCTTGCCCACACTGATGACAGGCTGGTTAAACTGATGCGGAAATGAATCCATCATCAATATAGACATACAAAAAGATAACATTTGGAACCCCTAAGAGATGTGAATGGAGGCCCTAACGATGTGTTAGGAGCCTCCATTTAATCACAAACATTCACGACCACTGACAATAGTAAAGATGCTCTCAGACGAAAAGTTCGCCTGTTGCCGCCGATAACGATACACTGCAACGGTCGCAGATGTCGGTAAGGGTGGCTCCGTTGGCAGACAGCCCGTAGAAGTTATCCTCGCTAACGAGCACATACTCCCACTCGCGGTACATCCGCTCTTCAGGTTTCAGCTCGTTTATCTTGCGCGTCCACTCCACTGCCGCTGTCTGCTTCTGACGCACGTTCCTGTCTGCCAGTTTGTCATTGCCCTTGGTCTCTATCAGGTACGCCTTTTCTCGTGTCGCCACGATGAAGTCAGGATGATAGGTAGCCATCAGCCCGTCATGGCGCATATAGTAGATGACGGCAAACGGATGCTGACTCTCATTGATTTTAAGGAAGCGCTCCACCTCACCATCCTTGTCGAGGAAGTCAATAAACGCCCGCTCAAGTCCGCCGCCGTGTGTGGGGAATCCCTGCCGTTCATAGATGGTCTTGTGTGTTTCCATCGAATACGACTCGCGCATCTTAACCTCCGCAACCGACGAGAATCGCGTATGAACCACCTGCGCATCGGTAGTCATGATATTGTTCTGAAGGTTGAAGATAGCCCGCGCCATTTCCTCAATGACGTGCTTAGTGACGATGGCATCCTTGGAAAGCAGAATCTTCCAGTCGCTGCCATTGAACGGGTTGAACGGCTGACCAAACAACCGTGTGCGAATATAGCGGTCAACGACGGCAATGGTCTTGGCCTCATTGATTTGCAGGTTTGGCACAGGCATTTCCCTGTGCGACGATATACGGTCGAAACGCAGGGTGATGGTTCGTAACAGCTTCTGCAGATACTCATTATAGCTGGTGGCCGTAAACAGATTGGCCGTCACCTTATAGCGTCCGAACTGCGTCTTCGAGATGGCCTCTTGCGAGATGAAGGTCTCGCCTTCTTGCGCTAAGAACTGGCGCAGTTTCTCCAGCGGGAAAGCCGTAAACGGCTGGAGCGTGCTGAGGTCTATCTCCACGTCTTCCAGTTCCTCCTCGGCCTCCCTTACAATCATGGGCCATTCGAAGTCAAACTGCTCATAGCCCTCACGCAGCCTCACCTTTATCAGGTCGCCCGTAGAACCGCCCTCACCTGTCTCACCAGTCTCTTCGACGGCCAAACCTTGTGCAAACAGATCTTCATAGAACTGGATGAAGGCCGGATGCTCTATGATGCTCAGCATGTCGATATAGGTCTTGGGCTGGCTGTGCAGCTGGAGCACACGTTTACGGTCGTCCTCCTTGATGCTCTGGTACTCAGGTTCTCGCCACATCAGGCGCAGGCCTCGGCCAATAATCTGTTCCAACAGAATGGGAGCCTCTGAAGAGCGCAGCGGCACGATAACACAGATGTTGTTTACGTCGAATCCCTCACGCAGCATCAAGACCGACACGATGACCTTGGGCTTCTGATATTTGTCGATATCGAAGAGTTTCTTCTTGGTCTCCTTCCACTCTTCTTCCGACACCTCGCCCTTGGCGTTGCTGTCAATCGTCACCACTTCATCCTGTGCCAGCCCTTCGTCCAGCATCAGTTGGTTCACGTATGGCGC
>CAMOKH010000113.1 GCA_946617675.1 uncultured Prevotellaceae bacterium | reverse complement strand
GGACGGCTCGGCGGGCGAGCGTGGCTTCGTGACGCAGCACTCGCTGCTCGTGGGCGGCGGCGAGCGCTTCAGCCTGATACAGTCGTGCGGCCCTACGCCGATGATGCGTGCCGTGGCGCGCTATGCCTACAGCCAGGGCATCGACTGCGAGGTGTCGCTCGAGAACATGATGGCCTGCGGGCTGGGTGCCTGCCTGTGTTGTGTTGAGAAGACCGTCGACGGCAACCTGTGTGTGTGTAAGGACGGTCCGGTGTTTAACGTCAATCGATTGTTATGGCAGAGTTAAGAGTGAATATAGGCCGCCTGGCCTTGAAGAACCCCGTGATGACGGCCTCGGGCACGTTCGGCTACGGGCTGGAGTTTCAGGACTTCGTGCCGCTCGACGGCATAGGAGCCATCATCGTGAAGGGCACGACGCTGCGCGCCCGCGAGGGTAACGACTACCCGCGCATGGCCGAGACGCCGGCGGGCATGCTCAACTGCGTGGGCCTGCAGAACAAGGGCGTCGACTACTTCTGCCGCCACATCTACCCCGAGCTGCTGCCCACGGGCGGCACGTTCGTGGTGAACGTCAGCGGCTCGTCGCCCGACGACTATGCCGAGTGTGCCGCCCGCATCGACGCGCTGGAGCAGATTCCAGCTATCGAACTGAACATCTCGTGCCCCAACGTGAAGGACGGCGGCATGGCCTTCGGCGTGACGACGAAGGGCGCGGCCTCGGTGGTGCGCGCCGTGCGCGAGCGCTACCACAAGACGCTCATCGTGAAGCTGTCGCCCAACGTGACCGACATTGCCGAGATAGCGCGTGCGGTGGAGGCTGAGGGTGCCGACGCCGTGTCGCTCATCAACACGCTCATGGGCATGGCCGTCGACATTGAGCGGCGGCGCCGCGTGCTCTCCATCGGCACGGGCGGGCTCTCGGGCCCTGCCGTCAAGCCGGTGGCCCTGCGTATGGTCTACCAGGTGGCTCGTGCCGTCAGGATTCCCGTCGTCGGCCTGGGTGGTATCATGACGGCCGAGGATGCCATCGAGTTTCTCATGTGCGGTGCCACAGCCATTGAGATTGGTACGGCTAACTTCGTCGACCCGGCTGTGACCATCCGCGTGCGCGACGGCATCGACGCATGGCTCGACCGCCACGGCTGCCGCTCGGTGCAGGAGATTATCGGTACGATTGAGTGAGGCTAACGAAAACGAGAACAAAGTACATAATCGAAAACAAAAATGAAAACTACGAAACAACTAATCTTAGGACTCCTGCTGGCCCTCGTAAGCACCAACGTGCTCGCGGCCGACGGGCTTCTTGCTTTTCCGGGAGCCGAGGGCTTCGGGCGCTTTGCCACGGGTGGGCGCGGCGGACAGGTGTACCACGTCACTAACCTGAACGACTCGGGAACGGGCTCGCTGCGCGACGCCGTCAGCCAGCCGAACCGCATCATCGTGTTCGACGTCTGCGGTACCATATACCTGAAGTCGGGACTGGTGTTTGCCGCCAACCTGACCGTGCTCGGACAGACTGCCCCCGGCGAGGGCATACAGGTCTACGGCGACCGCGTGTCGTTCTCAGGGGCCAACAACATCATCGTGCGCCACATGCGCTTCCGCATGGGCCGGGGCGGCACCAGCGGCAAGGACGCTGCCGGCGTGGCCAACGGGCGGAACATGATCTTCGACCACCTCTCGGTGCTCTGGGGGCGCGACGAGTGCTTCTCGGTAAGCTGGGACAACAAGGGCACCGAGCCCGCCGACATCACCATCCAGAACTCCATCATCGGGCAGGGCCTGCAGACCCACTCCTGCGGCGGACTGATACAGACCTCGGGCGGCGTGACCCTCTACCGTAACCTCTACATCGAGAACAAGACCCGCAACCCGAAGGTGAAGGGCCTGAACCAGTTTGTCAACAACGTCGTCTACAACTGGGGCGGCGGTGGCTGCTACCTCATGGGTCGCGACAGCGCCGGCGACTCGTGGGCCGACATTGAGAACAACTACTTCGTGCGTGGCCCCTGGAACGCCAACACCAGCCCGCTGTCTGACGGCAACCAGAACTTCCAGTTCTACGGCGAGGGCAACTACTACGACAGCAACAAGGACGGCCAGCTGAACGGCGACCCCATCACCGACGCCGCCTATACCGCCACGGGCGGACTGCGCCGCGCCTCGCTGGACGAGATTACCAGTCAGCCGAAGCCCTTCCCCGCCATCGCCGGGAAGATGACCGCCGAGCAGGCCCTGCTCTGGATGGTCGACAGCGTAGGCCCCACACTGCCCGCCCGCGACGAGGTTGACCGCTACCTCATCGACGAGCTGACCTCCTACGGCACGCTGGGCTCCACCGACGGCATCAGCGACGAGACCACACTGCCCCACGGCGGCACCGGCACACTCTACACCGGCACCAAGCCTAAGGACAGCGACGGCGACGGCATTCCCGACGAGTGGGAGACGGCCAACGGGCTGAACCCCAACAGTGCGGCTGACGCAGCACGCATCGCCGCCAACGGCTATGCCAACATCGAGAACTACGTCTTCAGCATCGACCGTGCCTACCCTTACGTCAAGAACCCCTCTGACCTGAAGGCCACCAGCCAGGCCAAGGAGAGCATCACGCTGACGTGGACCGACAATGCCGACAACGAGACGGGCTACGTCATAGAGTGCTCGGCCGACGGCAAGACGTTTCAGGAACTGGGGCGCGTCGCTGCCGACGTCACCACCTACACGGCTACCGGGCTGACGCAGGAGACGGTCTATTACTTCCGCGTGCAGGCCACCGGTCAGGACGGGCTCACCTCGCCCTACGCCACGCTGACCAGCGAGACCCTCGGCGACCCCTCCGCACCGAAGCCCTCAGTAACCCCCTCGCCGGCGGTCAATGCCGAGGTGGGCGTGGCTGAGGGCGGCGTCACCTTCACCTGGGCTAACCCCACGAAGGAGTACGACGGCCGCGTCATCTACATCGTCATGTTCGGCACCGATGCCGACAACCTGAAGCAGATCGGCACGACGACGGCCAAGACCTATGAGTACACGGGCACGCTGGAGCCCAACACCACCTACTACTGGCGCATCGACGCCCGTAACAACGTGGGCAAGACGCAGGGCACCATCTGGCAGTTCAAGGCCGTGCAGGGCGGCACACTCTTCTACACCGACTTCAACAACGAGCCTGCCGCCTTCCACGAGAAATTTCCCGGCACGGGCAACGCCAACATCATCAACGGCAACACGCAGACCACCATCGGCGGCATCACTTTCGGAGCCAACGGCAGCAGCAGTGCGCGCATCGTGTCGTTCAGCGACAGCGGACTGACCGGCGACTACTCGGCTGACGACGCCGGAGCCTCGGCACGCTGCATTGAGTTCACCAGCGGCAGCGGCTACGTGCAGATGCCCGAGGTGGAGGGTCCCTGCACCATCACCATCTGGACGGGCAACTCGGACAACACCTCGAAGACCTTCAACCTGAAGACCATCGTCGGCGGCACGGAGAAGACCGCCACGTCGTTCACCCTGGCCTCGGCCAAGAAGAACTTCAAGCACACCTATACTTATACGGGTGCCGACAAGGTGGCGTTCAAGATTGACGGCAACGGCAAGAAGTTCCGCATCCACGACGTGCTCATCGAGAAGTACGTGCCCCAGGACGTCGACGAGCCGATAGCCGTGAAGACCTACCCTGAGGCCCAGAACATCTCTTATATGGACGGCGTGATGACCTTCCGCTTCAACCAGGACATCAAGTATGCCGGCGGTGCTACCATCAACGGCGACGCCTTCGAGCGCATCACCGACGTCACGGCTGCCGGCAGTACGCTGACCGTCACTTACGAGGGGCTCGACGTGAATACCGAGTACGTCATCAACTTCCCCGAGGGCGCCATCACCGACGTCACCGGCAAGAAGAGCTTCGCCGACGAATTTACGTTCAGCACCTGCGGCTTCGGTTCGCTCGACGACATCAGCGAGACCCACAAGGGTAGGGCAGCCAGCCTGCCCATCGACTTCAAACCCTTCAGCACCGTGGCACTCCTGGAGCGCGAGAATGGCACCGTGCAGAGTGCTGCCAGCGAGCATCCCCACTGGGTGCAGGTCAGCGGCGACGTCACTGCCGACAAGGCCGTCTTCACCGCCACCTCCGACAAGATGATGACCTTCTACGCCTCGGCGTCGCCCGCCGTCAGGGTGAAGGCCGACTATAGCGGCAGCGGCACCGTGGAGTTCAAGATTCAGGAGACGCGCAATGCCGACGTTACCCCGGGCTGGCGCACCATCCGCGTGCTACGGGCCGCCGACTTCCCCTTCGACGGCGTGCTCCACCTCAACAGCGACTCGCGCTTCATCAAGCTCGTGCCCACTAAGCTCTCGGGCAGCGTCACCGTCAGCGAGTTCCGCGTGGCCGACGCCAGCGGCAAGGGCCTCGGCGAAGGCTTCGACCTGGACGACGACACCGCCGTCAGCGGGGTTGCCGCCAAGGCTGTCTCGGCTGAGTACTTCACCACGGCCGGTGCTCGGGTGTCGGCTCCTGGCAAGGGCATCTACATCGAGCGCGTCATGACTGCCGACGGACAGGTCACGTCACGGAAGGTGGCACGCTGAAAAAACTAATGAGGGCTGGCAATCGCCAGCCCTCAACCAACACAAAAACTAAACTAGACTTAACTAAAGCTATATTGAGACTTTCACAAGCCCCGATAAGCGTTTGCAAAGTTAGTATTATTTTTTAGAACTACAAAACTTTTCGCCGTTATTTTGCATTTTTATTGCAAAAAAAACATAAAATGGCTAATTCGTCGATAAAATTTGGTCTAAAATCGTCATTGCAGCCATAGATTCGACCACGGGGACGGCTCTCGGCAGCACGCACGGATCGTGGCGGCCGCGGGCTGTCAGGGTGGTGGCGTTGCCCTCAAGGTCGACCGTCTGCTGAGGTTGCAGCAGCGTGGCTACCGGCTTGAAGGCTACGCGGAAGTAGATGTCCTCGCCGTTCGAGATGCCTCCCTGTATGCCGCCGCTGTGGTTGCTCAGCGTCATTATGGTGCCGTCGGGGCCCTGCGCGAAGCGGTCGTTCACCTCGGAGCCGCGACGTGTGGCGCTGTCGAAGCCGTCGCCGTACTCAAAGCCCTTCACGGCGTTGATGCTCAGCATGGCGGCGCCCAGCGCGGCGTGAAGCTTGCCGAACTCCGGTGCGCCCAGTCCCACGGGGCAGCCCTTGACGACGCACGTGATGATGCCGCCGATGGTGTCGCCCTCAGCCTTCACCTGGCTGATGAGCTCCTCCATCAGGGCCGCCTTCTCGGCGTCAGGACAGCGCACGGCGTTGCTCTCGGTCAGCGTCAGGTCGTACTTGCTGTAGTCGCGGTCGAGCGCTATCGGCCCCACCTGCGAGGTGTAGGCCACGACGCTGATGCCCCGCTGGCGCAGCACCAGCTTGGCCAGTGCGCCGGCCACGACCCGGCTGATGGTGATGCGTGCCGACGAGCGTCCGCCGCCGCGGTGGTCGCGTATGCCGTACTTCATATAATAGGTGTAGTCGGCGTGCGACGGCCGGAACACGGTGCGCAGGTTCTCGTAGTCCTGCGAGTGCTGGTTCTCGTTGCGCACGATGAAGCCTATGGGGCAGCCCGTCGACTTGCCCTCGAAGACGCCGCTCAGCAGCTCAACGCGGTCGGCCTCCTGCCGCGAGGTCGTAATCTTGCTCTGGCCGGGCCGCCGGCGGTCGAGCTCACTCTGGATGAAGTCCAGGTCGATGTCGATGCCGGCAGGCATGCCGTCGACGACGCCGCCAATGGCCGGCCCGTGACTCTCGCCGAAGGTGGTCAGCGTAAAATTCTTACCAATCGTATTCATCACTCATCACTTCTTACCTCTTACCTCTTACTTCTTCCTTTACCCGCAGTGTCCGCAGCCACCTTCGCCGCAGCCACCTTCGCCACCGCAGCCGCCTTCGCCGCAGTGTCCGCCACAGCCGCCGCAACCGCCAGCCATCTGCTTGATGAGCGCGTTCACCTCGGCCTCGGTAGCCTCGCGGTTCTCTATCACCTCGCCCGTGAAGTTCAGCGTCTTGCCGGCCATCGGGTGGTTAGTGTCAATGCTGACGCCGTCGTCCTCGACCGCCTTCACCTGGGCAGGGAAGTGGTGACCCTCGCCGTCCATCAGCGTGATGATGGCTCCCGGATAGACGTGGGCGGCGTCAAACTTGTTGTCGACCATGAAGAAGTCGCGCGCCAGCTTGTGAAGTCCCGCGGGGTCGTAGTCGCCGAAAGCCTCGGCGGGCGTCAGCGTGAAGTCGAACTCCGTGCCGCTGGCCAGGTTGATGACATGCTGCTCAAGGGCGTCGAGCGACACCCCGAAACCGCTGATAAACTGGAAAGGCTTCTCGCGGATAGTCTGCTCCTCGAGTGTGCGTTCGCCGTCTTTTACCGAGTGTAGCTGGTAGTGGACGGCCAGAAATCTGTGTTCCATATTGTTTCTTATACCTTATTATATTAGTTTTTCTGCTGCAAAGGTACAAAAAAGCTATGAAATCACCACATATTTCGCCTGAAAAAGGAAAAAATTCAAATAAATGCCAATTCTTTGACCCACGTCAACTAAACGCCTGTTTGCGCACACAAACCGGCTGAAAAGTTTGGCTGGACCGGAAAATCGCCGTACCTTTGCACCGTCAAAACCAAACAAACGGTTGCGACGAAGGATAACAATACATTATTATTAAAGTAGGGGCCAGACAGGATAACACAAGGCCCCGAGTAAAGAGAGAAAGGAAAAAAGAGATGAAAAGATTGTTTTTAGTGATTGTAGCAATGCTTAGTATGACTATGACATTTGCAGAGAATGAGGAAGCTAAGAGCGTGAACAAGGTCGAGACCTACGACATGAGCGTCAACATGCGCAAGCTCAGCGTGACGCTGGGACTGACCACCGACCAGATGGAGGCCGTCGAGAATGTTCACAACTACTTCAACGCCGAGATGCAGCTGGCCGCTCATGCCGACGAGGCCGACCGCAAGCAGATGGTGAAGAAGGCTGTCGACCGCGACATCAAGTGGATGCGCTACGTGCTCGACCAGAAGCAGTATCGTACTTATCTGATGCTCCTCAACACCACGCTTAATAATCGTGGACTGAATGTTAATGAGTAGAGAAAACTTAGAAAAGTCAGTAGCAAGGCCGCGGGTTCGTTGAGAATCTGCGGCTTTTTTTTGTCCATTCAGAAAAAAAGCCGTATATTTGCAGCCAGAAAGTGAATCTTTTAACAAAAACAAACAATGAAGAAAGTCAAATTTATTCTTGTCGCGATGGTGGCACTGCTCACGGTCAGCTGTGGCACCACCTCGACGGTGCCCATCACCGGGCGCCAGCAGACGCTGATGGTCAGCGACGGCGAAGTGCTCTCACTGGCCAGTCAGCAGTATCAGGAGTTTATGAAGTCGGCCAAGCTCTCGACCAACGCCCAGAACACCGCCATGGTGAAGCGCGTCGGGCAGAAGCTGGCAACGGCCGTCAACAACTATCTGAAAAACAATGGGTTGGCTGCCGAGGTCAATAACTTCGCATGGGAGTTCAACCTCGTGCAGGACAAGCAGGTGAATGCCTGGTGCATGCCCGGCGGAAAGATTGTCGTCTACGAGGGTCTGCTGCCCGTCACTCAGGACGAGGCCTCGCTGGCCATCGTCGTCGGCCATGAGATAGCCCACGCCGTGGCCAAGCACTCGGCCGAGCAGCTCTCGACGAAGATGCGCCAGCAGCAGGGCCTGCAGATTGGTGCTGCCGTGGCCGGTATGCTGGGCATGGGCACCAACACGCAGAGCATCCTGGCCGCCGTCGTCTCGCAGGGCTTCAACTTCAAGAACCTGAGTTACTCGCGCGACCATGAGAGCGAGGCTGACCACATGGGCCTCATCTTCGCCGCCATGGCCGGCTACAATCCCCAGGTGGCCACCACCTTCTGGCAGCGCATGGCAGCCTCGTCGACCAGCCAGACGGCTGAGTTCCTGAGCGACCACCCCAGCGATGCCACGCGCATCAAGCAGATTCAGGGCTGGATGCCCGAGGCCATGAAGTACTACAAGAAGTAAGCGCTGCCTGATATCGACTACGAATTTCACGAATTATACGAATTGCCGTCCTTGCGCATGTTCGTATAATTCGTGAAATTCGTAGTTTCTGTACTCCTCTTTTTACGTCAGTAAGCCAGGACGGGCCACAGGTCGCGGATGGTCTGCTCGGGGTTCCACTTCCCGTCGAAAGTCCACTGTGCCGTGATGGCGTGGAACTCCGGACGGCCGGGCGCCTGGTCCAGATTGTTGGCCAGCCATCCGCTGTGGCCACCCTCGCGCGTACATCCATAATAATACGTGCGCTGCCCCCAGGGGCAGGGGTCGAGCGTCTTGCCCTCGCGGGCCATCTCCTCGGCCGTGCGGCCCTTGTAGGCGTGCTCAATGTTGCGGTCCATGATGTTGCCGCTCAGCTTCGAGTTCAGTATGTAGAACTGCGAGTCATGGTGGTATCGGCCCAGCGGGGTGGGGCTGAGGCCGTCGAACGTCGAGTTTGTCACCACCAGCTTCTTCTGCGGGTCGCCGCGCCCGTCGTGCCAGAGAATGGCGTGCCCGTCGCCCACGAAGTGGCAGCGCGTGGCGTAGCACCATCCGCGCGGGCAGAGGAAGTCAACGCCCAGGCAGCGCAGCGTCAGGTCGGCGTGGTAGTACATGCCGCCTGACTGTGGAGCCCAGAGCGAGAGGGCATCGTTGCCGTCGGCCATGATGTTGCTGTTCAGGATGATGGTCCGTGTGGCGCGCCCGAAGACGGCCATCTGGTGTGTGGTGTTGCCCGGCTCGATGGCGGTGCCGTAGTTGTTATAGACGGTCAGACCGCTGATGACGCAGTCGTCGGCACCCTCCTGCAGCACGATGACGCCGTTGCCCACCTCGTGGCCGTGATACTCCTTCACGGTGCGCGTGGCAGCGGTCTCGGCCAGGCGGATGATGGTGCTGTCGCGCTGCTCGCCTACGAGCACGATGTTCGGGCGGTCAATGATGACCTTCTGCTCGTAGGTTCCCTTGCGTATGAAGATCTTGTAGGGCTTGGCGGGCGTGGCCGGAGCCTGTTCGATAGCCGTCTGGATGCGGTCGCCGGGGGCCACGATGGCGTCGAAGTCGGCCATGTCCTTCTGCGGTGCGCGCAGCATGTCGATGAGTCCCGTCTCGTTGGCGCCCTTCGTCAGCAGGCTGATGCTGACCTTGCCGGCGGGGTCGTACTTCGTGGCCCAGGCCTCGTAGAGCGGGTAGAGGTCGGCCGGCGCGCTGCCGTACCAGGAGTAGCCGTTGCGGCGCTCTGGACCGATCTGCTCCAGTCGGCGGCGGGGCAGTCCGTCGCGGTCGCAGACGTAGGGCTCGCAGTACTTCAGGTCGTAGAAGCGCCCCCAGAGGGGCCCGGCCTGCGGGTCGCTGACGAGGTGTGTGTCGCGGTCGGGGCTGTCCCAGTTGCGTATCACGCGCAGTCCCGTCAGCTTATAGCGGTCGAACCAGGCCATAGCGGCATGAACGGCCCGCTTCACTCGCTCGTCAGGGGTGGGCAGCTCCATCAGCAGCCTGACGATGGCGGCACTCTCCTGCGACGAGTAGGAGGGCAGCTCGTAGGCGCGGGCCTTGGCGGGGGCGTAGGTCTCGCGGTCGTGCTGCTGGCACCAGACGGTCAGCCGGCCGTCGGTGGTTATCTGCGTCTTCAGTATGCACTCCACGCCGCGGTCGAAGGCCTCCTGGGCCTGTCGGCGCATGGTCTTGGTCGTCAGTTGCTTGGCGTCGAACGGGTCGTTCTGCTGTGCCACGTCGCGCAGCAGTCGCATGGTGTTCACCATCGCGTTGTCGTTAAAGGTGATGTGCTTCTGGTAGCCCTGCGGGTCGGGCCAGAACTGAGGCCACCCGCCGTTCTTGTACTGTCCGCTCAGCAGGTAGCCGACGGCCAGTCGGAAGGCTTCGGCGTAGCGCTTGTCGCCCGTGGCCTTATAGAGCCGCGCCAGATACTCCGTCTGCATGTTCGTGGCACCGTTGTCGGTGGTCGAGTCGTCGCGGCGGTTCTTGTCGTGGCTGATGGCGGCCCGCTCCTCGTCGGTCAGCTGCCGTGCCATGTCGATGTTCTTCGGCCATCCGCCCGTGACGCGCTGGAACAGCAGCAGCTGGTCGCCTATGCGTCGGGCCTTGTCGGTCTTGAAGAACTCCGGGTCGGTCTCTCTTACGGGGTTGTAGCGCCCCCGTTGTGCCGTAGCCGTCAGCGTGGTCAGCAGCAGCACGGCCAGTGTAATTATCTTCTGTTTCATCTTGGTTAGTCTTTGCTATAGTTAGTGTTTTCGTTCTTGTTCCCGTTATCTGCCTAAGAATCGGCTTTCTATGTACTTGTTGAACTGCTCCTTGTAACTGTCGCCGATGGGCAGGTAGGTGTCGGCATCGAGTATGATGCGGTTCTTGTTCACTTCGGCTATCTTGTCGAGGTTGACGATGTAAGAGCGGTGAATACGCATGAAGTTGTGCGGCAGCCGCTCCTCGAGCTGCTTCATGGCGAGCAGCGTGATGATGGGCTTCGGCTGGTTGTCGAGGTGTAGCTTCAGGTATTCCGACATGCCCTCGACGTAGCGGATGTCGCTGAAGCTGACCTTGACCACGCGGTAGTCGGTCTTGACGAAGATCGAGTCCTCGGAAACCTCCCCTTCGGGGGCCGGTTGGATGGGGCTGGCTGACGGTTGTTGGGGGCTTCGCTCCTTCAGCCGGTTTGCCGCCCGCATGAAGTCCTGCAGTCCGAAGGGCTTTAGCAGGTAGTCAACGGCATTGACGCGGAATCCCTCAACGGCATACTCGGCGTAGGCTGTGGTGAAGACCACGAGTGGCGGTGCAGCCAGCTGCTTGACGAAGTCCATCCCGTTGAGGTCGGGCATGTTGATGTCGCAGAAGATAGCGTCCACCTGCTCGTTATCCAGCAGTTGCCTGGCCTCGATGGCACTTTGGCACTGTCCGGCCAGTTCGAGGAACGGCACCTTCCCGATGTAGCTCACCAGTTGCTGCAGTGCCAGTGGCTCGTCGTCGATAGCTAATACTCTGATCATTTGTGCTGTCGATGTTCTTGATTCTGCGTTCTTATTCACCAGATGTGATTTCCGACAACGTCCTGACGACCTCGTCGGCCGTAAGACCAGTCCCCTGTGCTATCTGTTCAGTGGTCAGCCCTAATGTCCGGAGTCGGCGCACGGTTTCTTTCTTTTCACTAAGAATGCCCGCTTCACGCCCCTTCTCCATGCCTTTCTCCATGCCTTTCTCCATGCCTTTCTCCATGCCTTTCTCCCAGCCGTCAATCTGACCTTTCCTAAAGCCGTCATCGTAGAACGTGCGCTCGCGGTAGACGGCATCCCAGAAACGGTCGTAGGCTAAGAGCTGCCCCTCGCTGTAGGCCGACTTCTCGAGCAGCTTCAGGGCCTTTGCCGTGGCGGGATTCTCAAGCAGTTCGGCGGGAGCCTCCTCCGTCCTGACGTTGATCTCGGTGAGGAACCGCAGCCACAGCACGGCCATCTTCTTCTCGGCTATCGTCTTGGGCTTGAACTTGGGCAGCTCGATGAACACGAAGCGCAGGCCCTCGATGCGGCGGTCCTGATGGGCCACGTCTACGATGGCGTAGTCGTGGTAGAACTCGTCGGGACCGCTTTCGAAGCCCGTGTCGTTAATTAGGTTCAGCGAGTAGACGGGCTGCACCAGCTTGTACTCCTCGCCAGGGTTCAGCTGCTTCACCACGGCCTTGGCGGCGTTGAGCACCACGCGCTGGCGGAACTCGTTGTTCCAGTTCAGCTGCATCTCAACGATAAAGTGGCGCCCGCCGGTCTCGCGGCAGCGCACGTCGACCACGCTGTCCTTCTTACCCGGGTTCTCGGGCACCAGCTCGGCCGGCAGGTACTCCACATGCTCTATCTGCTTGCCCTCATCAAGGGGCAGCAGAGCGTTGAGCAGGCTTATCAGCAGTTCCTCATGCTCGAATATCAGTTTGAAAGTCAGGTCGGCTTTCGGGTCAAGGTATTTTCCCATAGTCGTATCGCTTTGATGTTTTGACTGCAAAGTTACGCTTTTTTTCCGTATTCCCAAATTTTCTGCGAGAAAACTTTGATTAGTCACTCTTTTTCGATGTTGTCGCCGTACCCCCACAGCTTGGGTTACCCGCCGGGTAACGGATGTCTACCCGCCGGGTTGAGCCGCCCGAGGCGGCGCCTTGCCGTCATGTGGGCACAGCCTCGTGAAGTATTTCTACACCTCCCGTCAGTTGTCGGGAATGCCGATGTGCAAAGGGCTTACGGTTACTAAGACCTCCCTTCAGACATCCCCCGGCTTCTCCCCCGACATCTCCCGCCGAATGTCCGATTACAAAGCCCGGTGTGAGGAGCAACGGGGTCTCACACGGGAAGTCCCGACGCCTAACCTCCCATCCTAAGACTCTTTGTGCATCAACTTCACTTCTTCTAATTTCACCAGCTGGTAGCCGCGATACTGAGCCACGATGAGGTGCAACTGCGTCGTGCCGCAGAGCAGGCGCAGCTTCTCATCCTGAGCGTAGCGTGTTATCTGGGCTGTAGCTTCCGCCCACTGCGCCTCGGCCTCCTCGGCGGTGGCATCCTGCTTCAGGTACTTCAGCTCAAGGATGTAGGAGTGGGCCACCATGGGGTAGCGCCCGAGGTCGGGCAGCAGGAAAAAGTCGCAATAGCCGTGACTGAGCTCCAGTTCAGGGGCTATGAGGTAGTAGTTGGTCATGGTGAGATAGGCCGTGAAGAAGCCCTGAAGATTCCGTTCGCCCTCGATGAGACAGCGCACGGCGCAGGTCTTCTCATACTCCTCGCTGACGGTCCTTACCAGTGGCTGCCACTCGCCGGAAAGGGCCGCTGCCTGGTAAACCTGGTCGATGCGCCAGTGGTCGGCGGGACGTATGCGGTCGTACTCCTCAAGCAGATAGCCGTAGTACTGCTTGCGCACGTTGTTGTTGGGAATGCCCAGACACAACATGAGGCCATTGTTACCCGTGATGGTGAGCATACCATAATAATATAGTAGGGAGACGAAGTTGTCGAACTTCACCATCTCTGATGCCGGGAAGTAGGGCACCAGCCGGCTGTAGATGAATCCCTCCTCGGCTATCTTGTAGCTGATGCTCTTGCGCTGTGGCTCCAGCCGGTCGAGCTGTATGAGGCGCTTCATCTTCTGATAGTCCGTGCGGGTGTTGGGGTCGGTCATCTCATCGGGAGCATGGCCGCTGCGCAATTGGTTGCTCAGGTAGTAGAGCACCATGTTGGAGTTGAACACGCGGCTCTCGCTGAGACCCTCCTTGGCAAAACAGTAGTTGTCGTACCACGGCTTCATCTCCTGTATCATGGCGTCGGTGTCGCCCTTCAGCACTCCGGCCTCGCTGTAATAGCGGAACATCAGCCCAACCTCCTCTTCACTGAAGCCCAGCAAGTGGTTGAAGGCAGCGTCGGCGGTGATGTTGGTGGCAATGTTGTAGCCGCTGGTCAGGTCGTCCATCGTCACGGGACTCACGCCGAGCATCAGAACGCGCTCGAAGTTAGGCTTGAAGATCTTGAAGATGTCGCGATAGAAGCCCTCGCCATGCGTCAGGGCGGTATAGACGTCCTGGCCGTGCTGGTTGAGCACGGTGTTGGTGAAGTTGTCGTACTCGTCGATGATGAGGTAGAGCGGCACGTGGTACTCCTTAGCCATGGAACCGAGGAAATTCAGCTTCTTCGTCGCCCAGTCCCATTGTTTCATGTCGTTGGCAAATCCTTTATAGAACATGTGCTCATAGCGGCGGGCAAAACTGTCAATGACGATGCCGCAGTAGCTGTCGAAGTTGTCCTTCAGCTCGTCGATAGTTCCCGTCACCTGCGAGAAGTCGAGGTGCAGCACGGCGTAGCGGTTGCGGTACGGCGTGGGGTGGCTGCCTATCCACAACTGGCCGAAGTACTCCTCGAAGCTGTCCTTCAGGTTGATGTCGTAGTAGTACTTCAGCATGCTCAGCAGCAGCGACTTGCCGAAGCGCCGCGGACGGACAAGGAACAGGTAATTACTGGCCATCTCCAGACGGGGGATGAACATGGTCTTGTCAACAAAATAGCAGTTCTGCCTGTTGACAAGACCGAAGTCGGAAATGCCGAGGGGCAGTTGTCTGACGCTGTTTGCTGCTGATGAAATAGTCTCCATGGGCTGTAATGATTTTAAAGTAGTTGGTTAGTTCACTTTCAGCGCGTGCGGCCTAATACTCCGTCTTGTCAGTCTTTTTCTGCCAGAGGCGGAAAGAACTCAGGGCTTCGTCTCTGAGAAGAGGCACGATGGGAACGGTGCGGGCATAGAGCGGCCGTTCCAGTTCCTCGTAGATGAAGTCGTCGGCAAAGTTGATTTCACGGGCATCCTTGCGGGTGTTACCATAGAAGATGCGGTTGATGCGGGCCCAATAGATGGAGCCGAGACACATCGGGCATGGCTCGCAAGAGGTGTAGATGGTGCAGCCTGAGAGGTCGAACGTGCCCAGTCGGCGACAGGCCTCGCGGATAGTATTCACTTCGGCGTGGGCGGTGGGGTCGTTGTCGATGGTTACGGAGTTTGACCTGCCGGCAATGACCTTGCCGTCCTTGACGATGATGGCGCCGAAGGGGCCTCCGCCATGTTTTACGCTCTCGTCAGCCAGCCGGATGGCCTCGCGTATGAACTCCTTGTCCTGTTCGGTAATGACGGTTGGCCTCTTGCCAGGCTCTTCGTCTTCGCGGAAGCTGATGGTCTGCGACTCATAGTCCATAGCCTCAATCACTGCTATCGCCTCCACCTTATAGCCTTCGTCGCGTAGCATGCGGCCGCCTTTCTGATTGCCTTTCTCCACGGCCACGCCGATTCCGACGACTTCAGCGCCGGCCTGCTTCACAATGTCGATCAGGGCGTGAGTCGCTTCGCCGTCGGCCAGGAAGTCGTCAACGATCAGCACTTTATCCGTTGACGCCAGATATTCTTTCGACACGTAGACCTTGTTCTTCTGTTTATGAGTGAACGAGAAGGCCTCGGAGATATATTTGTCGTCAGGGGTCACTACGGTTTCGCTCTTTCTGGCAAACACCATTGGCACGTCGTAGAGGTGGCCCATCATCGTGGCAATGGCGATGCCACTGGCCTCGATGGTGAGCACCTTTGTCACTTCGAGTCCTTCAAAGCGGTATTTCATGTCCCACGCCATCTGCCGCATGAGCTCGATGTCGATCTGATGATTCAGAAAGTGGTCGATCTTCAGGATGTTGCCCGGCCTGACGATACCTTCGCGCTTGATTTTCTCTTCCAGATAGTTCATTGATTCAGATGATTAAGATAATGATGCTGCAAAGGTACGAAAAATCAAGGGAAGAACCAAAGAAATGCGTTTGTTTTTTTCTGACCGCGGTATCATCCCTCCAGCGGAATGTCGAGCTTCACCTCGTAGACGTCGGCGGCGTCGCTGATGTCTAATGTGTAGTCGCTGCCGAAGATGAGGTCGAGGCGCTGGCGGACGTTGGTCATGCCGACCCCGCCCTGTCGGGGCGTGCTGTCGTCGGGCTGCGGGTGCTTGCTGTTGCGGCAGGTCCAGCTCAGGCGGGTGTTGGCGTGGCTGTCGGTGTAGCAGTCAGCGGCAATGTCGATGAACGAGGGCCTCTGGTAGCTGACGCCGTGCTTAAAGGCATTCTCGACGAACGAGATAAAGAGCAGCGGCGGGATGGTAAGGCCCATGCCGGCTTCGGGGGTGCTGACGCTGACCTTCAGCTTGTCGCCGTAGCGCATGCGCATCAGCTGGATGTAGTTGTCCATGAACTCCGCCTCCTTGGCCAGGGGCACACGCTCGTGGTTGCTCTCGTAGAGCACGTAGCGCAGTATCTTCGACAGCTGGATAACGGCCTCCTTGGCGCGCTCAGGGTCGATGTCAACCAGTGCATGGATGTTGTTGAGCGTGTTCATCAGGAAGTGTGGGTTCAGCTGGTACTTCAGGTACTCCAGCTGCTGCTCCAGGTTGCGGTGCTCGAGTTCGGCCATCTGCTGCTGGTCGCTGCGCTGCTTGAAGTAGAGCTTGATGCCCAGGTTGGCTGCAAGCATCAGGATGACCACAACGATGTTCATGATGTCGTGCTGACCGACGATCATCGGGGGCCGTTTGCCGTCGAACTTGCGTGGAGCCGGTCGCTCGCCGTCGAACTCGGGTGGAGCCGGTCGCTCACCGTCAAACTCGGGTGGGGTGGGGCGCTCGCCGCTGAAGTCGTGCGGCCCAGGGCGCTCGCCGTCGAAGTCGGGTAGGGGTGGGCGACCGGCATCGGTCATGTGGGTCGGCGTGTGACGGTTCATGCCGCCCGGGCCGTGCTGACACTGGTAGAGGGTAAACACGGCTATCAGCACACCGGCAGACGCGAGGTAGGGCAGCCGCCGCTGACGGTAGACGAGCATCGGCGCCAGCAGGTGGTTGTGGGCGAGGAAAACGGCCAGAAACACGCCCAGCCGTCGCCAGACCATGAGCACCTCGTCCCAGTCGAACGTCTGGCTGTTGTCAATCGTCGTGCGGACGTAGAGACTCAGCACCGGTGCCAGGAAAAGAAGCCCCCAGACGAGGGCGTAGATGGCGTGCTCCTGCAGTTGTTCCTTCTTCAGCGTCATGGATGTCCTTTTGTTGTCCTGTGGTCAGTTTCCGTCGGCTTATTTGGCGTAGCGCTTGACGGTTGTGCTTCCCTGTTTGAAGATATAGAGCCCTTTTCGCGGTGCGGCCACCTGACGGCCTTGCAGGTCGTAGACGGCGTCGACGGCGGTTTCGGCGTCAACCTTGGCGATGGCCGTGGTGGCGTCCTCGGTCTCGGCGGCGGTGAAGTTGCGCGAGCCGCCAGTGTAGCTGATGGTGCCGTCGGCCTTGATGGCCTTGCCGGCGTAGCCGCTGATGTTGAGCGTGCCGGCCGTCTGGTAGAAGTTGCCCGTGTTCTCGTCCTCGTGGTCGATGGTCGTGCCGGTGTTCTCCAGTTCGTCGTCGAGTTCCACCTGTATGCCGTCGTCGTCGGCACTGGTAATCTTCACCGTGCCGCTCTCCATGAGGAAGTACTCCTTACAGTGGATGCCGTCCTTCACGGCGCCTAGGATGTTGATGGCGGAGTTCTTCAGCTGGATGTACTCCTTGCTGTAGATGGCGTGGCGCGAGTTGCCGGTGACGTTGAGCGTACCCTTGCCGCGAAACTCGGTGTGGCCCTTCGAGTGCAGACATCCGTTGTAGGCGTCGTTCTTGCCGTCGGTCAGCGTGCTGGTGGTGCCCTCGGTCATTTTCACCTTGATGCGCTTGCCGTCCTGGATGTTGATGGCCGGTCCGGCGGGGTTGGTCAGCGTCAGTCCGTTCAGCTCGACGGTACACTTGTATGAGCCGTCGAGATAGAACTCGCCGTCGGCCGACGTGCCGCTCAGGATGTAGGTTATCTCGCCGACGGCATCGTTGACGCTGGCACTCTGTACGAGTTTGACGTGCGACGAGCCGGCCGAGTTGTCGGTAATGTAGCTGCTGATGTTGGCCGCCACGCTTACGGTGGCCGTGGTGCCGTTGTAGACTATCTCTACGGTATTGCTGGCGGGTGCAGCCTGCAGGCTTCCGATGGTGGTCAGCAGTGTGGTGATGACGGTTAGGATTCGTTTCATCTTACTTGTATTTTTTTGTTAGTTTTTTGTTGTTTCACTATGTAGATGCCCGCGGGCAGTCGCAGGTCGGCAGGTGTCACGCCGCTGGCCACGAGTCGTCCGCTGAGGCTGTAGACGTCGGCCGGAACTTCTGGCTGTAGGTCGTCGATGGCGGCTATGGCCGTCGTCTCCTTGCTGTTCGAGAAGAACATCCGGCTGACGTCGGTCAGGGCTAGCGTGGCCGTCTCTGAGCCGTTGGTGGCCGTCATGCTGCCGTCGGCGTAGGTGATGTCGAGACCGACGGCGGTCAGCGATACAGCCGTTCCGTCCTTCTTCTCGATGGTCAGGTACTGGAAGTCGGCAGCCTGAGCTGCCACTGCGCCAGTAAGAATCAGTGCTGTCAATACTTGTCGTTTCATATCACTCATTTCTCATTACTCATTACTCATTTCTCATTTTTCTTCTCTCATTATCTCCTTCCGCCGGGCATTCCGCCGCCCATGCCGCCCATGCCATTGCTGGTGCTGCTGGTTGAGGCCGTCACCGATTGCGAAGCCGAGCCCAGGTTGAGCGTGTAGCTCTGTCCGCTGGTCATGCCGGGCGCACTGACCATGATGGTGCCGTTGCTGTAGCTGTAGGGCGGCATGGCGAACGAGGCCAGCGTGGTCGAGC
>CAMOKH010000112.1 GCA_946617675.1 uncultured Prevotellaceae bacterium | reverse complement strand
GAGGCCTCGAGGGCGGTCTTCTCGTTGGCGCACCAGTTGGCCACCACGCCCTGCTCTTTGGCCTGTTTGCTCTTCATCACATATTCGGTAATCTGGGTCGACGGGGTGCCCGGGTAGCTGTTGATGGCGCTGCCGCCGGCATCGATAAATGCCTGTGCTATAGCCTCGTCGCCTAAAAGGAGGAGTTTTGACATAATACTATATTTTTGTTAATACTTAATTCTGATTTGAGTTGCAAAGGTAAGAAAAAAAATCCATATAGCGGGATAATTTTTCTATTTTTCTGTAAATTACTGAGTTATAAATTTCTATATTCTCCTGCTCGCTGCGCGAGCGAAATCTTGTAAATCTGGTAAATTATTTCCGGGTGCGGCGGGATGGCTGGTGGGTGGTTTTGTATAGGTCTTCAGTAGGTCTACTAGCCGTTTAGTAGCCGTTTAGTAGCCGTTTAGAGGGGGGTGGTGCAGTAAAAGTGGGGCAAGGAGGGTTGTTGTGTTTGGTAAGGGCTGTAGGATAGGTGGTTATGGGTGATTGCGATGTGAAAATGTAGTTGAGGCGTTACAGCGTTACAGCGTTACAGTTCGAAATCTCCTATTTGAAAAGTCAAAAAAAATTCTTATATCTATATATCTATATTATAGATATATAGATATAAGGTATAATTTGGGGTAGGAGGAAAAGCAAAATGGGAACTGTAACGCTGTAACGCTGTAACGCTCGGGTGTTTTTCTGAACTTGGTTTGCGGTTTAATGTCCTTTTACTGAAGATGTTGGCTGGGATTGTGCCGGTGTTGTTGACAATTTCCCGACATTGACCTGTTGCATATGGTGGCGGAGGACTTTTTAACTTTTTTTTTCATGATTGAAAATTATTTCGTAATTTTGCAGCCAGTTATAAAGAATATATATTATGTCCGACACACTTGTTATCACCCCGACCTACAACGAGAAAGAGAACATTGAGGCCATCATCCGCAAGGTCTTTTCGCTCCCCAAGGAGTTCGATATGCTCATCGTCGAAGACAATTCTCCCGACGGCACCGCCGACATCGTCAAGCGGCTGATGAAGGAGTTTCCGGAGCGCCTGTTCATTGTGGAACGCAAAGGCAAGCTGGGCCTCGGCACCGCCTACCTCGACGGCATGCGCTGGGGCAACGAGCACGGCTACGACTACATGATTGAGATGGATGCCGACTTCAGCCACAACCCCGACGACCTGGTGCGCCTCTATGACGCATGCGCCAGCGGCAAGGGCGATGTGGTGGTGGGCTCGCGCTATGTGGGCGGCAAGGTGTCGGTGGTCAACTGGCCCATCGGGCGCCTGCTGATGAGCTACTACGCCTCGAAATACGTCCGCATCGTCACCGGCATGAAGGTCTGCGACGCCACCGCCGGCTTCGTCTGCTGGAGCCGCCGCGTGCTGGAACGCATGAAGTTTGACAAGGTGAAGTTCGTTGGCTACGCCTTCCAGATCGAGATGAAGTACACGGCCACGCGCCTCGGCTTCAAGGTCTACGAGGTGCCCATAGTCTTCACCGACCGCGTCCTCGGCACCAGCAAGATGAGCATGAAGATCTTCAAGGAGGCCTTCTTCGGCGTCTTCAACCTCAAGTTCCGCAACTGGAAGAACTATTGATATGAAAAAAATATTTATGACTATGGCGGTGCTGCTTATTGCAGGCACCGCTTTTGCGCAGGAGAGACTTCTGCAGTGGGACCAACTGATGGACCGCAACCTCTACCCCCAGCGCGAGGCGATGAGTTTCGTCTTTGCCCCCGACGGCAAGACGGTCACCTACTACAAGGGTGGCGAGGTCTACGGCTTCGATGGCAAGAAAGAGTTCATGCTCACCGAGGCGCAGCAGGATTGGCGCAAGCCCCAAAACCACGACCCCAAGTTGGAGGGGCGCGTTGAGAAAAAGGATGGCAACCTGCTGGTCGACGGCAAGCTGGTGGAGCGCGGCGACGGCTATAATGTCGTCCTCGGCGAGAGCGTCCACCGCAACGAGTTCGGCATCAACGGCGGCCTCTTCTGGTCGCCCAAGCAGTCGAAACTGGCCTTCTACCGCATGGACCAGAGCATGGTGGTCGACTATCCGTTGGTGAACACCAAGGCCCGCGAGGCTGAGCCTATGCCCATCAAGTACCCCATGGCCGGCATGCAGAGCCACTGGGTGACGGTAGGGGTCTACGAGCCTGCCACCGGGAAGCTCGTCTACCTCAACACCGCCCGCGACACCACCGTCCACGAGCGCGAGATGTACCTCACCAACGTGGCTTGGAGCCCCGACGAGAAGTCTGTCTACATTGCCAAGGTGAACCGCGAGCAGAACCACATGTGGCTGGAGCAGTACGACGCCGCTACGGGCGACTTCATGAAGGTGCTCTTCGAGGAGACCAACCCCCGCTACGTCGAGCCCTGCGAGCCCATGATGTTTACCCCCAAGGGCGACCAGTTCCTCTGGTTTTCCATGCGCGACGGCTACAAGCACCTGTACCTCTACAATGCCGACGGCAGCCTGGTGAAGCAGGTGACCCGGGGTGAGTATGAGGTCGAGGGCTTCATACAGTTCGACAAAAAGGGCGAGAACATTTTCGTCTACGCCAACAAGGACAACCTCGCTGGTCGCGACGCCTACCGCGTCAGCCTGAAAGACGGCAAGATGTGGCGCCTCACCCTCGACAAAGGAACCCACAGCGTGGTCCTCAACGAGGATGGTACCAACTTCGTGGATGTATATTCCTCTGTCGATGTGCCCGCCCGTGCCATGTGGAACAGTGTGAAATACGGCAAGAACGGCCAATTCAGCAAACATACCGCACATGAGCTCTACCGCGCCGAGAACCCCTTGAAGGACTATGCCATGCCCACTGTGAAGCTCGGCACCATCAAGGCTGCCGACGGCAAGACCGACCTGTATTACAGATTGATCACCCCTCCCAACATGAAGCCCGGCGAGAAGTACCCCACGCTGGTCTATGTCTATGGCGGCCCGCACTCGCAGCTGGTCACCGACAGCTGGCTGGCCGGCGGCAACCTCTACTTCCTCCGCCTCGCCCAGCAGGGCTATGTGGTCTTCACCCTCGACAACCGTGGCACCGATAACCGTGGCTTTGAGTTCGAGAGCTGCACGCACCGCCACCTCGGCGAGATAGAGATGGCCGACCAGATGGAGGGCGTCAAGTTCCTGAAGAGCCTTGCCTTCGTCGACCAGCAGCGCATGGGTGTGGAAGGCTGGAGCTTCGGCGGCTTCATGACCATCACCATGAAGCTGGCACACCCCGAGGTCTTCAAGGTGGGCTGCGCCGGTGGCCCCGTCATCGACTGGAAGTGGTATGAGATCATGTACGGCGAGCGCTATATGGACACCCCGCAGGAGAACCCCGATGGCTACGAGGCTACCTCGTTGCTGAACAAGGCCAAGAACCTTGAAGGCCGCTTGCTCGTCATCCAGGGCGCTGAGGACAACACCGTGGTGCCGCAGCACAGCACCGAGTTCATCGAGCGCTGCATAAACAACTACAAGCAGGTCGACTACTTCGCCTACCCCCACCACGAGCACAACGTGCTGGGCCGCGAACGCCTCCACCTCTACCAGAAGATGTTCCAGTACTACGAGGACTTCCTGAAATAAGCCCCCGATGCCTTAAACCATAAACTTTAAACCTTAAGCCTTACCATGTTCACAGGAATCATAGAAACGACGGCCAAGGTCGTCAAGATAGAGAAAGAGAATACCAACTACCACTTCACGCTGGAGGTGCCCTTCGGCGACGAGCTTGCCATCGACCAGAGCATGGCCCACGACGGCTGCTGCCTCACCGTGGTCAAGGTCGACAAGGAGAAGAAGCAATACGTGGTCACCGCCATGGACGAGACCATGCTGAAGACCAACCTCTCCACCTGGAAGGTTGGCACGGAGGTCAATGTGGAGCGCTCCATGCGCATGGACGGCCGCTTCGACGGCCACATCGTGCAGGGCCATGTGGACCAGACGGCCACCTGCACCAAGGTCGTTGACGACAACGGCAGCTGGCGCTTCTACTTCAGCTACGACCAGAAAAACGCCCCCAGCATCACCGTCCCCAAGGGCAGCATCAGCATCAACGGCGTCAGTCTGACGGTGGTGGACAGCGAGCCCGGCATGTTCTCCGTGGCCATCATCCCCTACACCTACCAGGTGACCAACTTCCACAACTTCCGCGAAGGCACGGTGGTCAACATCGAGTTCGACGTCTTCGGCAAGTACGTCCAGCGCCTGCTGGAGCAGTATATGGCTGCACAGAAACAATAAAGTAACTCATCAATAAACGCACAATAACTTGAAAACAAAACTTACAGCAGTTCTGTTCACGGCCATGCTGTTGGCCTCGTCGCTTGGCGTCAACGGACAGATAACATGGGGCGACGCCATAAACAAACTCAAGCTCGAGGCACGTGCCGACGGTGAGCTGTTCACCACTGACAGCACCCCCAACTTCGGCTTCCACGGCAAGTATTTCAACCTGATGCTCGGCGGCAACTTTGGCTCTGGCTTCAGCTATTACTTCAAGCAGCGCATCATCGCCAACAAAGGCTCCGTGATGTTCTTCGACAACACAGACTTCCTCTACCTCGACTACAAGCCCACCGCCAACTGGCGCCTGCGCTTCGGCAAGGATGCCATGGCCATGGGCGGCTTTGAGTATGACGCCTCGCCCATCGACGTATACTTCCCCACCACCCTGTGGAACAACATCTACTGCTTCCAGCTGGGTGTCAGCGGGGCGTGGATCAGCGACGACGGCAACCACACACTGGTGGCGCAGGTGACCAACTCGCCCTACATCAACTCCACGGGCCTGAGCTACGACGCCGGCCTGGTGTCGTACAACCTGTGCTGGTATGGCACCGTGGGCCATTGGCAGACCATCTGGAGCACCAGCATGATAGAGCGCGAGTGGAGCAAGTTCATGAACCTGACGATGATAGGCAACAAGTTCGTCTTCGACAAGTGGGACATATATGTTGACTTCATGCACCATGCCCTCTCGTTCGACGACTGGGGCAAGAACTTCGGTGTGGTGAGCTGTGCCAACTACTACTTCACGCCGGAGTTCAACATCTTTGTCAAGGGCATGTTCGAGCAGAACAAGTCTGAGGTGGACCTCAACTCCGCCGTGGCGCTCGACCACCTGCTCCGTGCCGGCCACACCTACAGCCGCTATGGCCTGGGCTTTGAGTGGTTCCCCAAGGGGCTGAAGAGTGTGCGTCTGCACACCTACGTCTGCCGCATGCAGGAGTGGGTGAACAACACGGAGATAGACAACACGTGGAACTTCAACCTTGGCGCCACGTGGACGATGGACTTTTACAAACTTATCAAGCAATAAGCCATGACAGAGAATAAGCCAAACCCTACGGTCAACGAGACAGGGCAAAAGTCGCACGACGGCGGCCATCGACACGGCCTGCTTAACACCATGCTGTCGGTCATCGACCCCTTCCAGGTGTTCCGTCACCACGAGACCAACCCCAACAAGCCGAGCGGTAAGCCGCGCCGTCTGAAGTTCACCACCAGCCGCAGCCTCGAGGCTCTTATCTTCCTGGTGTGCTTCTTCGCCTTCTTCGGCTTCCTGGCCTACAGGATGACGCTGCCCAACATGCTCAACACCTTCATGCAGACGGCCTACCATCTGCTGCTCGAGACGGTGTTCTACATCATGGCCATCTGCGTGCTGATGGGCGCCATCAGCAAGCTGCTCACCGAATTCGGCGTGGTGCGCCTGATGGAGAACATCCTGCGTCCCCTGATGAAGCCCCTCTACAACCTGCCCGGCGTGGCGGCCCTGGGCGCCGTGATGACCTTCCTCAGCGACAACCCCGCCATCATCTCGCTGGCCAAGGACAACAACTTCGCCCGCTACTTCAAGAAATACCAGCTGGTCTCGCTGACCAACTTCGGCACCGCCTTCGGCATGGGCCTGGTGGTGATTGCCTTCATGACGGGCCTCGGCTTCGGCAAGGGCGCCCTTGTGGGCCTGCTGGGAGCCGTCATCGGCAGCATCATCAGCACCCGCCTCATGCAGCGCTTCACGCTGAAGAGCTACCCCGAGATGGACTGCCCCGTCACCGAAGAGGAGGGCACCGAGCAGAACATCTCCTTCAAGAGCGAGGGCAACGCCTTCCAGCGTTTCCTCAACGCCATGCTCGACGGCGGCAAGAGCGGCGTCGGCATCGGCGTGGCCATCATCCCCGGCGTGCTCTGCATCTCCACCATCGTCATGATGCTCACCTTCGGCCCCGCGGGCGCCGACGGCGAATACACGGGCGTGGCCTACGAGGGCGTGCCCGTCATCACATGGCTGGCCGACAAGATTAACGTGGTCTTCTACTGGCTCTTCGGCTTCGAGAGCGGCGCGCTGGTCAGCTTCCCCATCACCGCCCTGGGCGCTGTGGGCGCAGCCATCGGTCTGGTGCCCAAGTTCATCGCCGACGGCATCATCAACAACAACGCCATCGCCGTCTTCACGGCCATGGGCATGTGCTGGAGCGGCTACCTCAGCACCCACACCGCCATGCTCGACAGCCTCGGCTACCGCAAACTCATCGGCAAGGCCATCGGGGCCCACACAATCGGCGGCCTCTGTGCCGGCATAGCCGCCCACTGGCTCTGGGTGTTGCTGGCGCTGATATTCTAAGCTCTGCACCCATGGGCATCAGGCAGCTATGGGCGCGTTTCCGTGCCTGGCAGAAAGACCCTGTCAGCTTCAAGATAAAGAATGCCGGCAGGCATCGCTGTGCTAACTGCGGCAACGAGTTCGAGGGCAACTACTGCCCCGTCTGCCGTCAGGATGCCGGCGACGG
>CAMOKH010000111.1 GCA_946617675.1 uncultured Prevotellaceae bacterium | reverse complement strand
CTCTGGCTCGCCTTGTACTTCTATCAGCAGCAGTTCGCCTTCGGCATCTTCGGCCAACAGGTCAACACGGTTGTACTTAGCATCATCACGATCTTTATTGCCCTCGCCCTCTAACAGGCGATGGATGGTAATTTTGGTGTTCAGCAGGGTGGAAAGGAATCCCTCCAGCACATCGAAGTTGGCCTTGTCGCGCAGCAGCCGTTTCATGGCCCAGTCGAAACTAACGTATGTCTTTTTGTTCATATTCTCAACTTTTTGGTGCAAAGATAGTGTTTTATGGCGAAACTTCCAAATCCAAAGTCAAAAATCAGTGGTTTTTAACTTGGCCAATTTGGGGGGCAACATAAAAATCACAAAACATACATAATTACACGTTACTTTAACATTGACTGATTTTGACTTGTTGTCCCATGATTTCCAAATAATCTTTTGTGAAATATGGCATTCTGCCACACATACTTGTAAAGGTCATTTCACCAAAATAAAGGTGTTTGTTTACTACATAGAAATCTACCCTGACTTGAGGGAAGCCCTTGGAAAGATCTGCAGCCACATTGAGCATTTCATCAAGGCATTCTGGTGGAAGCAGAACTCCCTTCCCGTCTCGATAGAAATCATTAAAAATAGACCACTCAGGATGTACTTTCCAGTTTAAATCATAAACATTAGTATACATCGATTCTTTAGTCCGATTATAAACGGTCCAAACACAAAATGGCTTGCCATGAAAGCACCACACTTTATAGTCAATAAGGGAAATCGAATGCTGGTCATTATTGAGGGGCAACAATTCTTCTGCGATGACTAACGGCTTTATTTTATTGTAATGAGGTTCGCATTCCTTAAAACCATATTTATTTTTTAAGTGTTTCTCGAATTTATCTACAATATGAGTATTATCAAAACAATCTGACTTGTTAACAATACATGTAGAACCACTATCATGATTGCATTTGAGAACAAAATGGTCTGGTAATGATTCAAAATCTATATCTTTTGCCTTGTCCCACTTCCCATACAATTTCGTTAGCAAATGAGCATAACCTTTCTCTTCTACAAATTTACGAACCTTAAATTTGTCAGCCAGCTGCGGCCATAGTGAGGTATCACCATAGCATATCAACCACTCTATTTTCTCATTTAAATCACGTGGATTACTCCAGTCCACTGTGTAGCCAAAATCCCTCAGCCATATTTCGTCAATCACTTTCCGTGGATGATGGTCAATTAACCATCGGCGATGCATTTCACCAAGATACCATTTAAAATGGTCGAGTTGTATCATATTAGTTTGACAATAGCATTAGTAATTGCACACCCCCCGCTAAATGGCCAGACAGAGAATGGTCTTGTATGAGAATCATCTACATAGTTCACCTCAAAGGAAATAACTCCAAATACAATGTCGTAATCATGAATGGCTGCAGAATAGTCAAATTCTGAGATATTGAAAATAAGTGTATAGCGTCCTTTGGGCGTATTATGTCCCGGAATACTTAATCTCAATCGGAAATCAGTTCTGTTGGCTGGAAGTTTGATGGATGGAGAATAGCTAGCCCATATAAGGGCATCCGTCTCATTTTTAGCCAATACTCCAATCTGGCACTTATCAATTTTGATATTTGTTCGTCTTATAACTATTTCAAACTCTAAAGGCTCTAAAGTCGATACACATCTGACATCATTGAGCATCTTTATGTCAAGATAATAGATGTCTTTTGGACCCTTCATCCTCTTCTTGAAGTCTTTTTCTTCTGCATGGGAGACAAGTTCTGAAATATTCGTCTCAGCATAATAATTAACGCATTCCTCTGAACTCCCTGTATAGTCAAGCTTACCGTCCTTTAACACCACTCCCTTTTGGCATAAGCTCCGGACTGCCGCCATGTTATGACTGACAAACAGCACGGTGCGGCCTTCGCCACGACTGACATCCTGCATCTTGCCTATGGCCTTCTTCTGGAACTCGGCGTCGCCGACAGCGAGGACTTCGTCAACGACGAGGATTTCGGGCTCCATGAAGGCGGCGACGGCAAAGCCGAGGCGGACGGTCATGCCGGAGGAGTAGCGCTTGACGGGGGTGTCGATATAGCGGGCGATGCCGGCGAAGTCGATGATCTCGTCGAGTTTGCGGGTTATCTCGTGACGGGTCATGCCCATGATGGCTCCGTTCATGTAGATGTTCTCACGGCCTGTCATCTCAGGATGGAAGCCAGTGCCGACCTCCAGCAACGAGCCGATGCGGCCACGGGCACGGATGACGCCGGTGGTGGGGGAGGTAATCTGGGACAGGAGTTTCAGCAGGGTGGACTTGCCGGCGCCGTTTTTGCCGATGATGCCGACGACGTCGCCTTGCTCTACGCTGAAGGATATGTCCTTCAAGGCCCAGACGTAGTCGGACTGGCCCCGGTGGGCGCGGTCGTTGGTCTCGCCGATCTTCAGGTAGGGGTCTTCCTGATGGAGCACACGGGTCTTCCACCAGCGGTTGAGGTCGTGGGAGAGCGTGCCTGTGCCCACGGTGCCTAAGCGGTAGAGTTTGCCGACGTGGTCGAACTGTATGGCAATCTGACTCATACGGTATCCATGAAGTTACGCTCGACGCGGGTGAAGACGAGCAAGGAGATGAAGAGCATGACGAGCATGAAGAGGGTGCTGTAGAGCAGCCATCCCCAGGAGAGGGTGCCGCAGCCGAGACAGCTGTACTTGAAGGCCTCGAAGATGGAGGTCAGGGGATTGAGCAGCAACAGGTGGCGGTATTTCTCGGAGGCCACGCTCAGCGGGTAGATGATGGGCGTGGCGTACATGAAGAGCTGCATGCCGAAACTGACGAGGTACCTCAGGTCGTGGTATTTGGTGGTCAGCGACGAGACAACCAGCCCCATCGACATGGCGTGGAGTGCCAGCAGAAGCACGAGGAACGGGAAGAGCAGAATGGCTGAGTTGACATGGAGCGGCGTGCCAGCCACGAGATATCCGATATACATTATTATAAATATAGCCAACTGGATGAGCATCTTGAGCAGGTTGCTGGTGATGCCGGCCAGGGGGACGACCAGGCGCGGGAACCAGACCTTGCCGAAGACGCCGGCATTGGCGGTGAAGACATTCGAGGACACAGAGAAAGCATTGCTGAAGTAGTTCCACAGCATGATGCCCGACAGGTAGAACAGTGGCTGCGGTGCCCCGTCGGTCGAGATGCCGGCCAGACCGCCGAATACAAACATGTAAATGACGGTGGTGAACAGGGGCTGGATGATGTACCACAGGGGGCCGAGGATGGTCTGCTTGTACTCGGTGACGATGTCGCGCCGGACGTACATCCGATAGAGGTCGCGATAGCGCCACAGGGCACCCAGCTTGAGATCTAACCAGCGGTGGCGGGGCTTGATTTCGAGGGTCCAGCTTTCTTCCATATTATTTGTCGTGGGTGTGGTGGCGCTTCTTTTTCTTCTTTCGCGAGAAGAGCCTCTTCCACCAGGGCTTCTCGTCGGCTGTGTATCCATATCCATAACCGTAGCCATAACCGTAGCCATATCCGTAACCGTAGCCATATCCGTAACCGTGGCGGCGCAGGATGGCTCCGTTGAGTACGAGCGACATGTTCTTCAGCTTCCCGCTCTGGTAGACCTTCTCCAGTTCGGGCAGTATGCGGCGGTCAAGCTTGCCTACGCGGATGACGAAGATGGTGAGGTCGGCGATGCGGTTGGTAATGGTGGCATCGGCCACGGCCCCGTAGGGCACGTTGTCGACGAAGATGTAGTCGTAGCGAGGCCGCAGCTCGTCGATGAGCTGGTCGAGCTTGTCGCTCAGCAGCAGTTCGGCGGGGTTCGGGGCTATAGGGCCTGCCGGTATGACGTCCAGATGGTCACAGAGCTCGTTACGCTTGATGATCTCGTCGACGGTGGCTTGCCCTGACAGGTAGCTGGTCATGCCCTTTTCCTGGTGGTGCTGCATATTGATGGTCAGGGTGCCTTTGCGGATGTCGAGGTCGATGAGCAGCACGCGCTTGCCGGCTTGTGCAAACGAGGCGGCGAGGTTGCTTGAAACAAACGTCTTTCCGGCGGCGGAGCCTAAGGAACTGAACGTGACGACCTGCAGGTTCTTGGCCTTCACCTTCATGAAGTCCATATTGGTGCGCACGATGCGGAAGGCCTCCGATACGATGTCGCGCCCGTTGCTGAGCACGACGATCCGGTTCTTGTCGTCCTTCTTGAAGCTCTGCTTAGGAATCTCGCCGAGGAACGGGACGTTGGTGGCATCCTCAACGTCCTTGCGGTCCTTGATGCGTGTGTCGAAGAAGAGAATGAACAGCAGGATGGCGGCCGGCAGTGCCAGTCCGGCGGCGATGCCTTTCGTGAGCAGTGCATTCAGAATGGGTGTCACTGCCGTCTCGTTGGCCTGGGCGGGCTGCAGTACACGGGCATCGGACTCGGTGGTTGCCAGGCTGAGGGCGTTCTCCTCGCGCTTGTTGAGCAGGTAGAGGTAGAGTTCCTCCTTGATACGCTGCTGACGCTCGATGGAGAGCATCTCGCGCTGCTGGCGTGGTATGGCGGCTACCCGTGAGCGGGCTTCGCCGGCGCGGCTGCTGATTTCGCGCAGCTTGGCATTGGTGTTGACGTTCATGTTGTCGACGGAGCGGACGATGCTCTGCCGCATGGCGTGCAGCGCCTTGTTCATGTCCTCGACGACGGGGTTGCGGTCGCTGCTGCCTTCGAGCAGCTTGTCGCGCTTCAGCTTCGTGGCGTTGTACTTAGCAATCTGGTCCTCAATGGTGCCGTCGGCCAGGCCCGTGTTGGCCGGAATCAGGTCAGTCTCCTTATTCGGGTCAGTTAGGTAGCTCTTGATGTACTCGCCCATGCGAGCCTGCAGCATGAGGTCCTTGGTCTGGGCGGTGTACTCCTCTTTCTGCCCAGAGGAGATGCTGGCCGTTGTGGCGATGTCAATCATATTGTTGGCCTGCTTGAACTCCTGTATCTGTTTCTCGACGCCGCCCAGCTCCTTCTCGATGATGACCAGACGCTCGTTGATGAAGTTCGACGTGTTGACGGCCACGCGGTTCTTGTCCTTGATAATCTCCTCGTTGTAGATGGTGATGAGCATGTTGAGCACGTCGGCGGCACGGTCGGCGGCGAAGTCCTGAATCTCGAGGTCGAGAATCGACGACGCCCCGCTTCCGGCCATGGACTTGGCCGCTGCCTCGGCCTGCTTGATGCGCAGGTTCTTGTTCAGACGGTCGACCACCAGGTTGACGTTCTGCTTGCTGACCTCGATGGGCTGCCCGTACCAGTCGTGCCCCAGCTGCAGCGTCTTGGTGATCTGGATGCGGCCCAGCGGCGTCTTGACCGTCTTGCCGATGGGAGCCACCAAAGATTTCGGCGGTCCCGAGGAGAAGTCGGTCAGCACGACGTGGGCCGAGTCCCTCACTGTCATCCTAAGCTTCAGCGTCTGTTCGGGCATGGCGTCGAGGAATGTCAGTCTGACGGGTGTATGGGAGTATAGCTCCCTGACCCGCAGGTAGTCCATGACCTCGTAGTTGATGTCGGCATGAAGCCGGTTGACGGCGTCGCGCATGAGCTGCGGCGACATGAACTGCAGGATCTGATTCGACACGTTGACAGCCGGTGTTGCCGAGGCTATACGGTCGAGTCCGGCCTGCTGGGCGTTCGTCCGTGCATCCTTGAAGATGACCGTCGCGTTGCTGATGTACTCGCAGCGCGTAGTCGAGTACTTGTACCACTGGTAGCCTGCGAAGAGGGCCACCGTCAGCAGGAACCAGTACCAGTTGCCGATCAGGTATTTGATGATGTCCAGGGGGTTGACGTTCAGTCCTGACATCCGGCTGCCGGCGACGGGCTGTTCGGCCGAGAGGTCGCTCTGTGGAGTCATTTTAATCATGGTGTACGTGTTCCTAATATTATAATTTGGTGACGAGCAGCACGATGGACGCCAACGACGAGAGCAGCGACAGACCGGACATCCAGAACGACCATTTCTGGCGGGTCTCCTGCTGAGCCCTCATCTCGTTTGGCTCGACGTAGATGATGTCGTTCTGCTGCAGGTAATAGGCTGGCGAGAGGAAGATGTCCTTGGAGCGCAGGTTGACGTGCATGATGCGTCGCTTGCTGCCGACGTCGCGTATGACGGCCACGCGGTCAATGCGCGACGTCGGCTGTAGGTCGCCGGCCTGTGCCAGTGCTTCGAGGATGGTGATGCGGTCGCCGTCCTTGAGCGAGAAGGTTCCTACGCCGCCGACCTCGCCGAGGACGGAGTACTTGAAGTTCATGAAGTCGACAAAGACGACGGCGTCGCTCAGCAGCTGCTGTTGCTGTAGTTGCTCCTTAATCATGGTACACAGCTGGCTGCGCGTCAGTCCGATGACGTGGAGCCGTCCCAGGACGGGGAAGTCGATGTCGCCATTGGGATCAACGAGGTAGCCCATGTCCCTGACGTTGGCGCCGGGCGTGCTCGTTGCCGTGACGTTGCCGTCGTCGCTGACGCTGTAACCGCCGTAGCCAGGCAGGTTGAACGCCAGTGCCAGTTCGGGGTTGCGGCTGGTGACGACGATTTTCAGCTTGTCGTCGGCCTGGATCTTGGCCTCGTAGTTCGGGTTGACGGGGTAGTCGATGGTCTCCTCCATGTCCTGCAGGTAGATCATCTCCTTGCGTGTGGCGCATGCCGACACGAGCATCAGTGTAAGCAGGGCGGCGAGTCCTGTGGTTATAGTCTTTTTCATACTGTTTTGCTTATTTCTCCTCTAAGAACTTATAGTCGTTGTTGGGGTTGATCTTGAAGACGACGACGCGGTTCCACTCGTTCTGCAGGCGGTAAGGCTGTACGATGTCGCCCCGGTAGTCGATGCTCAGACGCCTGGGGTCGACGCCGAACTGCTTGGTGAGCATGCGGTAGACGGCGGTGGCACGGCGTTTCGAGAGTTTCATGTTGTGGGCGGGGTAGGCGGTCTCGACGTCGGCAAAGCCACAGATGGTGACGTTGATGTCGGGGTGGGCCTCCATGTAGTTGGCCACGGCCTCGACGTTAGGCCGCTGTACCTCGGTGATGTTGTAGCGGTCGACAACGAACGAGACGGTCATCTCGAGGTATTGCTCGGCTTCGACGTCGGGCTTGCGGCTGTCGCTGGCGTCGTCCAGTTCGCGTCGTGCGTCGTTGATGCGGCGGTTAGCCAGCTCAACGTCGGGCAGGTCGGTGACACGTGCGTAGCGGAAGCGGCGGTCGCCGTAATGGTCGGGCAGGTGGTACTTCATTCCGAGGGCGAAGACGGTGTAGCCGTCGTAGAGGTCGTCGTAGCGCACGCCGTTGTAACCGTCGTCGGTGGCGTCGATGTGCATGTCGAGGTCGATGTCCAGCTGGTCGTTAAGCATATAGCTGACGATGAATCCGGCGCGCACGGCGAGGTACCATCGTGCCTTCGTGTCGATGACGTATCGGCTGGGGCTCCCGGGGTCGTCGGGGTTGGGTGCTGCCCAGAAGTCGGTGACGCTGGTGTCGTAGCCATAGGTGTTGTTATAGCCTATGCCGACGAAGCCCAGTACGTTCCACCGACGGTCTTCGCGGTATCGGTAGAAGGTGTTGCTCAGGTTGATCATGGCGTCCGCCCAGCCGTTGAAGTTCTTAAATTTGTAGTAGCCTTTTCCGAAATGGTTGAACTGGTCGGGCCAGCGGCTCTTGACGTAATCGTACATATCAGGTTCGACCTTGCTCTCCTGACGGTAGAATCCGGCAGTCAGGCGTAGTCCGAATGTGGGGACAAAGAACTTGCCGAGCGAGAGGTAGCCTGTGAAGGTCTGTGTGTGGAGCCAGTCCTTGGGGCGGATGTTCTCGCTCATCGAGCCGTTGACGCCGAGGTGCAGGCCGACGTACCAGTTGTCAAGGAACCGATAGTGGCGCAACGACTCGATGGTGTCGTTCCTAAGCGACGGAAACTTATGACCGTAGTCTTGGGCCGAGGCGGGCAGGGCCGTCAGCGCTGTGGCCGCCATGATGGCGATGAAGCTTTTGAGCTGTTTCATTTGATATCTTTTAGTCGTCGGTCTTCATTCTCAGTGTCATTGCTGGTGCGGCTTTGGTTGATGTAGACAACCACGCAGCCGTCTTTCTCCTTGAGTTGCTCCACGCGCCGTGAGTCGGCATCGACGACGATGCGCGTGTCGGGAATGTCGTAGCGCCCGGTCAGCTGGCTCCTGACGGCGTCGGCCCGCTGACGGAAGAGATGCTCGTCGGCGGCCTGCCCCAACGGGGTGATGTAGAGGTTCACCTGGTTGTTGCGCTGGCGCATGGCTTGCACGGCAGTGTAGACGTTCACCTGCTGCATCTCGTCGATGGTGCTCAGCTCGTTGCGGAACGAGACGATGACGTGCACTTGCTGGGCCTTGACGGGCGGCAGTGGCGGCAGGTCGCGCAGTCGTTGTGCCTCGGCGCGCAGGCGGTTCACCTCGTCGTTGGCCTCGCGCAGTATGGAGCCGTCGCGGCGCACGTAGTAAAAGTTGTGGGTGCTGTCGCGGTTGCCTATGCGGCGGACGAAGCCTAACAACAAGTTGACGTGGCCGTCCCAGCGCTCGTCGCTGGTGATGCCGTCGTAGCAGTCGTCGTCCCAGACGTTGGTGGCTTCGAGGCTGAGGTCCCACTTCCTGCTGATGCGCCATGTGGCCATCAGTCCTGCGCGGAAAGTAAGCAGTGAGCGAGCCTCGGTCTTGAATCCGTCGCCGCGAAGGTCCTCCTTGTTCCAGTCGCGCTCGCTGAACCAGAAGGTCTGGTCGCCGCCCATGCCGAGGAGCGCCAGCATGTTGAACCGTCGGCCCTCGCGGTAGCCTGCCAAGAGGTTCGACAGGCTGACCATACCGTCGACGGCGATGCCAGCCGACTGCCAGTGGTATTCACGGTGGTTTAGGGTGGTCAGTCCGCGGTTGTTACCGAGGTACAGATGGACGCGTGCGCCGACCGTAGGGTGGAACCACTTGCCGAGTGAGACACCGATGGCCGGTCGGAAGCGACCGATGAATGAGCCGTGGCTCTGGTTGTCGCCCCAGTTGAGGTAGGAGCCCACGTGGAGGATGTAGAACCAGTTGTCGGGGAAGACGTAGTCGTAGAGCATCAGGGCTTCGTCGCGATCCTTGATGTCGGGCCCCAAACGGGTGCTGTCTGTGCTGTGTACCGTCTGTGTGGTCTCAGTGTCCTGGGCCGCAGCCGGGAACGAGGCCAGCCAGCCGACGGCCGTGATGGTGAGTAATGCCTTCTGTATGTTCATGTCGGTTGTGGGTTAGAATAGGAATGTACACATAGGCATGCCGTCCTTCTCGTAGAAATAGATGTAGTGCCAGGTGAGCAGCCGCCCCGGCGCCATGTTGTAGCGCAGGCAGCTGACGTCGGTCCAGGTGGGGTCTATGTCGGTGTCTTCTATCTGTTCTGTAGGCTGACAACTGGTGCGCAGGCCCTGCTGCCAGAAATCCTGCTGCTGCGCCTTGTCGGGGAAGACGATGGTGACGGTGATGGGGCTGTACTTGCCCCGCCCGTTAGGAGTGAGGTCCATGTTGAGGCAGCGTGGACGGTCGCCCTGGCGGGTGTAGGTCTCTGTCATGTGTCCTCGGCTGTAGCCCACACCCTTTGCCCAGACGAGGTAGATCTCGGCGGTCTCCTCTGCATGGTAGACGAGGTCAAGGCCCAACTGGGCGGCGTGCTTGCGGTACTTGTCGAGCGTCTGTCCGTGGTCGCCGAAGCTCATCAGCCGCAGGTAGTACCTGAAGTTGAAGCGCTCGTCGCCCGTCTTTGCCTGTGCCGCTGTGACCGTGAGGAGCAGGGCGAACAGTGGTAGGAGTAGTCTTTTCATTTTCCTTAATTTTTGAGTTGATGGCCGATTCCGGAGGTATCGGGGCTGTTTCTATTCTGTCAGTTCTATGCAACTGGATGGCACGAAGGTAATGGCTACGGCGGCGATGCCCTCGAGGCGAACCATAACGCGGCGGTTGCCCTGTATACGCTTGATCTCGCCCTCGACGCCTGCGAAGAATCCCTCGGTGATACGCACGTGTTGCCCGATGCGGTTGACGAAGTCGTTGTTGTCGAGAAACATCACACGCTCGTCTTCGACGCTGGCCACGCGCATGAAATTCTCCATTTGACGGTCGGGGACGACGAGAATCTCTGGCTTGTTTGCTGGCGTGGCTGCTTTGGCTGTTATGTAGCGCAGAGGCTGCAGGGCAGCGCGTGTTGCCTTCAGCCTGCTGATTAACTGTCGTGAGGCATGGATGAAGATGAGATTGCTAATGGCGGGCACGAGTTTTTTCTTGCGGTAGACCTTCTTGTCGTCGACGACGCGCCACTGCATAGGAAGAAAACTTTCAACGTCAAGAGCGTCGAGGGCTTCTTTTACCTTCATCTCGCGGCTATAGGTCACCCGCATCGGGTACCAGCATTTGTCTTCAGGCTTGACGGCGGTCATACGTTGCTCGTGGTGTTTTTTGGGGCATTAGTCTCGTCGCGGCGGTGCATACCTTGGGGTCACTGCTCGGCACGACATATGCCTACAGCGGCCTCTGTGATTGACTGTTCGTGTTATAAACATCTTTTAGCGCTGATTTCCAGCTGCTTTAGGTGTGTTTTTCCCGTCAGGCAGCGAGTCCAGTCAGTTGTTTTCGCTTGCAAAGATACACAATGATTTCTGTTTTTTACGGTTTCCTGCTTTTGTTTAAGGTTATTTAACTCAACGTTCGCAAGCTCCGCTTGCTTCAGTCTCAGAGGTGAGCCATGTGAAACATGCGAAACTTGTATCAGGAGTTAGGCCCGCCAGATGGGCTTAGCATGATTTTTTCCGTGCCTAAGAAGAAAAGAACCTCCTATCCTGCTATCTTTCGGTGTATCACGTTGGCCGACAAGCGGTTAGCGGTAGCACAGGGAATCGCAATGGTCCGACCTGCACACTGCCTACCCCCTATCGGCCGACGCAGTCCGCAGCGTCAGGTAGTAACCGTTCTGACCCTTGATGCCGCCCCTGGGCCACCTCAGGGCCTTCAGCGTCTGGCCGATGGCCTTCAGAGTGGGCACGTCTGACTTCTTCAGGTGCTTCTCCAGTTCCTTCTGAATGTCGAGCACCTGCCAGAAGTAGCGTCGGCGGTGCTCGGGAGCCGGGGCGAAGAGTGCCGACAGCACCTGCTCGACCGACGAGTGCTGCTGGTAGCGGCGGTTGTGCTCTTGGATGCTGCGCTCGTCGTCGCTGGTAAACCAGTAGAGTGCGCCGTCCTCCAGCTCGCTGACGGCCTGGGCGTACATCTGGCGGTAGGGGATGGTGGGCGGGAGCTTGGCTTCGCCCGTCACCTCGACGCAGAGGTAGCGGCGCGAGCCGTCGTCGGCGGGCAACGGTGTGGGGTCGTTGGTGGTGGCTATGAACGAGCAGAGGCGGGGCGTCATCGTGTACTGGTCGGAGCGCATACGGCGCACCTGCACGTCCTTCTCGGTCAGCAGCCGCTTGATCTTGGCCTGCTCGCGGGGTGTCTTGGCGTTGTACTCGTCGATGCAGACGAGCCACATGCGTCCCAGCACGCGCTCCACCTGTTCGGCGTTGTCCATCTTGATGTCGTCCATGTAGTACTCGCGCATGGCCGGCGGCAGGATGTTCTTGCAGAAAGTCGACTTCCTGACGCCCTGCGTGCCGATGAGCAGCGGCACCATCGAGTTGCCGTAGTCGCGGTTCAGGTTCAGGGCCTGCGCCACCATCGCCAGGAACCAGCGGTGGAAGTAGCGCGGCCAGTCGGCGTAGTCGGTCGTCAGGTAGCGCGCAAAGTCCTCGATGTAGTTGCGTCGGCCGTCCCAGCGCCCGCAGCCGGCGAGGAACTCGTGAACGGGGTTGTAGTCGCTGATGTGTGCCGACTCGATGTAGGTCCGGAGGTCGTTCATCCAGCTCTCGCCGCCCTCCTTCATCTCCTCGACGACGATGGACTTCAGCTCGCGGTCGGTCAGCGGTCGCCAGTCGCGGAAGTGCAGGTCGTTGGGCCGGAACTCGCGCTGCTGCTTCACCACGTTGAAGCGCAGCTGGTAGCGGCGCGTGAGGAAGCCCTCGATGCTACGGATGATGCGCTCCTTCTCGTTCATCTGCGACAGGGGACTGTCGCCCAGCGGCTTTTTGTAGGCGTTGCGGAAGGTCTTGCGCACCACGTCGGCGCCTATCGTGCGGAAGCGGCTTACCCACCCGGCCCTGACGGTGCAGCCCTCTTCGGGCAGGTGGGCCTTGGCGCAGTAGTCGGCCAGCAGCTGCAGGCAGTGCTCGGGCTCGCCGACGCTCTCGTCGATGGCTTTGGCGAGGCACGTCTGGAACTCCATCAGCAGGCGTTGGCGCTCGTCGTCGTCGGGGTGGTGCGTCACCCGTCCGTCGTCGTCAGCGTGCGTGCCCTCATAGGGTGCCAGCGGGTCGCTGCTCTTGACGACCACCGGCATCGGCTGCGCCTCGGGCTGGTAGCACAGCTGCGGGTCGTAGCTCATGCGGCAGCCGCGCCAGAGCGCCGGCTCGGCAACGTAGAAGTCGCAGTGCAGCAGCGCGCCGTAGAGGTCGGTGGCACACTGGCGGGCCTCCCTCATGAAGGCGAGGTAGTCAGCCTCGTCGGCAGGGCCGTCGTAGCGGCATCTGACCACCACCTTCAGCGTGACGCCGCTGACCCCCGCGAAGGCCAGCAGCGTGTAGGGCACCTGGCTGGCCCGGCGCCGCATCTCGGCCACCTGCCGTCCGCCTTCGGGGCATCGGATGCTGAGCAGCAGTAGTCCCGTGAGCGCTGTCGGCTGGCTGAAGCCGCTGCGGCCGAAGGTGGCACTGAACACCAGGTAGGGCAGTGCGTCGGCACCGCCCAGCATGAAGGTCCCGGCGCCCTCGTCAGCGGCCAGTCGGCCCGCCAGCGCGTTTTGCGCGATGCGCTGTGCTGCTGCCTTCGTCGTCTCGCTGCGCATGCGCTCCACTATCGTTTCCAGTTCGGTTGTTACGGGGCTCCCGAGTTCCCCCATGCATGTCTTCACTTTCGTAATTTTCATCGTTGCTTATGTTTGGTTATTATTCTTGTGGTCAGTATCCCGAAATCGCGCTGCAAAGGTACGAAGAAGAGCCGGGACGTGCAAGCAAAGGGGAAGCCTGACTTCGCAACGCAGCGCGACGCTGGCGCCGTCCGCCGGTTAACAGGCGCTACGCGCTGGTTTTCAGGGATATGGGCACCGCCTTTCAGGGACAAAGGTGCCGCCTTTTGCGTGTGCGCCTTAGCTCAAAACTTTGTGCGGCTCGGGGCAAAATTATGTGCGGCGCGGCCCAAAATAAAACCGTCGGTAGGTGAGTGATAGGGCGTAGGTCGTGTCATTTCAGGCAATTGTTCTACCAGCTAACAGTCCGCCTGTCAATCGGTTATGCCAAAAGATAGTGGGGTAGGGGGATCGTCGGGTGGGAATCAGCCTGCTCAGACAAAGACCGCGCTAAACCTCGGTGTAGATATAGTCGTGGCCCCGGCGCGTCTTCAGCAGCAGGGGTGCATCGCCCTCAGTCCACGTGTTGAGTAGCTTGCGGGCCGAATAGTAGGTAAGGCCGCTGCGCAGGGCGAAGATGCGGGCGGTGACGTAGCCGCCGAACGCGGCGAGACTCTCGCGGAGCACCGTCAGCAGCTGCTCCTTGTCGGCCAGGAGCTGGCTGGTGTCGGGCTTGTCGACGCGGCGGTAGCCGTTGGTAATCCATGAGCGCACCTTACCCTCGTAGTCCTTGGCCGACTTGAACTCTATGCCCTCGAACACCACGTCTCGGCTCCTGACGGCTTTCGGGTCGGAGGTGCGCAGTCCGGGGCGCAGCCCGATCTTCGGTGCAAACGTTCCGATGGGTGTCTCCATGCGGTAGCCCTCAGAGAGCCAGTGTGCCGACGCCTGGATGAAGGCCTCGAAGGCGCGTGTCAGTTCGCCGGGCCTGAGCGCATAGTATTCGGCGCAGTAGGCGTCGATGTCCTTCATACTCACCCGCTGTCTGCTGGCCGGGCGTACATAAACGTAGGGCTTGCCCTCGTCGTCCTTCATGGGCGAGGGGTGCACCTCAAACAACATTCCGTCTTTCTTTCTTGGCATAGCAGTTGCAAAGATAATCAATTTTGCATAGGATGCTGCACCGCTCGGCGGAAAAGAGGAAATGACGTTTCGGGATTTAAAACTATTTAACGCTATCGGAGAACCACAATAGAGAATTTTACGTATCTTTGCAGAAATAAAGAAACAATGAGGACTTCGCGTTCAGTTAACTGTTTTAAATCAGCCTCAGTTTTCCTTGGCACGGAAGAACACGGAGGAACACGGTTGGACTGATGAGATTCCGTGTAACTCCGCGTTCTTCCGTGCCTAAAAAAGAACCTGGCAGTAACGGGCGCGAACCGCTCATGAAGCTGCTCATGGAGAAAGCCCGCCAGATGGGCTTGGCATGACTTGACAAAGTTGTAAGATTATAGTTTCCGTACGGGCGTATTCTGCCATTTTTTTCTACTACAGGATACAAAAGTAGACATAAAAAACGAAATAGCCAAATAAAAACGGAAAAGAATATATTTATATAAAATAAACTTTGTTAAAAGTATGGTTAAGAGGTGCCCCAGTCCTCCTTTTTTTTGTACTTTTGCACGCTGTAAATAATCGACGCTGAGTTTTCAGGACCACTGAAAGTAATATCGTAAGTTTATTATAAGTGTATGAAAGAAAAGAAGTTTTTAGCTTTGGCAGCTTCAGCGCTGCTATTTGTCTCGTGTGGCGGCGGTGGTAACGGTCGTCCCCAGTTTGGCGACAACGAGTACCCTGTGTTGGAGGTCGGCACCACGAGTGCCTCTTCGCAGGCCACTTACCCTGCTTCCATCAAGGGCGTTCAGGATGTGCAGATTGCGCCGAAGGTGCAGGGATTTATTACGCGTATCAATGTCAAGGAGGGTCAGTCGGTCTCGGCTGGCCAGGTGCTGTTCGTCATCGACAATGCCACCTACCAGGCCCAGGTGCGCCAGGCTCAGGCCAGCGTCAACACGGCCCAGGCTTCGTGCAACACGGCCAAGCTGTCGTACGAGAACTCGAAGAAACTCTATGAGAACAAGGTCATCGGCGACTTCGAGCTGCAGTCGGCCACCAACCAGTATGAGCAGGCTAAGGCCGGACTGGCCCAGGCTCAGGCTGCACTGGCCTCGGCTAAGGAGACGCTGAGCTTCTGCTACGTCAAGTCGCCCGCCGCCGGTGTGGTGGGCACGCTGCCTTTCAAGGTGGGCGCACTGGTTAGTGCTGCCAACACGCTGACCACCGTGAGCAACATCTCGCAGATGGAGGTCTACTTCTCGATGACCGAGAAGGACGCCCTCGATATGTCGAAGAGCGGTGACGGCCTGCAGGCCTTGCCCTCGGTACAGCTGAAGCTGGCCGACGGTACCATCTACGGCCATGAGGGCAAGGTGACGAAGATGAGCGGCGTCATCGACGCTGCCACGGGTACGGTGCAGATGATTGCCGTGTTCCCCAACCCCGAGCGCCTGTTGAAGAGCGGCGGCTCAGGCTCCATCGTCATTCCCCACCACAACTCGTCGGCCATCGTCATTCCGCAGGCCTGCGTGATGGAGGTTCAGAACAAGATGTTCGTCTATACAGTGGGCAAGGACAACAAGGTGGCGTACACCGAGATTAAGGTGGCTCCGCAGAACGACGGCATGAACTACGTCGTGACCGACGGCCTGAAGGTTGGCGACAAGTACGTGACCAACGGCATCACAAAACTCTCTGACAAGATGGAGATTGTGCCCATCACGCCCGAGCGCTACCAGCAGAAGATTCAAGAGCAGGCCAAGGCCATGACTGCCGGCGACATCGTTAACGCAATGAAGAAGTAAGATATGACTTTTACAAACTTTATAAAAAGACCGGTATTGTCGACGGTGATCTCCATCCTCATCGTCCTGCTGGGTTTCATCGGACTTGTGTCACTGCCTATTGAGCAGTACCCTGATATCGCACCGCCAACGGTCGTGGTATTCACCAGCTATCCCGGTGCCGATGCCGAGACGGTGAAGAACTCCGTCATCACGCCGCTCGAAGAGAGTATCAACGGCGTGGAGGGTATGGACTATATATCGTCGAGTGCCTCATCGGGCTCGGCCAGCCTCTCCATCCTGTTCCGCCAGGGACTGAATCCTGACATGTGTGCCGTGAACGTACAGAACCGCGTGCAGCAGGCGCAGGCCTTGCTGCCGGCTGAGGTGACACGTATCGGCGTGACCGTCATGAAGCGCCAGACGTCGCAGGTGATGATGTTCACCCTGACCTCAGACGGCCGCTACGACGACGAGTTCCTGACGAACTATAACAACATCAACATTGTCCCTGCCATCAAGCGTATCCAGGGCGTGGGCGATGTGCAGTCGCCGGGTGTGAAGACCTACTCGATGCGTATCTGGCTGAAGCCCGAGGTGATGAAGCAGTACAACCTGATGCCCTCGGACATCAGTGCCGTGCTGGCTGAGCAGAACATCGAGGCCGCGCCGGGCAGCTTCGGCCAGGAGGCGAATGTGGCCTATGAGTACGCCATGCGCTACACCGGCCGCCTGAAGACGGCCGAGGAGTTCGGCAACATCATCATCTCGAGCGACGCCGACGGCCAGACGCTGAAGCTGAAGGACGTGGCCCGCATTGAGCTGGGCGGACTGCAGTACTCCGTGTCGATGAAGAACAACAACATCCCGTCGGTGATGGGTATGGTGCAGCAGGTGGCCGGTTCGAACGCCAACGAGATTGCCAAGCAGGTGAAGGCCGAGCTCGAGGAGCAGGCCAAGCTCTTCCCGCCGGGCATGTTCTATAAGATCAACTACGACGTGACCGAGTTCCTCTATGCCTCTATCGAGGAGGTGGTGTTCACGCTGCTGTTCACCCTGGTGCTGGTGTTCATCGTCATCTACGTCTTCCTACAGGACTGGCGCTCGACGCTCATCCCGCTGATTGCCGTGCCGGTGTCGCTGATAGGTACGTTCTTCTTCCTGAGCGTCTTCGGATTCTCCATCAACCTGCTGACGCTGTCGGCCCTGCTGCTGGCTATTGCCATCGTGGTCGACGATGCCATCGTGGTGGTCGAGGCCGTGCACGCCAAGCTCGATCAGGGCTACAAGTCGACGCTGACGGCCTCCATCGACGCCATGAACGAAATCTCGGGTGCCATCATCTCCATCACGCTGGTCATGGCCTCGGTGTTCATCCCCGTGTCGTTCATCGGCGGCACGACGGGTACGTTCTACCGTGAGTTCGGCGTGACGATGGCTGTCTCCATCTTCATCTCGGCGCTGAACGCCCTGACGCTGTCGCCGGCCCTGTGTGCCATCTTCCTGAAGCCCCACGACAAGGAGGGCCACGAGCGCAAGATGTCGCGCATCGACCGCTTCCACGCCTCGTTCAACACGGCCTATGAGTCGGTGCTGGGCAAGTATAAGAAGTCTATCGAGAAACTGGTGCGCAAGCCCGTGGCCGTCATCATCGCCGTCGTTGTCGGTATTGTGGTTCTTGTAGGAACCATGCTGACCACGAAGACCGGCCTGGTGCCCGACGAGGACACCGGCACGATGTTCTGTACCATCAGCATGCCGCCGGCAACTTCAGTTGCGCGCACGCGTCAGATTATAAATGAAGTGGACTCGATACTGGCTGCTGACCCCGCTATCCAGAGCCGTGAGCAGATTCAGGGCTACAACTTCATAGCCGGTGCCGGTTCCGACCAGGCAACGTTCATCCTGAAGCTGAAGCCGTTCAAGGAGCGCCAGAAGGGCTTCTGGTGGAAACTCTCGGGACTGTGGCAGGGCGACGGCATCTACCGCTTCTTCCTCAACCCGATGGATGCGACGGGGGTGCAGGCACAGATATTCATCAAGACAGCACACATCAAGGATGCCTCCATCCTGGCCTTCTCGCCGCCCATGATTCCCGGCTTCTCAGCCAACTCGGGTGTGTCCATCGTCATGCAGGACCGCACGGGCGGCTCGCTGAACAAATTCTTCGACGTTACCAAGGAGTTCATCGCCGGACTGAACAAGCGGCCGGAGTTCCAGATGGCCCAGACGGCGTACAACCCGAACTATCCGCAGTATATGATCCACGTCGACGTGGCAAAGTGTAAGCAGTCGGGCATCTCGCCGCAGACGGTGCTCTCGACGCTGCAGGGCTACTACGGCGGACTCTACGCCTCGAACTTCAACGCCTATGGCAAACTCTACCGCGTGATGGTGCAGGGCTCGCCTGAGACCCGCATGACGGCGGAGTCGCTGAAGAGTGTCTACGTTCGCACGCCGAAGGGCATGGCACCCATCGAGGAGTTCTGTAACATGGAGCGCGTCTACGGACCTACCAACATCTCGCGCTTCAACCTCTTTACGTCCATCAACGTGACGGGAACCGTCGCCGACGGCTACTCAACGGGTGAGGCCATCAAGGCCGCCCAGGAGGTGGCTGACGAGGTGCTGCCCACGGGCTACAGCTACGACTACCAGGGTCTGACACGTGAGGAGGCCAAGGCCTCGAACTCGACGGCGCTGATTTTCGTGCTCTGCTTCATCTTTATCTACCTCATTCTGTCGGCACAGTACGAGTCGTACATCCTGCCTTTGTCCGTGGTACTCTCCGTGCCGTTCGGACTGGCCGGCTGCTTCCTGTTCACGATGCTCTTCGGCCACGCCAACGACATATACATGCAGATTTCGCTCATCATGCTGATTGGTCTGCTGGCCAAGAACGCCATCCTGATTGTACAGTTCGCACTGGAGCGCCGCCGCCTGGGTATGGCCGTCTCGTGGTCGGCCGTGCTGGGTGCTGCCGCCCGTCTGCGTCCTATCCTGATGACGTCGCTGGCCATGGTCGTCGGTCTGCTGCCGCTGATGTTTGCCTCCGGCGTAGGCAAGAATGGTAACCAGACGCTCGGCGCTGCCGCCGTCGGCGGTATGCTCATCGGTACGTTGTGCCAGATATTCGTCGTGCCCACGCTGTTCACTCTCTTCCAGAGCCTCCAGGAGAGAATCAGCCCGATGAAGTTCGACAACGAGGACGAGAACCCCGAAGTGGCTTCCGAGATTGCACAGTATGCCCACCGCCCCGTCGATTATGAATTAGAGAAGTAAAAAAGCCCACCCAAGCCCTCCCAAAGGGAGGGATGTTTAGAATGACTTACTATTATGATAGCATTAAGATTTAAACCAATATTTGGCTGTATGACTAATCACAAGCCCCTCCCTTGGGGAGGGGTTGGGGTGGGCTTGTTCTGCCTCCTTTTGTCCAGCTGCGGCCTTTACAACAAGTACGAGCGGCCGGAGGTCGTCGCCGACGGTATCGTCCGCGACCCGCTGGCCCAGAACGGAGCACTGCAGACGACCGACACCACGTCGTTCGGCAACCTGCCCTGGCGACAGCTGTTCACTGACCCTCAGCTGCAGCTGCTCATCGAGCAGGGACTGGAGAAGAACCCCGACCTGCTGAACGCTGCCCTCAACGTCCAGATGGTCAACGAGGGGCTGAAGGTGGCCCGTCTGGCCTTCCTGCCCTCCGTCGTCTTCTCGCCGCAGGGCACGATAGCCAAGTTCTCTGACAACCCGTCGACGAAGTCCTACCAGCTGCCTGTCTCGGCATCGTGGAATCTCGACCTCTTCGGCAACCTGCTCAATGCCAAACGGTCGGCCCAGATGCAGCTCATGGCTACCAAGGACTATCAGGTGGCTGCCCAGTGCGGCATCGTCTCGGGCATCGCCAACCTCTATTATACGCTGCTCATGCTCGACCGCCAGATTGAGATTGTCGGCGACATGGAACAGCTGACCAAGGAGACGTGGGAGAAGATGCAGTTCATGCACGAGAACCGCGTGGGCTACCGCTCGACCGCCGTCCAGAGCGCCGAGGCTGCCTACTACTCCGTACAGGCTCAGAAGGTCGACCTGCAGCGCCAGGTGCGCGAGATGGAGAACTCGCTCTCGCTGCTCATCGGACATCCCGCCCAGGCCATCAAGCGCGGACGGCTCGCCGACCAGTCGCTGCCGTCGCAGTTTGCAACGGGCGTCAGCGTCCAGCTGCTCAACAACCGCGCCGACGTCCATGCCTCTGAGATGGCTCTGGCCCAGTGCTTCTACGACGTCCAGCAGGCCCGCTCGCGCTTCTACCCCAGCATCACCATCAGCGGCACCGGAGCCTTCACCAACAACAATGGCATGGTGAACCCCGGCAAGATGCTCTGGTCGGCTGTCGCCGGACTGGTGCAGCCCATCTTCCAGCACGGGCAGATTGTTGCCGGACTGAAGGTGGCCAAGTTGCAGTATGAACAGGCCTACAATACCTGGCAGAACACCGTGCTCAAGGCTGGCAACGAGGTCAGCAACGCCCTCGTCACCTACAACGCCTCGGCCGAGAAGGGCAAGCTCGACACCAAGCGCGTCGAGGTGCTCAGAAAGAACGTCGAGGACACGAAGAAGCTGATGGAGTCAAGCTCGAACACAACCTATCTCGAGGTCATCTCGGCGCAGTCGAACCTGCTCAACGCCGAAATCTCGGAGGTCACCGACCAGTTTAACAAGATGCAGGCTGTCGTCAACCTCTACCAGGCCTTAGGCGGCGGAGCAAAGTAATAATTAAGCAGCGGACGACAGGACTTAAGGACTTAAAAGAAGTCGTCTTAGTCCTGTTGTCAGCTGCAAAAAAACATTATAATTATGTCAGATATAAGTCCGAAAGCCGAAATCAGCCCAAAGGCTAGAATCGGCAACAACTGTAAGATATTCCCCTTTGTCTACATCGAGGACGACGTGGTGATAGGTGACAACTGCATCATCTTCCCGTTCGTCAGTATATGTAGCGGTACGCGCATGGGTAAGGGAAACAAAGTCCACCAGGGCTCGGTCATCGGTGCCCTGCCGCAGGACTTCGAGTTCCGCGGCGAGAAGTCGGAGTGCATCATCGGCGACGGCAACATCTTCCGCGAGAATGTCGTCGTCAACCGTGCTACCCACACCGGCGGACAGACCGTCATCGGCAACGAGAACGTGCTCATGGAGGGTGCCCACATCTCGCACGACACGAAGGTCGGCAACCGCTGCGTCTTCGGCTATGGCACGAAGATTGCCGGCGACTGCGAGATTGAGGACAGCGTCATCTTCTCGTCGTCGGTCATCGAGAATGCCGGCACGCGCGTCGGCAGGGGGTCGATGGTCCAGGCCGGCACCTCCTTCTCGCGCGACGTTCCGCCTTACATCGTGGCTACGAATAAAAATACCTACGGCGGTGTGAACTTCGCCGTAGGTCGTCAGCATGGGGTCGACGAGAAGACGCTGAAGCACATTGCCAACGCCTATCGTCTGGTGTTCAACGGTGGTACGTCGCTCTTCGACGCCATCCTGCAGATTGAGCAGCAGGTGCCCGACGGTCCGGAGATCCGCCACATCATCGAGTTCCTCCGCGCCACCAGGCTCGGCGTCATCTCAAGGATGTAGCCCGTAGCGCCCGCGCGCCTACTCCTCTATCCTTATAGTCGCCCGCGTCGATATTTGCCGGAATGGCAATGTCGATGCGGGCGTTGTATGTCAATAGCTTGCCGTGCACGGTATGCCGGCAGCGATGACGCGGTCGCGGATGTCATCGAGCACGTCGCGGGGCGCCTTGCGCAGTGTCGGGTCGGGCGTCTCGCGGTCGATGGTGTAGATCATCACCTGCTGCGGGCGGATCGCCTCAACGGTCTTGAGCCACGGCTCGACGTAGTGGGGCGTGGTGTTGTCGAGCCCCTCGGTAGAGCGCAGGAACATGGTCTGTATGATGACGTGGCCCTGGAACGCCTTCAGCCGCTCCACCGTGGCCTCCACGTCGTAGGCGCCGTTGGGTCGGTCCACCTGCCGAATGAAGTCCAGGTCGGTGGTGTCGAGCTTCTGTATGTTGTTGTCCACGCGCATCAGGGCGTCGTGCACCTCCTTTCGGTGAATCATCGTGGCGTTCGACAGCACCGACACCTTCGCCTCGGGGCAGTAGCGGTTGCGCAGCCCGATGGTGTCGCCGATAATTTCGGCGAAGTGCGGGTGGCATGTCGGCTCGCCGTTGCCGGCGAAGGTCAGCACGCCGGGCATCTGGCCGTCCTCCTGCATTTGTCGGAGCTTCCGTTCGAGGGCCGTTGCCACTTGTTCACGTGTGGGCAGTGGCTGCTTGGGACGGTGGCTCTCGTTGAAACCACACTCGCAGTAGATGCAGTCGAACGAGCACACCTTGCCGTCTGCCGGCAGCAAGTTGATGCCTAACGAAATGCCCAATCGCCGGCTCTGTACAGGGCCGAACACGGGCGACGGATAAATGATAGTACTCATATCGGTTGCAAAGTTACGAAATAATTTAGGAAGAACGAAATAATAATGACTTTTTCGAACTCGAAGTGATTAGATTTTACCTTCAAGAGTAAAAAGGGCTTTAATTTTTTCCTATAGTAAGACCGGAAATGTTTGGCCGTTTCAGAATAATTGCTTATCTTTGCACACGAATTCGATTTTTACGTACGTAAAGTAAATGAAGAAAAGTAGAAAGACAACCCGGCGCCGCCATGGCATGCAGGTTGTTACACTGTGTATCAGTACGACTATGGTGCTGATATTGATTGGTCTTGTGGTGCTGTCGGTGCTGACGGCGCACAACTTGTCGAACTACGTGAAGGAGAACCTGACGGTGACCGTCATGCTGGGCGACACGGTGACGACGAACGAAGCCCACCGGCTGTGCCGCGACCTCTACCACCGCCCCTACGCGCGCAACATTGACTACGTGAGCAAGGAGCAGGCCCTGAAGGAGCAGAGCGAGGCGATGGGTAGCGACCCGTCGGAATTTCTCGGCGTGAACCCCTTTGTGGCTACCCTGGAACTGCAGCTGAAGTCGGACTATGCCAACCGCGACTCGCTACAGTGGATTGAGAAGGAGCTGACCGGCAACCCGAAGGTGAGCGACGTGGTCTATCAGGAGGACCTGATGGACAAGGTGAACAAGAACCTGCAGAAGGTGTCGCTGGTGCTGCTAATACTGGCGGCGCTGCTGACGTTCATCAGCTACCAGCTCATCAGCAACACGGTGAGGCTCGGCGTCTATGCGCGCCGCTTCCTGATTCACACGATGAAGCTGGTGGGAGCCTCGTGGGGCTTCATCCGGCGGCCTTTCATGCGCGACGGTATGGTGGTGGGCCTTGTGGCTGCCCTGCTGGCCTGCCTCGTGCTGGGCGGCGGCGTGTGGTGGCTGTTCCGCTATGAGCCCGGTCTGAGGGGCATCATCACGTGGCAGGTGCTGGCCGTGACGGGCGTCGCCGTGGTGCTGTTCGGACTCGTCATCACTCTGCTCTGCTCGTATATCTCGGTGAACCGCTTCCTGCGAATGCGGGCGCACGATCTTTATAAAATATAAGAGGTAAGAGGTGAGAGGTAAGAGGTGAGAGGTAAGAAGTAACGAAATAAGTATAATAAGTAAGATATGACAGACAAGAGAGATTTTGCATTTGGCCGCATGAACTTCATCCTGCTTGCCGTGGGCATGGCTGTGGTGATTCTGGGCTTCATACTGATGAGCGGCAACAGCTCGTCGGAAACGGCTTACGAGCCCGACATCTTCAGCACACGTCGCACGGTGGTGGCCCCGATAGTCTGCCTGCTGGGCTTTGTGTCGATGATTTACGCCGTAGTGCATAAGCCTAAGGACGAAGCACAGAAGGAGGTGACGGAATGACCTGGATAGAGACCGTCATCATAGCCATCGTTGAGGGACTGACGGAGTTCCTGCCCGTCTCGTCGACGGGACACATGATTATCACCCAGAACCTGCTGGGCATTGAGCAGGGCGACCCCTTCGTCCACGCCTTCACGTTTATCATTCAGTTTGGCGCCATCCTGTCGGTGGTGTGCCTCTACTGGAAGCGCTTCTTCAAGCTTGACAACAGCCCCGCCCCCGAGGGCAGTTCGCTGTGGCAGCGGCTCAAGCATCGGTACTACTTCTACTGGCTCCTCTTCGTGGGCGTGCTGCCGGCGGTCGTCATCGGTCTGCTGGCCAAGAAGTCGGGTCTGCTCGACTGGCTGCTCGACAGCGTCGAGGTGGTAGCCGTGATGCTGGTCGTGGGCGGCGTGTTCATGCTGTTCTGCGACCGCCTGTTCAACAAGGGCTCCGACGAGAAGCGCGTCAACGAGAAGCGGGCTTTCAAGATTGGTCTCTACCAGTGTATATCGGTTATTCCCGGCGTGTCGCGCTCGATGGCTACCATCGTGGGCGGCATGGCTCAGGGCCTGACGCGCAAGCGCGCCGCCGAGTTCTCGTTCTTCCTGGCCGTGCCGACAATGGCCGGCGCCACCCTGCTCGACCTGCTCGACCTGGTGAAGGAGGACGCCGTGTGGGCGACGCCCCACAACCTGTGGATGCTGCTCTTAGGCTGCGCCGTGGCCTTCGTCGTGGCCCTGGCGGCCATGAAGTGGTTTGTGGCCTTCCTGACGAAGTACGGCTTCAAGGCCTTCGGTATCTATCGCATCATCGTCGGCGCCATCATCATCGTGCTGCTGCTGACCGGTCACTCACTCGCAATGGTCGACTAAGATGGACTTCAACGAAGGCGCGTTCATATACATCAACAAGCCCTACCGGATGTCGTCGTTCGGAGCGCTGGCCCACATCCGCTTCCTCATCTCAAAGAAGATGCGCGTCAGGCGGGTGAAGACGGGCCATGCCGGCACGCTCGACCCCCTGGCCACGGGCGTACTGATACTCTGTACGGGCAAGGCCACGAAACAGATAGAGCGGCTGCAGCTGAACGACAAGGAGTACACGGCCACCCTGCAGCTCGGCGCCACGACAGCGTCGTTCGACCGCGAGCACACCGTCGACATGACGTACCCCACGCGCCACATCACCCGCGAGCTGATACTCAGCGTGCTCCAGGGGTTCGTCGGCGACATTAAGCAGGTGCCGCCCGTCTACTCGGCGGTCATGGTCAAGGGCGACCGGGCCTACGAGCTGGCACGCAAGGGGGCGGCCGTCGAGCTGGCGGCCAAGACCGTGCGCATAGACGAGATTGAGCTGACGGCCTTCGACCCCGCCACGATGCAGATGAGCATCCGCGTGGTCTGCGGCAAGGGCACCTACATCCGCTCGCTGGCCCGCGACATCGGCCTGGCCCTTGGCAGCGGCGCCTTCCTGACGGCCCTCTGCCGTACGCGCCTCGGCGACGTGCGCATTGGGGACTGCCAGACGTTCGACTCGTTTCCGCAGTGGCTCGACGAGCACTGCCGGCAGTAGACAGTAAACCGAACAATCAGTAAATCGAAAATCAGTAAATCGAAAATAATATAGATGAAACTATCACAATTCAGATTCAGACTGCCTGAGGAGCAAGTGGCCCTCTATCCGCCGCACCGCACCTTCACGAACGCCGACGGCACCGTGGAGCGAATCTACAGCCGCGACCAGGCGCGGCTGATGGTCATCCACCGTAAGCGTCAGACCATCGAGATGTACAAGAAGGATGCCGACGGCAACGACACCGACCAGTTCCTGTCGTTCCGCGACCTCGTTGACTATTTCGACGAGGGCGACACCTTCGTCTTCAACGACACGCGGGTGTTCCCGGCGCGGCTCTTCGGTACGAAGGAGAAGACCGATGCCCAGATAGAGGTGTTCCTGCTGCGTGAGCTGAACCCCGAGCTGCGTCTGTGGGACGTGCTGGTGGAGCCGGCGCGTAAGATACGTATCGGCAACAAACTCTTCTTCGAGGAGGACGGACCGATGGTGGCCGAGGTCATCGACAACACCACGAGCCGCGGCCGCACGCTGCGCTTCCTCTACGACTGCGAGCACGAGGAGTTCAAGCGCGAGCTCTACGCCTTAGGGTCGGCCCCGCTGCCGCGCTACATCATTGACCGCCGCCCGACGGAGCCCGAGGACGCTGAGAACTTCCAGACCATCTTCGCCCGCCACGAGGGCGCCGTGACGGCTCCCGCCACGGGGCTGCACTTCAGCCGCGAACTGATGAAGCTGATGGAGATACGCGGCTTCAACTTCGCCTACCTCACTGTCCACTGCGGCCTGGGCTGCTTCGAATCCATCGAGGTTGAGGACCTGACGAAGCACAAGATGAGCTCCGAGCAGGTCATCATCGGCGAGGAGTGCTGCAAGCTGGTGAACGAGGCCAAGCAGAACGGGCGCCGCGTCTGTACCGTCGGCATCAGCACCACGCGCGCTACCGAGAGTGCCGTCGGCACCGACGGACTGCTGAAGCCCTTCGACGGCTGGACCAACAAGTTCATCTTCCCGCCTTACGACTTCGGCCTGGCCAACACGCTGATATCCAACTTCTATCACCCCGAGTCGACGATGATGATGCTGACGGCTGCCTTCGGTGGCTACGACATCGTCATGCAGGCTTACGAGCTGGCCGTCGAGAAGGGCTACCAGTTCGGCTGCTTCGGCGACGCCCTGCTGATACTCGACGACTGAGCCGGCGCGACAGACTTCAGGCTGACAAGGATGGAACATCAGGTTTACCTCGGTTTGGGCAGCAATCTCGGCCGGCGCGAAGCGCATTTGCAGAAGGCCGTCAGGCTCGTCGGCGAGCGGGTGGGCAAGGTCGTGCGCCAGTCGTCGGTCGTCGAGACCGAGCCGTGGGGCTTCGAGTCGGCAAACCGGTTTCTCAACTGCGTCATCCTCTGCCACAGCAGCCTCTCGCCGCGCCAGATACTGACCGCCGTCAAGCAGATAGAGCGCGAGATGGGGCGCGAACTACCGCCCGCCGTCCCATCTCCCGCCCCTAAGGGCGGCGGGCTGCCGAGGCGCCGCTACAAGGACCGGCCCATCGACATCGACATCCTGCTCTACGACGACCTGACCGTCGACGAGCCCGACCTGAAGATACCTCACCCACTGATGCGCGAGCGCGACTTCGTGATGATTCCGCTGCGTGAGATATACCAGCCTGACTGACAAGACTTCAACAATACAATTACCATAACTAAAAAACTAACAGCAATGAAGAAAACAATCCTTTTGTGCCTGCTTCTTGGCACGTTCCTTAGTCTGAATGCACAGAAAGACTACAAGCAGTACACCGACGGCCTGCCGTTCCAGATGGCCGAAGTGAAAGCTCCGGTCATTCCTGACCGCAAGATTGAACTGACCAACTTCGACGCCGTGGGCAACGGCGAGACCCTCTGCACCGAGGCCTTCGCCAAGGCCGTCAGCTACCTGAAACGCAACGGCGGCGGCCACCTCATCGTGCCGCGTGGCGTGTGGCTCACGGGCCCCATCGTGTTAGAGTCGAACATCGACCTGCACCTCGAGAAGGGCGCCGTCATACAGTTTGCCGCCGACGAGAACCTCTACCCGCTGATCAAGACGTCGTTCGAGGGCCTCGACACCCGCCGCTGCCAGTCGCCGCTGAGTGCCAACGGCGCCACCAACATCTCGATTACCGGCCAGGGCGTCATCGACGGCAACGGCCAGTACTGGCGCCCCGTGAAGCGACAGAAGGTGACCGACGCCCAGTGGAAGGAAATCCTGCAGCGCCCCGGCGGCCGCGAGATGAAGAAGGGCTACTGGGTGCCCTCCGAGGGCTACGAGCGTGGCGAGGCCGGTGCCAACATGAACGTGCCCGCCGCCCAGACCGACGAGGAGTGGCAGCAGGTGAAGCGATTCCTGCGCCCGGTGATGGTGAGCCTCGTGGGCTGTAAGAACGTGCTGCTCGAAGGGGTCATCTTCCAGAACTCGCCGGCCTGGAACCTCCACCCGCTGATGTGCGAGAATATTATTATAGATAATGTACTGGCGCGCAACCCCGCCTACGCCCAGAACGGCGACGCCCTCGACCTGGAATCGTGTACCAACGCCCTGATCGTCAACTCGAAGTTCGACGCCGGCGACGACGGCATCTGCATCAAGAGCGGCAAGGACGCCGACGGGCGCCGCCGCGGCAAGCCCTGCCAGAACGTTGTCGTCGACGGCTGCACCGTCTTTGCCGGTCATGGCGGCTTCGTCGTGGGCTCCGAGATGAGCGGCGGCGTGAGGAACATCAGCGTCAAGAACTGCCAGTTCTTAGGCACCGACGTGGGCCTGCGCTTCAAGTCGACGCGCGGCCGTGGCGGTGTCGTCGAGAACATCTTCATCGACGGTATCTCGATGACCGACATCAAGACCTACGCCCTGACGTTCAACATGTACTACGGCGGCAAGTCGGTGGCCGAGGTGCTGGCCGAAGGCGGGACGCAGCCCGAGGCGAAGGCCATGCCCGTGACTGAGGAGACGCCCATCTTCCGCAACATCGACATCCGCAACGTCATCTGCCACAATGCCGGCTTCGCCATGGAGTTCAACGGACTGCCCGAGATGCCCATCGACCGCATCACGCTGCGCAACATCGACATCTCGGCCCGTCATGACGCGACGTTCCAGAACTGTCAGAACATCATCCGCGAGAACGTCAGAGTGCGGCTGACGGAATAAGGACTACTACGGATTCCGGGAATACGACTACGAATTTTACGAATTATACGAATCGCCGCAGGTCACCGTCAGCCACGGCCAAATTCGTATAATTCGTGAAATTCGTAGTCAGTATTTAATCGTAGTCAGTATTTAATCGTAGTCAGTATTTAATCGTAGTCAGTATTTAATCGTAGCCGGTATTTAGTCGTTGACCTTCTGGATTCTCCTGACGGGCTTCCCGACCGTCGTGGTGTCGGCCTCGTCACCGCGCGTCTGGCGCGACCAGTAGTAGTCGTTGTCATACCAGGCATCGTAGCCCCAGCGGTAGCTGCTCCAGTTGGGCGACGACACGTGGTAGAGGCTGAACTCCACGTCGTTGTCGTACTCGGCAATGTAACCCGTGAAGCGGTTGTCGTTCAGACGGTAGTTGTAGATTTCCATCTCGGTGCCCTCCTCGACGAAGTAGACGTGGATGCGGCCGTAGTTCACCGTCCAGCGGATGTGGTTAGCCACATAGTCCCACGGCGCCCTCGAGTAGTAGTCCACCCAGTAGCCGTCGCCGCTTGAGTAGCGGTAGGGGTCGCGCAGGAAGGTTATCTCCGTTGCCGTGGCGTAGTAGGTGTTGCCGTTGTAGTATGTGTTCACGTACATATTGCCCTTCCAGGTCCCTTCCAGGGTGTATGCTATTGCGCTGTCGTCGTCCCAGTCGCAGGCGGTAAAGGTTGCCGTGGCCGTAATGGTCAGCAGCATGGCCAGTAGTGTGTATAACTTCTTCATTGTCGTAAAGTTTTAATAAGGTGAATAACTAAGTTTTCTTTTTCCTGGTGCAAAGATACACAATATTTCTGACACGGCAAGGGGGAAAAACATAAAACCGCATAGGGATTTCCCTATGCGGCTTTTTGGTTTCTTGCTCCTTTACCTTATTACTTACGCAGGCCGAGCGTCTTGATGATGGCGCGGTAGCGCTCGATGTCGTTGGTGTAGAGATACTTCAGCAGCTTGCGGCGACGACCTACCATCATGGTCAGCGAGCGGGCGGTAGCGAAGTCCTTGTGGTTCTTCTTCAGGTGCTCCGTCAGGTGCTTGATGCGGTAGGTGAACAGGGCAATCTGAGCCTCGGGTGAACCCGTGTCAGTGGCCGACTTGCCGTACTGGCTGAAAATCTCGACTTTCTTCTCTTTGTCTAAATACATAACTTTTAATGATGATTTTTGTTAATACTAAACATCGTTCAGATGCCGCCCGCCACATCATCAGGACAGGCACATCTTTCAAATGCGGCTGCAAAGGTACTACTTTTTTGCGATTCAGCCAACTTTTTGGCCCCTCTTTTTGCTAAAAGCGTTAAAAATGTTTAAGTTTTAGCCTTGGGACGTCTCGTTTTTCGCCTTATCTCGATTTAATGTTCTACTTTTGCGCCGCAAAAGAAAAAAATGTATGTCAAACTTAAAAAAAAGAACAACATGAGAGGACGCCAGCACCACGCTGACCTACCTGAACGTTCCCATCCTGGCCAATTACTACATCATTCCTGGTCTGGCCGTGAAGGCTGGTATCCAGCCCGGTTTCCTGCTCTCTCATAAGTCTAAGTATACCATACTGGGAGAAAAGGAAGAGAACACCAGCACGGACGAACTGAAAACCTTCGACCTGTCGATTCCCCTCGGCCTGTCGTACGAGTTCTCTGACTTCGTCATCGACGCCCGCTACAACCTGGGTCTGACCAAGGTCAATAAGGATAACAAGCTCTTGGACAAGGATATGAAGAACAGCGTCATCATGCTGACCCTGGGCTACAAGATTCCGTTCTAAACAGCGGCTGATACACTTTTTAGGCGTAAACCCATACGGTTTACGCTTTTTTTTTGTACCTTTGCAGCCGATTTCAAGAAAACGACTTATGCAGGATATCCGAAACATTGCGATTATTGCGCACGTAGACCACGGTAAGACGACACTCGTGGACAAGATGATGCTGGCCGGAAACCTCTTTCGCGAAGGCCAGGACCTCAGCAACCAAGTACTCGACGCCAACGACCTCGAACGCGAGCGTGGCATCACCATCCTCTCGAAGAACGTCTCCATCAACTGGAAGGGCACGAAGATTAACATCATCGACACGCCGGGACACTCGGACTTCGGCGGCGAGGTGGAGCGCGTGCTCAACATGGCCGACGGCTGCCTGCTGCTGGTCGACGCCTTCGAGGGTCCGATGCCGCAGACGCGCTTCGTGCTGCAGAAGGCCCTCGAGATCGGACTGAAGCCCATCGTCGTGGTGAACAAGGTCGACAAGCCCAACTGCCGCCCCGAGGAGGTCTACGAGATGGTCTTTGACTTGATGTTCTCACTGAATGCCACCGAGGACCAGCTCGACTTCCCCGTCGTCTACGGTTCGGCCAAGAACGGCTGGATGGGCGAGGACTACAACAAGCCCACCACTGACATTACCTATTTATTAGATAAGATTATCGAGGTGATTCCCGCCCCGAAGCAGATAGAGGGCACGCCCCAGATGCTCATCACCTCGCTCGACTACTCGAGCTACACGGGGCGCATCGCCGTGGGCCGCGTCCACCGTGGCACGCTGCGCGACGGTCAGCAGGTGACCATCGCCCACCGCGACGGTACGCAGGAGAAGACGAAGATCAAGGAGCTGCATACGTTCGACGGCATGGGCCACCAGCGCACCGACCAGGTGGACTGCGGCGACATCTGCGCCGTCATCGGTCTGGAACGGTTCGAGATTGGCGACACCATCTGCGACCTTGAGCAGCCCGAGCCGCTGCCGCCCATCGCCATCGACGAGCCGACGATGTCGATGCTCTTCACCATCAACGACTCGCCCTTCTTCGGCCGCGAGGGTAAGTTCGTCACCTCGCGCCACATCAGCGACCGTCTGGCACGCGAGCTCGAGAAGAACCTGGCCCTGCGCGTCGAGCAGTTCGAGGACTCCACCGACAAGTGGGTCGTCTCCGGCCGTGGCGTGCTCCATCTCTCGGTGCTCATCGAGACCATGCGCCGCGAGGGCTACGAGCTGCAGGTGGGACAGCCGCAGGTCATCTACCGTTACGGACGAATGGAGAATGGAGAATTGAAAATGGAGAATTATGATAACTCCAAGGGCGGAAACACTGCTGAAGCAGGTAATCATAATTCTCAATCCTCAACTCTCAATTCTCAATTGATCAAGTGCGAGCCTATCGAGGAGCTGACCATCAACGTGCCCGAGGAGTTCGCCTCGAAGATGATCGACATGGTGACGCGCCGCAAGGGCGAGATGACGTCGATGGAGAGCCAGGGCGAGCGCACCAACATCGAGTTCGACATACCCTCGCGCGGCATCATCGGCCTGCGCACCAACGTGCTGACGGCCAGTCAGGGCGAGGCCATCATGGCCCACCGCTTCAAGGAGTACCAGCCCTACAAGGGCGAGATTGAGCGCCGCGTCAACGGTTCGATGATCGCCCTCGAGACGGGCACCGCCTACGCCTACGCCATCGACAAGCTGCAGGACCGCGGCCGCTTCTTCATCGACCCCGGCGAGGAGGTCTACCTGGGCCAGGTCGTCGGCGAGCACGTCCACGACAACGACCTCGTCATCAACGTCTGCAAGGCCAAGCAGCTGACCAACGTCCGTGCCTCGGGTACCGACGACAAGGCCCGCATCATCCCCAAGACCGTCATGTCGCTCGAGGAGTGCCTGGAGTACATCAAGGAGGACGAGCTCGTCGAGGTGACGCCCAAGTCGATGCGCATGCGTAAGGTCATACTCGACCACGACCAGCGCAAGAAGGCCAACATCAAGCACTGATGAGACGGCTGGTCGTAGCTGCAGCATTCGTGGCCGGGCTCCTCGCCTGTAGCGACCGTCAGGTCCATCGTCAGATGCAGGGCCTGTTGGCTGAGGCCGTCCGTTATGACTCCTGCCACCAATGGTTTACAAGCGACAGTATCCCCTTGTCGCTTGTCGATTATTTCAGTATCTACGGAACCCCCTCCGAGCGTACCCAGTCTTATTATCTCCTGGGCCGGGCTTACGATGTCATGGGCGAAGTGTCGATGGCGCTCCTGTGTTACCGCGAGGCACTCTCAACAGCTGATACCGCCAATCTGCGTATGATGTCACGTCTGTATGCCTACATCGGTAAGCAATACGTCCAGTTTCAGGATGATACGGATTCACTGCAGGTGGTAGAGAGCGGCATCAGGGATCTCCGCATGGCCGAACGCTATGCTGAACGCTGTGGCGACACGCTGTTTCAGTACAACTGCCGCCAGTTGATACTTGTCGCCTCCAAGCATCGCCAGAGAACGGATAGCCTTGCAGAATTTACGTGGATGCGTCGGCAGGCTGACACGCTGGCCCTTGTCAATGCCGCAACGGGCGTAACCGTCATGAGGGTCGTGGCTCACCCTGGCATCACCGACCCCGACTTCATGGGCGGATCGCACGTAAAAGTGTTCTCGCCCGACGTCATCACCAACTTCTTCCGCCATAGGCAGGACGAGCGGAAGAAGCAGGAGCAGATGGCCACCCGGCAACTCTACACTGCCGTCGTCGGCATCGTGCTTTTCGTCGGTGCCTTCGTGCTTTACGGCTATTATCGCCGGCGAATGCACAGGCAGCTCAGGGAAGTCAACACCCGCTATGCCCTTGAGCTGGCGCGCTATAACGAGCTGCGGGCAGAATGTGACCGTCTGAGCCGTCAGGTGGAGGAAAAAGCAGTAGTAGAACAGCAGCTTGCCGATGTCAGGCTGCGACTGGCCGAGCTGTCGCCCGACGCTTTATGGGACGATTCGTCCGAACCGCTCTCATCGCCCATCGTGAGCGATTTGCACAAGAGTGCCTCGTTGGGCCATCAAGCCACCGACGGCGAGCTGCAGCGGCTCAAGCTGTTCGTTGAGGGCAGCATGCCGAAGTTCGTTTCTGCCCTGCACCAATATGGCGTGTCTGTCTCAAGCCAGAATCTCGTCTTCTGTATGCTCGTCAGGTTGCACTTCCTCCCTTCCGAGCTCTCCGTCCTTTTGGGTAAGTCGCCTCAGGCGGTGACCAATCAGAAGCGACGGTTGCTCGCCAACCTGTTCAAGGAGGAGGGCGGCGCCCGTGATTTCGACGAGAAAATCTTCCATTTAGGCACTGAAGTGTAAGGTGTTTACCCGTAAGTGTAAAAAGTGTAACCGTTTTCTTTGCCTGTAGCCCATCTTTTCCATACCTTTGCACCGTCCCATAAGACTTATGGTGTACTAAGTATTAACCCAAATGTTATCAGTATGAGAAAAGTATTTCTTGCCGCAGCAGCCTTGTCCTTCTGGGCTCATGTCGGTGTGTCGGCACATGAGGCTTCAGATACTATTCACGTCAACGTCAGTTGCCGCGACACTGTCCACCATGTCGCAGTTTGTAACGTGAGGGATGGCGATACAATTCCTGTGCGCTTTCACCACCGTATTTTTTGTCATGTCCATGAGTGGTCTGTTCAAGATGGCGATACGCTAAGGTTTTTTGTAATACCAGCGCGGCATTTTGGAGAAATGGGTCTTAACGACACGGTTTACGTACGTCGTATTCAGCAGTTGAGAGACTATGACCTGTCAAAGGTTATTGCGTTCCTGCCCCTCGTTAAGGCATCAGACGGTAGATATAGTGTCTTTCGTCGTCCGGTGGAGCGAATCTACATCAACCGGCGCTGTCTGCGGATGGACAATCCCAAAACCATGAAGCGCCTTAAAAAAGTTAAGGGGCGCAAAGTAGAGGCAATCTATGTGATACCTTATACTGGCGCAGACCTTTTGGGGCCTCCGGAAATACGGGTTAAAAGAAGAAGGTGGTGGCATTGGATTTTCGGGATTTAATTTATAAATGCGTATGGTGACAATTCTCCTGTTAGTCGTCTTGCTGTTCCCATCCTACGGGTATGGCAATACAAGTGTTCGTCCCGACACGATACCTATAGTAAAGACCGACTCACTCCGTGAGGTAGTCGTGCGAGGCAGCCTGTTGAAGTACGATGCCGAAGGCTACCGGGTGAATCTTTCGGCTATTCCTCAGCTCAAGAGCCTGAATCTGATGGAGGCGTTAGCCTTCCTGCCGGGCATGGAAGTTGACGGCACACAGATAAGCGTGTTTAACAAGGCCGTGGCGCGTGTCTACGTCAATCGCCGCAGGGTCAGGCTCACCGGCGAAGCCCTGGCCAACTACCTGCAGTCGTTCGAGGCCGGGAACATCAAGGAGGTCAAGGTCGTCACGTCGGCCGGAGCCGACGTCAGTGCCACCGAGGCAGGGCAGGCCATCGTACGTATTACGACACAGCGGATAGACGACGGGGGCCAGCTGACGGTCAGCGGCAGCACCTTCCAGGCCCGAGGCTTCCACACCTACGTCCTGCCTACGGTCAACGCCGGGCTGCGTTACGGCCGGTGGTCGGTGTATGGTAATGGCAGCTATCGTTGGTCGCGCACCGAGATTGATGCTGAAAGCAGCAATACCTTCGTGGCAACAGGACTGCAGACCGTCGGCAGCCAGACCACTGTAAGCGAGCCTAACAGTGGCGACGGCACGCTCGGCGTCGGCTATGACCTCAGCGACGACGACTTCCTGACCGCCGAGTTGGCCTACGACAACAGCAAGACCACGGTCAGCCTTGCACAGCTGACGGCAACCACTGTCCCGGGCAGCCCTGGTTCGGAATATCGGAACATCGGCACGAACGATAACCACTCAGTCTCACTTCGCGCCACGATAGACTATACCCATCTGTGGAAAACCGGCCAGCTGACGGTCTCGGGCACCATCTCTGACTACGACGTCAACACCACCGACGAGGCGCAGCGTGAGGGCATGCCCCGGCTGTGGAGCACGGCTTCGGCAACAGCCACCGACCGTACCCACAGGGAGCTGCAGGCCGATGTCGAGCAGCGCCTGCCTGAAGGGTGGGGCAGCCTGAAGGCCGGTCTGCTGGTCTCAACGTGGCGCAGCGACGACGACACCCGAAACCGACTTACCCAGAATGGCGCCGACAACCCTTTTGCCACCTTCGCCGATGTCTACCGTTACCGTGAGCAAGACTATGCGGCCTATGCCAGTTGGCAGTACCAGCTGCGACGCCTCTCAGCCTCGCTCGGCCTGCGATATGAGCACCGTGTGATCGACCCGCAGTCAGTCGTGACGCCCGAGCTCAACCATCGCAGCCGTTACGACAACCTCTATCCCAGCGTCCAGCTGGGATGGACCCTCAGTCAGGCGCGGGGCCATCGCCTCAGCCTGTCTTACTCTCATGGCGTCATCATGCCCCTCATGCACATGCTGAACCCCACGGTCAGGTGGCAGTCGGAATACCAGTATGCCAAGGGCAACCCCTTCCTCCAGCCCGCCTCCAGCGATTACGTCAGTGGCACGCTCAGGCTCTGGCACAACTACTGGGTCGGCCTTTCGTGGGGGCGTAACAGCACGTTCCATCAGGTCTATCTTGAAGACAGTACGCCGAACCTCTATTACGCGACTTACGTCAACGGCGAGAGCGTACACGCGGTCAGTCTGTCGTCGGGAGCCACAAAGCAGTTCGCGTCGTGGCTCATGCTCAATGGCAACATGGCTTACACCCACCAGACGAGCGACTATGAGCAGCTCAGTTCGACGAGCAACTCCTTCCGTGCGTCGCTGGCCGTAACGTCGATGCTGAAGTCTGGGGTCAATATCATGGTGAACGGAATGTACCGCACGTCGACCAAGGAACTGACTTTCCAGACGGACGACCACTGGCAGTTGACAGGCAGCCTGACCAAACAACTGCTCAACCGCCGGCTGACGCTGACCCTTAACTACTTCTACGTGCCCCATTTCGAGACGCGTGTGGTGACGGGCGACGTCGAGAGCCGCCAGCGCTCGCTCCCGGCGCCTCACCGCGTAGGCCTGACGGTCCGCTACAACCTGCAGTGGGGGAAGCAGATGCTCAAGTTACGCCACAGCCGAGGCGCGTCAGAGGAGGGTCGGCGGTCTGGTTCATAACGAAAAAAATCCTGCACTTCCTGCACTGACTTATTCCTTTTGGCGGCGCCTTTCGGGCGTTCCCACGGCCTGGGACGTTTGTCCCAGGCCGTGGGAACGCTTGTAAAGCGCCGCTTTTCGTCCTTGGCGTGCCGTCCGTAGTCCAGTGCAGGTAAAGTGCAACTTCCAGTGCAGGATCGTCATTGCCCAGATTGCCCTAACCTGCTGGAAATGAGGCTCAGTGCAGGAAGTGCAGGAAAAAATACGCCGTTCCTTAGGTAGTAGTGCTTACGCCAGCCGGCTGATTAGGGTTAAACATTGTTAATACGGGGCAGTCTTTTCGGCTTTTTCTTGTCAATAAGAGTGAAAGACAGACAAGAAAATGCTATATTTGCAGAGTTGTTAACGATATGAACAGACTATTGCTCGCCATCATAGCCGTGTGGCTCTACACGCTTGCCGCCCTTGCCCAGACCGCCGACGCCGACGGTCAGCTCTACGCCGTGCTCATCAGTGGCGGGCGCAACCGGCTGACCAATCCGGAACGCTACTGGAACGACTGTTCGCTGCTCTACCGCGCGCTGCGCCATACCTACCACGTGCCACAGCGCAACATCGCCGTGTTGATGAGCGACGGCGGCGATCCGGCAGAAGACATGATACGCGCCGACGGGACGGGCTTCGCCTCGTCGCCCGCCGACCTCGACGGCGACGGCGATATCGACGTCTATTTCGACGCCACGCTGCTGACCGTTGAGCGCGTGCTCAGCGGAATGGCCCAGCGTCTGACGGCTAAGGACCGCCTGTTTGTGTTCGTCATCGACCACGGTGGCATCGACAACCAATGGGCCGAACCCTTCGTCTGGCTGTGGAACGACGAGCGGCTGCTTGCCTCCCGTCTGGGCAGTCTGCTCAGCCGCTTCCGTGTGAAATCCATGAGCATGGTGCTGGGGCAGTGCTATGCCGGCGGATTCCTCACGGCATTGCAGCGCGAAGGACGGGTCATCGCGGCGGCCTGTGGCAGCGACGAGCAGTCGTGGGCCTGCGAGGACCTGCCCTACGACGAGTTCGTCTACCACTGGACGTGTGCCATTGCCGGGCAAGACTTGTCGGGACGGGGCGTCGCCGCCGATGCCGACGCCGACGGGCGGGTGACGATGAGCGAGGCTTTCAGCTACGCACGGCAGCACGACCGGCGGCCAGAGACGCCCGCCTACGTCTCGCTGCCCGCCGAGTTAGGCGACCAATGGGCTTTTGGCGATTTAAATGGCAGCGGCATCAGCGAGCGCGGCGCATCGCCGCCAGCAGCCGACGCGGCCGTCTACTCACTGTCGGGGGTACGTTGCACGACCTTGCCCGACCGTGGCCGTCGCCTCTACATCCACCGCCGGGGCGGGCGAGTGACAAAAATCGTAAGATAGATGAACTACAGTGTTTAACGAAATAAGAAGACAGAACGAAATGAACAGACTTTTGACTTTATGCCGACTAACGGTGCTGGCCCTTTGCTGGCCGGCAGTCCTGGCCGCTGCCAACGACGGCGTGACGGTAGACTCCATGTGGACGGAGGGCAGGCTAATGGCCTGCTACGACTTCGAGGTTCACCTGCTCGTGACGAACCACGGGGCCGAGGCCTTGGCCGACGGCAGCGACTTCTTTGAAATCGTCACGCTTGCCGACCATGAGGGAAAGGAGGTTTTTAGGCCCATCGGGAATGTATGGGCTGCAGTCGCTGCCGGCGAAACGCGCGAGTTGGTGATTCCGGCCAACATCTTTCACCCCGGCACCTACCAGCTGTTTGTGACCCAGTGGGACGACGACCTGCTGGACATCACCCGCGACAAGCTGTTGCCCGTGTCCGTCACGATCGACGTGACGGCGTATCGGAAACCGGCCTTGCGGGCAGAGTACGAGGTGAACATGTCGACGATGGCCGACAGCCTGAACGTGGTCTACGGCAACCGGGTGTCGGGGCGGCTGCTGCTCATCAATGACGACGACCAGGCTTTCACGGGCTATTACAACTTTGCGGGACTGAACGGCTTCGACCTGCTTCTGGTGACCGACCTCGACAACAGCGCGCAGATTACCCGTGTGGCACAGCTCAAGATAGCCGAGACGATAGCGGCCCACGACACCATCGTCCGCGATTTCTGCTTCGACGTCGACATGAAATACGGTCAGCGCTACAACCTTGGCGTGCTCTGGAGCACCGCCCACGGCATGATCTCGCAGGTGGGTATCTACGACTTCGAGTCGCGTAGCGGCCTGGCCACCTACTGGACGTCACGAAAGGAGGTGAAACCGCTGCCGATGAGAGGCGACAGTAAGTACCGGAGCCTGCCCTACGAGGCCGTTGCCGTCGACCTGCGCGGACTGTACAAGGTGAACAACGTCATTGCCTCGATTGACACGAAGGGCGCCAACCCCAACTGTATTTACTACCTCGACTTCATGGACAACCTGCCTGCGGGCATCCCCGCTTCGGCCAACATCGTGCGCGATTATGAAGCGAAGAAGCTGACCGTCAGTGCCGACCATGCCTATTATTGTCCCATGCCCTTCGAGGCCAGTCTGGCTGAGTTCAGCTGCAGGCCGGCGGCTCCGGCCAACGCCGTCATTCACGATGACTCAGGCCGTGAAATCCTCTTCCGGCCCGTGGTACTTCCCTTTAGTGCGAAGCAGGCCTGGTATCCTGATGTCAACGACGGAGCCGGTGCCGACGTGCTGCCTTACCGTCCCGAAGTGGGCTTCTATCGGTTCGTCGGCGACGCTAACGGCGTGGTCGATTTCCGGCCGGTGCCGCCGGGCCATCTGTGCGCCTACGAGCCATATATGATGTGGACGCTGCCGCTTCCGGTCGTGCTCCATGCTGACGATACAACCGTGCCGGCCACAAGACCGGCGCTGGTCCACGGCACCGACTTCGACTTTGTCGGCGTCACCTCCGAGCTGGTGCCGTCGCTGTCGACTTATCGCTGGAGTAGCTACGACATGACTTTTGTCCAGATGGCTACTGACGACCTGGAGCGGCCGTTCATGCCGTGTATGCAGTATGTCAGTAGAACGGAGGATGCAACGCCCGCCATGCCCGGTCTTTTGCTAATCAGGGGCATCAGTGAGCTTAGCCATGACGGAACTTGGGAACAGCCGACCTCCGTTGCTTCGCCCGGCAGTGGCGTTGCGGTCGGGGTGCAGCCCGTCTACACCCTCAGCGGCCAGCGCGTAGGCACTGCCGGTCGTGACGGACTGAGGCCCGGTATATATATAATAGGTGGACGGAAGACCGTCGTCAGATAATCGTTGAGATGGGCGAACTGAGTATCAAGCAAATCGTCGAGCGGTGCCAGAGGGGCGACCAGCAGGCGTTCGGACTGCTCTACACCGTGATGCACGACCGGCTGCGCCGGGTGTGCCGCCACTACGTGGCCGACGAGGCCACGGCCGACGACTTGCTGCACGACGCGTTCGTGCTGATATTCAGTAAGATTGACACGGTGAACGACCCCGCCAAGGCTGAGGCTTGGATGGCGCGGGTGGTCCACAATCTGGGGCGCACCTGGCAGCATCGGCAGCGCCAGGCGCCCGTCGTCTCGCTCGACGACCTGGAGCGCCCACTGTCGGCGGCAGCCGCCACCGTCCCGGCCGCTGTCAGTTACGACGAGATTCTGCGCCTGGTCGACGCCCTGCCGCAGAGCTATCGCCGCGTGTTCCGCCTGTCGGTGCTCGACGGCATGAGCCATCAGGAGATTGCCGCCCTGCTCGGCATTGAGCCCCACACGTCGTCGGCCCAGCTCTCGCGTGCCAAGCTGCTGCTGCGGCGGTGGCTGCGGCCTATGGTGCTGCTGCTCGTGGCGGCGCTGCTGCCGTTGAAGACGACGAAGACCCCACCCCTGGCCCCTCCCCTGGAGGGGAGGGGAATAAATGCCGCAGGCGAACACGCGAAACCTGTCATTGCCGCTGCTGAAACCGTAAGCACCGGCGATACTGCAACCGCCGTCGTAGCCGCCACCGATGCCGTTAGCACCGCCGTCGTAGCCGCCACTGCTGCCGTTAGCACCGCTGCCGTAGCAGTCGCAGAAACCGTAGCGCCAGATACCGCCGCCATCGCAGCCGTCGTTGCAGCCGCAGAAACCGAAGCGCCAGATACCGCTGCCTCAACCGTCAGCCCCTCAGTCCCGGATGTCGGCTGTCGTGTGGCGGTGCCACACGCCTCCGCCTCAGCGTGGACGGTAGCCCTTGCCTACAGCGGCATGGGCGGCAGCGACGACACGCGGCTGCCATACGCCGACCCGGATATGAACCCCTCCGTCTATGACTCCGTGGCCAACCACCGGCTGCCGCTCACCGTCGGGCTGACCGTCAGCCGCCATCTCGGCAAGCACTGGCAGGTGAGCCTCGGCCTGCAATACACGCGGCTGTCGTCGAGCCTGGCCTCGGGCAATACCTTTGCCCAGTTGCAGCAGGAGCAGCGCGTGCATTATCTTGGTCTGCCGCTGCAGGCAGGATGGCGACAGCAGCTGTTGCCGAGGCTCAGTCTCAACGCCGCCGCCAACGTCACGCTCCAGCTGCCGCTGCGCTCCACCCTCGATAGCCGCTATGTGATAAACGGTTCAGTCGTAGAGGCTGGTCATGATCGCCTCCGCCCCGGTTGGCAGTGGTCAGCGGGCGTGGGCCTCGGGCTGGAGTACAACGTGACGCCCGCCGTGGGCTTCTTCGTCGAACCGAGTCTGCAGCACTACTTCCGCAACGGCAGCGGCGTCGAGACGTGGCAGACGGAGCACCCCTTCGTCGTGACCGTACCATTAGGCATAAGAATAACGATTAAATAAACGACTGACTATGAGAACAATGACATTACTGACCGTGGTGCTGACAGCTCTGAGCGTCAGTGCCGCCGACCGTCGGCCCATGCTGGAGGAAGGCAAGACGTGGTGGTACACGTATCACCACTTTGAGGACGTGGACTACGAGAACCCTCACGAGACTTCTACGTGGCCGGTGGCCTATACGCTGAGAGGCGACACCGTCATCGACGGGTGGCGGTATATGAGGATGTACCGCCAAGGCAATGGCACCAACAGCTACTATGGTGCCTTCCGCGAAGACGAAGAGGGCAGGGTGTGGCAGTACGACTATCTGGGCGACAAGAAGGACTTCCTGCTGTTTGACGTCAGTCTGCATTTCGGCGACAATCTGTTCCCCGAAGCGACGCCCATTGAGGAGACCATCCAGGTGAACAGACAGCTGTTTCGCCGTTTCCGCTATCAGAACGTGCGTCCCGACGGCAGCCTCTATACGTTGGGATTTGTAGCTGTCGAGGGTGTCGGATTCCAAGGGAAAGGGCTGGTACACTGGCTGTTTGAACCTGAGCCAGACTGCATCTGCGACTATGAGTCGTTTGAGTATGTGTCAGGCGACTACTATTTCAGCGCAACCGATTTCAATGCCCCCAAATACATTGAACTGACACAGGACGAGCAGCGGCTGGTGGAGCAGAACAACGACTTCGCCTTCCGGCTGATGGGCGAGGTGAATCGTGGCTGGGATTTCATTCTCTCGCCGCTGAGCATCACCTACGCCCTGGGGATGCTCAACAACGGGGCCGCCGGACAGACGCAGCAGGAAATCTGCAGCGTACTGGGCGGTGCCGACGTCGGTTCGCCCGAGGCCATCAACCAGTTCTGCCGCAAGATGATGACCGAAAGCGGCTTGCTCGACCCGACGACCAAGGTCTCGATAGCCAACACCATCTATGTGAACGAGCCATACCAGCTGAAGCCCTCGTTCGTTGAGAAGGCCAACACCTACTACGACGCCCAGCCTGAGAGGCGCGACTTCCACGACGGGCAGACGGTGGACGTCATCAACCAGTGGGCCAGCGACCACACGCAGAAGATGATTGAGAAGGTGCTTGACGAGGAGACGTTCGACCCTGACTACGTGAGCTACCTGCTGAACGCCATCTACTTCAAGGGTGCATGGCAGAACAAGTTCGACGAAAGGAATACGAAGGAGGAAGTCTTCGACCATGCTGGCTATACGAAAGAATTGACCACAGTCCCGATGATGCGCCAGATGGAGGAGTTCGCCTACGCTGAAGATGACGACTATCAGGCCGTCAGGCTGCCATACGGCAACGGGGCGTACGCGATGACCGTCCTGCTGCCCAAGCTGACAGGCTCGAAGATAGTGAACACGGTGCCCCAGGTGCCGACAGCCGCACAGTTCGGGCAGCTGTGCCGGAATATGCGTTCGACGATGGTTTACCTGAAGCTGCCGCGTTTCGAGACGAAGACTGATATGTCTTTAAAGGATGTGATGTCGGCCTTGGGTATGCCTACCGCATTCACGCTAAGAGCAGAGTTTCCGGAGTTCTGCAACGTGGAGACCTATATCGGACTGATGAAGCAGGTGGCACGAATCAAGCTCGACGAGCAGGGTACAGAGGCTGCCGCCGTGACCATCATTGGTGATCTGGCAATAGGAATGCCGGAATATGCTGAGTTCTACGCTACGCGCCCGTTCCTTTATATCATCAGCGAGCAATCGACGGGCGCCATCTTCTTCGTCGGTGCACTCACGTGCAGCAATGGTCCCGTCGAGGGAGGGACTGTCGGTATCGGCCAGCCTACGCCTGGCGACCAGCCGACGACTGCCGGCCAGCTCTACAACCTGAACGGCCAGCGACTGTCGGCACCGCCTGCTGAGGGACTCTACATCGAGAATGGCCGCGTGGTTATGCGTCGGCAAACTGGCGGCCGTCGCTGAGGGTGACCTGTAGCTTGGTGTATTCCGAGTGGAAGTCGTGCTGCAGGCGGTCGAGATAGCGGCGGCTCTCCCACTGGCACATCGGCAGGTCGTGGAGCAGGTAGTTGCCGCAGGTCTGCGGCTCCGTGGCCGGCACCTCGGTCTGCGTGAGAATCCACTCCAGGCACTCGATGGTCAGCTGGCGCATGTCCTCGACCGAGTACTGGCCCAGCATGATGATATACATGCCCGTCAGGCAGCCCATAGGCCCTACATACACCACGTCGTCCTTGACGCGTGAGTTGCGGAACCAGGTAGCCATCAGGTGCTCCAGACTGTGGATGGCGGCTGGCGCCACGGCAGGCTCCTTGTTGGGCTCGGTGATGCGCAGGTCGTACGTCGTAAATCCCTTGTCCTCGCGCGATATGTAGATGCCCGGCTTCAGACGGGTGTGGTCGATGGTGAAACTTTGTATGGCTTCCATATTACTGCTTGTTTAGAGTGATTTTCCCTTTTTTATTCTTTTTTCTATGGTTTCTGCGTGCAAAGGTACGAAAATTTTCGTACCTTTGCACGCAGAAACGTAAAAAACTTGCAAGTTATGACTACACTGAAGAAACTCGTGCCCGACATTGTGGCCGTGTTGTTGTTTGCCGTACTGGCCTTTGCCTACTTCTTCCCCGCCGACACGGAGGGGCGCATCCTCTACCGCCACGATGCGTCGGCCGGCGTGGGTGCGGGCCAGGAGCAGCAGGAGTATTATCAGCGCACGGGGGAGCGCACCCGCTGGACCAACGCCCTGTTTAGCGGCATGCCCACCTACCAGTCGGCTCCGTCGTACGAGAGCACCAACCTGCTGGGAAAGGTTGTCAATGCCTACCACCTGTGGCTGCCCGAGAATGTCTGGTATGTCTTCGTCTACCTCTTAGGCTTCTACCTGCTGCTGCGTGCCTTCGACTTCCGTTGGTATCTGGCGGCGTTAGGCTCGGTGATGTGGGCCTTCAGCACCTATTTCCTGATTATCATCGCCGCCGGCCACATCTGGAAGGTGTGGGCCCTGGCCTACCTGCCGCCGCTGATAGCGGGCATCGTGCTGGCCTACCGCGGCAAGTACCTGTGGGGACTTGTCGTGACGGCGCTCTTCTCGGCCTTCGAGGTGTATGCCAACCATGTCCAGATGACGTACTACTTCCTGATGGTCATCTTATTCATGGTCGTGGCCTATCTGGTAGACGCCATCCGGCAGAAGCGCATGGCCCACTTCCTGAAGGCCACGGCGGTCTGTGCCGTCGGCGCCCTGATCGGCGTGTTGGTGAACCTGTCGAATCTCTACCATACGTGGCAATACCAGAAAGAGTCGATGCGCGGCAAGAGTGAGCTGGTGAAGGAGAACACCGCCAACCAGACCTCGAGCGGACTGGATCGCGACTACATCACGCAGTGGTCGTATGGCATCGGCGAGACGTGGACCCTGCTCGTGCCTAACGCCAAGGGCGGTGCCTCGCAGCCGCTGGTGATGAATAAGACGGCCATGAAGCACGCCGACAACAACTACATTGGACTCTACCAGCAGATAGGCCAGTACTGGGGCGAGCAGCCCGGCACGTCGGGACCCGTCTACGTGGGCGCCTTCGTCCTGTTCCTCTTTGTACTGGGCCTGTTCATCGTCAAGGGACCTATGAAGTGGGCACTCCTGGCCGCCACGGTGCTGAGCATCATGCTGTCGTGGGGTAAGAACTTCATGGGACTGACCGACCTGTTTATCGACTACGTGCCGATGTATGCCAAGTTCCGAACCGTGGCCTCCATCCTCGTCGTGGCCGAGTTCACCATTCCCCTGCTGGCCATGCTGGCTCTGAAGGAGGTGATAGGTGGAAAAGTGCAGACAGATAAGCTGAGAAAGGCTGTCGTGGCCGCCTTCGCACTGACCGGCGGCTTTGCACTGCTCTTTGCGGCGATGCCCGACTTGTTCTTCGGCAACTACGTCTCGTCGGCCGAGATGGAGGCGCTGTCGCAGTTCCCCGCCGACCAGCTGCAGCCGCTGCTGCAGAATCTCAGCGAGATGCGCCGCGCCATGTTCACCAGCGACGCCTGGCGCTCGTTCTTCATTATCCTTATTGGCACCGTCTGTCTGGTGCTCTATATGGCTGGCAAGCTGAAGAGTGTCACCCTGAGCGGACTGCTGTTGGCGCTCTGTCTCGTCGACCTCTGGATGGTGAACAAGCGCTACCTGAACGACGCGATGTTCGTGCCCAAGTATGAGCGCGAGCAGGCCCAGCCCAAGACTGAGACCGACGAGATTATCCTGGCCGACAAGACGCTGGACTACCGCGTGCTGAACCTCGCCTCGAACACGTTCAACGAGAACGAGACATCGTACTACCATAAGTCTATCGGCGGCTATCACGCCGCCAAACTGCGCCGCTACCAGGAACTCATCGAGGCCTATATCGCCCCCGAGATGCAGCAGACGTTCCAGGCCGTGGCCGACGCCTCCGGCGACATGACCCAGGTAAAGGGCGACTCCATCTACCCGGTGCTCAACATGCTCAATACGCGCTACTTCATACTGCCCCTGCAGGACGGAAAGACCGTGCCCGTAGAGAATCCCTACAGCTACGGCAATGCCTGGTTTGTCAATTCGGTGAAGTTCGTCGATAATGCCAACCAGGAGCTCGACGCCCTCGGCAAGCTCGACCTGCGCCACGAGGCTGTGGCCGACGCCAAGTTCCGCGAGCAGCTGAAGCCCGTTGCCGAGCAGGCCGCCGACTCGGCCGCTATGGTCACGCTGACGGCCTACGAGCCCAACCGGCTGCAGTACGACGTGGCGTCGCAGCGGGGTGGGGTAGTGGTGTTCTCGGAAATCTACTACCCCGGCTGGGAGGCCACCGTCGACGGCCAGCCCGCCCGGCTGGGCCGCGTCAACTACGTGCTGCGTGCCCTCACCGTCGGCCCCGGCCAGCATAAGGTGGAGCTGACCTTCTTCCCCCGCTCGCTCGACGTCACCGAGACCGTGGCCTACGCCTCGTTCGGCATGTTTGTGCTGCTGGTGCTGCTGGCCATCGCCATCTCCTTCCGTAAGAACCGTAAAGCGCCCGTAGCACAATGAAGATCCTGCTATCGCTACCCCCTAATGTGGTAGACTGCTTCCATGACATCTCCGGCCTGAGCCGCGAGGAGTACTTCTGCACCTGCGACCCCGTGGGCCACCGCCTCGGCAGCGGGGGCGGCACGGCCTGGCTGCTGGAGCAAGCTTGTTTAGATGAGAGAGGAGAGGTGAGAAGTGAGCGAGATGATGACTTCGAAGCATGGCTGTCGAAGGACAACCGCATACTGATACATGCCGGCGGACAGAGCCGGAGGCTGCCGGGCTATGCCGTCAGCGGCAAGGTGCTGATGCCTCTGCCCGTGCTCCGCTGGGAGCGGGGCCAGCGGCTCAGTCAGACGCTGATGGACATGCAACTGCCACTCTACCGACAGATGATGGACATGGCACCCGACAACATCCACACGATGGTGGTCAGCGGCGACGTCTGCGTGCGAGCTACGCAGCCCCTGCCCCCAGTGCCCGATGCCGACGTGGTGTGTTACGGACTGTGGATGCCGGCCTCGACGGCCAAGAACCACGGCGTGTTCGTCAGCCGTCGCGAGACGCCCTCCGTGCTGAAGCAGATGCTGCAGAAACCGTCGGTGCAGACCCTCAACGACCTGCAGAAGGACCACTACTACCTGACCGACGTCGGCATCTGGATGCTCAGCGACCGGGCGGTGAAGGCACTGATGGAAAAGACCCACCCGCAGCCCCTCCCTGAAGGGAGGGGAGTGGTAACTCCTTACGATTTATATGCTGAGTTTGGCTGTTCGCTTGGCACCGACCCGACGATTGACGATGCAGAGCTTCGCTCCTTGAGTGTGGCCATCCTGCCGTTGGCGGGCGGTGAGTTCTACCACTTCGGCACGTCGCGCGAGATGATCTCGTCGACGCTCGCCTTGCAGAACCTGGTGAGCGACCAGCGGCAGATTATGCACCTCGACCGTAAGCCGCACCCCAGCATCTTCGTGCAGAACGCCGTCACCGAGGTGACGTTCAACGAGCAGAATACGAACATCTGGATAGAGAACTCACACATACCCAAGACTTGGCACCTCAGTCACGACCACGTCATCACCGGCGTGCCGCGCAACGACTGGGACATCACCCTCGCCCCCGGCGAGTGTATCGACGTCGTGCCCGTGGGCGACAGCGACTACGAGGTGCGCCGCTACCATATAGACGACCCCGTAGACAGCAACGCTGTGGCCGAGCGTGCCAACCTGCACCGCCTCTTCGAGCAGCGGCGCCTGTTCCGCCGCGAGAACTGGCCGGCCCTGGCCCGCAACTGGCAGCACTCCGTCTTCTATCAACTCGACCTGGCCGATGCCGCCGAGCAGTTTGCCCGGGAGAACATTCCCCTGCCGCCGCCCCTGCCCGCCGACGCTCCGTTGATGACGCGCATCCACGATGCCATGTTTCGTGGCGACAGCGAGCGGGCGTTTGAGCTGTTGCGGGAAAGCCTCACCCCCAGCCCCTCTCCAAGGGGAGAGGGGAGTGATTACTCTGCTGCTGATACTGCCGTTAAGCATTTTACTCCCCTTTCCCATTGGAGAGGGGGCGGGGGTGAGGCTTTCCCCGACCAGATTGTCTGGGCGCGCTCCCCTGTGCGCATCGACATCGCCGGCGGATGGACCGACACGCCGCCCTATTGTCTGATGGAAGGCGGCAATGTCGTCAACCTCGCCATCGAACTGAACGGCCAGCCGCCGCTGCAGTGCTATGTCAAGCCCTGCCGCGAACCCCACATCGTGCTGCGCAGCATCGACCTCGGAGCCACTGAAGTCGTGGAGACCAACGAGCAGCTCTCCGACTATAGGAAAGTGGGCTCGCCCTTCTCAATCCCCAAGGCCGCCCTGACGCTCGCTGGCTTCGGCAGTCCTGTTGCTGTCGGCTGTGCTGCGGCGGTGCCGCAGCCCTCCTCGCTCCGCTCCCAGCTCGAAGCCTTCGGCTGCGGCATTGAACTGACGTTGCTCTCAGCCGTGCCCGCCGGTAGTGGTCTCGGCACGTCGAGCATTCTGGCTGCCACCGTCCTCGGAGCCCTCAGCGACTTCTGCCAGCTGGGCTGGGACAAGAACGAGATAGGCTACCGCACGCTCATCCTCGAACAGATGCTCACCACCGGTGGTGGCTGGCAAGACCAGTTCGGCGGCGTGCTGGGTGGAGTCAAACTGCTGCAGACCGGCCGTGACTTCATACAGAACCCCTCGGTGCGCTGGCTGCCCGACGGGCTGTACACCCAGCCCGAGTATCAGCAGTGCCACCTGTTATATTATACGGGCATCACCCGCACGGCCAAGAAGATACTGGCCGAGATCGTGCGCCGCATGTTCCTCAACGAGCACGACCAGCTGCTCCTGCTGCGCCAGATGAAGCAGCACACGATGGACATGTACGATGCCATCCTGCGGCAGGACTTCCGGACGATGGGCCTGCTCGTCGGCAAGACGTGGCAGCAGAACCAGCTGCTCGACAGCGGTACCAACCCGCCCGAGGTGGCGGCGCTGACCGCCCTCGTCGACGACCTCTGCCTGGGCTACAAGCTACCCGGAGCCGGAGGTGGCGGCTTCCTCTACATGGTAGCCAAAGACCCCGAGGCTGCCGCACGTATCAAGACCATACTCAACGAGAACCGCCGCAACGCCAATGCCCGCTTCGTCGACATGACGCTCTCTAAGAGCGGTTTGCAAATGAGCCGTAGCTGATGGAGTTCCGAACCATAGTAGACATACCGACGCCGGAGTTCCAGATAGAACCCCTTGAGGAGATGCTCTTCGTGGGCAGCTGCTTTGCCGACAGCATTGGCCTGCGCTTCCAGGACGAGCAGTTCCGCGCTGCGGTAAACCCCTACGGCACGATGTACAACCCCGCCTCGGTGCTGCACACCGTGGAGCGCTACGAGGGAGCCCCCCGCGTGGCATTCATCACCCTGGGCACCAACCACGTCTACCGTCTCCGCGAGACGGGCGAGATTGTAGATAACTGCCAGAAGCGCCCCGCCGCGCTGTTCCAGGAGGAACTGCTCAGCGTCGACGAGTGTGCCGACTACCTGCGCCGTGCCGTCAGCCTGCTCGTCAGCCGTCGTCCCGACGTCCATGTCGTCCTGACCGTCAGCCCCATCCGTTATCGCAAGTATGGCTACCACGGGAGCCAGCTCTCGAAAGCCACCCTCCTCCTTGCCGTTAATCAGGTCATCTCTTGTCTCTCACCTCTTACTGCTCACCTCACCTACTTCCCCGCCTACGAAATCGTGCTCGACGAGTTGCGCGACTACCGCTTCTATGCCGACGACATGCTCCACCCGTCAGCGGTGGCCGTTGAGTTCATCTGGCAACAACTGGTGGAGCACTACTTCTCGCCCCGGGCCAAGCAATTCCTGCGCGAATGGGCACCGCTGAAGGCAGCCCTGGGCCATCGCCCCTTCAACCCTGACAGTGACGAGTACCGCCGTTTCCTGGCCGACACCCGCGCCAGGGCCGACGCACTACTGCAGAAATATAAATCATAAGACCATGACATATACTATTGAGAAAATTACCACACTCATCGGCGCACGCCGCTACGGCGACAACGACGCCAGCGTGCGCTGGCTGCTGACCGACAGCCGCTCACTATGTTTTCCTGAAGAAACACTCTTTTTCGCCTTCCGCACAAAGCACGGCGACGGCCACCGCTATATCGACGACCTCTACCGCCGGGGCGTGCGCTCGTTTGTGGTAGAGCAGGTGCCCGCTGAACCGCAAGCCGACGCCAACTACCTGAAGGTGCCCTCGGCACTGGCTGCCCTGCAGCGCCTGGCCGAGCGCCATCGCGACGAATTCTCGATACCCATCGTGGGCATCACCGGCTCAAACGGCAAGACGATGGTCAAGGAGTGGCTCTACCAGCTGCTGTTGCCCTCGCAGCGGGTTGTGCGCTCGCCGCGCTCCTACAACTCGCAGATTGGCGTGCCGCTGTCGGTATGGCTGCTCAACGAGCAGGCCCGCGTGGGCATCTTCGAGGCCGGTATCAGTCAGCCCGGCGAGATGATGGCCCTGCACGACATCATACAGCCTACGGTCGGCGTGCTCACCTGTCTGGGCAGTGCCCATCAGGAGAACTTCCGCTCGATGGAGGAGAAGTGCCTGGAGAAACTGGAGCTGATGCGCGACACCGAGGCACTGGTCTACCCGATGGACGACAACACCGTGAGTCGCTGCATACGGCGCCTCGGCTACCAGGGCGAGCGTCTCGGGTGGTCGCGCACCGACAGCCAGGCACCCTTCTACGTCAAGGAGGTTACCCTCGGCGCCGAGAATGCCCACATCGCGTATATATATAAAGGTACGCCAGGCGAGTACGCCATCCCCTTCATCGACGAGGCCAGCATCGACGACAGCATCATCTGCGTCGTCACTGCCCTGCACCTCGGACTGACGCCCGAGCAGATAGCCGAGCGCACGCCGGGCCTGGAGCCTGTGGCCATGCGCCTGGAGGTGAAGCAGGGCCAGCGCGGCTGCATACTCATCAACGACTCGTATAATAACGACATCAACTCGCTCGACATTGCGCTCGACTTCATGAACCGGCGCGGCGACGGCAACGAGCGGCACACGCTCGTGCTGAGCGACATCTATCAGAGCGGCACGTCGGCAGCCGACCTGTACCGCGAGGTGAACGAACTCTGCCTGAAGCGCGGCGTCACGAAGTTCATCGGCATCGGCGACGAGCTCGCCGCCCAGCAGCAAGCCTTCCTCGTCGGCGAGAAATACTTTTTCGCCACCACACAGGCGTTCATCGCCAGTCCCGCCTTCCGCGCCCTTCACGACGAGGTTATCCTGCTGAAAGGGGCACGCCGTTTCGGCTTCGAACATATCACGGAACTGCTGGAACAGAAGGTCCACGAGACGATACTCGAGGTGAACCTGGGTGCCGTGGTGAACAACCTGAACTACTACCGCTCGCTGATGAAGCCCGAGACGAAGATGGTGTGCATGGTGAAGGCCGATGCCTACGGCGCCGGCGCCGTCGAGGTGGGCAAGACGCTGCAGGACCACCGCGTAGACTACCTCGCCGTGGCCGTGGCCGACGAGGGCGTGGCCCTTCGCCGCGCAGGGGTCACGTCGAACATCATGGTGATGAATCCTGAAATGACCGCCTTCAAGACGATGTTCGACTACGACCTGGAGCCCGAGGTCTACTCCTTCCGTCTGCTCGACGCGCTGGTCCGTGCTGCCCGCAAGGAAGGCATCACCGGCTGGCCCGTACACATCAAGCTCGACACCGGCATGCACCGACTGGGCTTCGACCCAGAGACCGACATGGACGAGCTCATCGACCGCCTTCGCCACCAGCAGGCCGTCATTCCGCGCTCGGTGTTCAGCCACTTCGTGGGCAGCGACAGTGACACGTTCGACGACTTCTCGGCCCGCCAGTTCCAGCTCTTCGACGAAGGCAGCCGACGGTTGCAGGCCGCCTTCAGCCATAAGATCCTGCGCCATATCGACAACTCTGCCGGCATTGAGCACTTCCCTGAGCGGCAGATGGACATGTGCCGACTGGGTATCGGGCTCTACGGCGTGAATCCGCGTAACAATGAAATGCTGAGTACCGTGAGCACGCTGAAGACCACCATCCTGCAGCTGCGCCATGTCAAGGCTGGCGACAGCATCGGCTACAGCCGCCGCACCGTCCTGGAGCGCGACTCGCTGATAGGGGCCATACCCATCGGCTATGCCGACGGACTGAACCGCCACCTCGGCAACCGCCACGGCTACTGTCTGGTGAACGGTCAGCGGGCTGAGTATGTAGGAAACATCTGTATGGACGTGGCCATGATCGACGTCACGGGCATCGACTGCCGCGAGGGCGACAGCGTCGAGGTGTTTGGCGAGCAACTGCCGGTCACCGTGCTCAGCGACCTGACCGACACCATACCGTACGAAGTGCTGACGGGCGTGTCGAACCGCGTGAAGCGCGTCTACTATCAGGATTAGCGGACAACCACCTTCCGGCCACCGACGATGTAAAGCCCACGCACCGGCCTGCTGACCCTGCGGCCTTGGAGGTCGTAGAAGGGTGTCGGGTGCTGGGTGTCGGGTGCTGGGTGCTGGGTGATGGCGTCGGCGATGGCTTTCGGTGCGCGGTAGCTGAAGGCCATCGTGCCGTCACTGTTCTGCTTGATGTTGAGTATGGCGCCCTGCATGAGCTTCTGCCCCTCCGAATTATTATTGAAGAGCTTGGCTGCCGGCCGCGAGGTGGTCGTTAGCGAGTCGCGCGTGCCGTAGGGGTAGAGGTCGGTGCGTGTCGAGTAGTCGTCCTCGGTGTTGTCGGCGTGGAAGAACGTCATGCGCTGGTGGTCGTTGCCGCAGGTCAGCTCCATTTCGTAAGCCTCCTCATCGGTCATTATGGTGTTGGGAATGTTATTGAACCACACCTCGGCATCGAAGTCGACATGCGTGATGAGCAGTCCCCGCGAGGGGTAGCGGGCGTCCCAGCCCGTGCGCTGGCGGTTCTCTATCATGTAGTACTCGTCGGGACAGCCGTCGTTGTAGATGATGTAGGTGTCGCCATGCTCGCTGATGGGTTTCAGGCTGTCGACGCTGACATCCTCATGGCCCAGCACGACAGGCTCCTGCCAGCCGCAGACCATCTTCTCGTAGGCCGTGTAGCCCACAGGCAGGAACCCGTTGCCGGCGTAGTTGCCGCCCGACATCAGGTCGTAGTCGCCCATGCCGTAGCTGTCGCCGTAGTTAATGTCGTAGAAGTCGGGGAACCCCATGCAGTGAGAGAACTCGTGGCAGAAGGTGCCGATGCCGTTGATGGTGCCATCGGCCGCCAGTTCGTTGGCGCAGGCATAGACGTCAATATCGACGCCGTCGAGTCGTAGCGGTGCTCCGTTGGCTTCGGAGAGCGTCCACATGTGAGGCCAGACGAGGTCGGGCTTGCTGGGCGAGTTGTCGGCTTCGCCCTTGCCGGCGTAGAGCACGAACACCTCGTCGACGATGCCGTCGCCGTCCCAGTCGTAATTGCTAAAGTCGACCTCGCCGTCGGCAGCGATGCACATCTCCTCGATCATGTCCTGCGGATAGAGGTCCAGGCCCTCGTCGTCGTTCTTGCCGTAGTAACGGTAGCTGTGTTTCGTGGTGTAGGGGCCGACGACGTCGAACTGCAGTTCGAACAGGCCTGCCGACTGGTCGCGGAAATAGTCGGCCACACTGCCTCGGAATCCCTCGTTGGTGGTGTAGCCCGGCGAATTGAGAATGTCGTTGTACTTAGCGCGATTGTGGGTGTCCTTGAATTTCGTGTCGGAAAACTCGGCCAGGATGACCAGTCCGCGCTTCTGTCCACGGTAGTTGGTGCGCTCGCCGATGTCAACGGGTCGCTTCACGGCCATGCGGGCCGCAGCCTTCTGTCGGGCTGTCGCCGTACGCCAGCATCCGGGGCCTTTCTGGCGGGTTGCAGCATTGGCCGGTGCCAGCGAAAAAAGCAGGGCAAAGACGACCGAAAGGGTTGCTCTTGTCATATTTTGAAGTATTGTTAGCAAATTTGAGGGCACAAAGTTACACATTTTCTGGGAAAAACTGCCGCCGTTTGGAAAATAATTAGTACTTTTGCACCGTATTCTGCGCTAAAACAAACAAAACTAATCAATAAAATGGAACAAGTATTCAGTTACATTATCAGTTTGGGGGCGTCGGTCATGATGCCTATTCTCTTTACAATCATCGGTCTGTGTATCGGTCTGAAGTTCGGACGCTCGCTGAAGTCGGGCCTCTATGTAGGTGTCGGTTTTGTGGGCCTGGGCATTGTGACGGCTCTGTTGACCACCAATTTCGGTGGGCCGCTTAGTGATATCTCTCAGCTCTACGACCTTCAGCTGAAGGTCTTCGACATGGGCTGGCCTGCCGCTGCCGCCGTGGCCTATAACACCGCTGTCGGCGCACTGATCATCCCTATCTGTCTGGGCGTGAACTTCCTGCTGCTCATCACCGGCTGCACCCGGACGGTCAATATCGACCTGTGGAACTACTGGCACTTCGCCTTCATCGGCGCTGTAGCCTACTTTGTCATGGACGGGAGCCTGCTGTGGGGCTACTTCGCCGCCATCGTCTGTTACATCGTGACACTGGTCATGGCTGACCTCACCGCCGACCGCTTCCAGGAGTACTACCCTGAGTGGCAGGGCATCAGCATCCCGCAGCCCTTCTGCCAGAGTTTCGTGCCCTTCGCCTTGGGCATCGGCAAGCTGCTCGACATGATTCCCGGCTTCGATCGCCTGAATATCGATGCCGACGGACTGAAGAAGAAGTTCGGCGTACTCGGCGAGCCGCTCGTGCTCGGCGTCATCGTCGGTGCGCTCATCGGCGTGCTGGCTCAGATGGACATCAAGAAGGTGCTGTTCCTCGGCGTCACGATGGGTGCCGTCATGGAGCTGATTCCCCGCATCACCTCGCTCTTCATCGAGGGTCTGAAGCCCATCGCCGAGAAGACGCAGGAGGTGGTGAAGCGCAAGTTCAACGGCAAGAAGGTGTATATCGGCATGTCGCCCGCCGTGGTCATCGGCCACCCGACGACGCTCGTCGTCTCGCTGCTGCTCATTCCCGTGGCCCTGGGCCTGGCCGTCATCCTGCCCGGCAACCAGTTCCTGCCGCTGGCCTCGCTGGCTGGTATGTTCTACCTGTTCCCCGTGGTGCTGCCGTTCACGAAGGGTAATGTCGTCAAGACGTTCATCATCGGACTGGTAGCCCTGGCCATCGGCCTCTACTTCGTCACCGACATGGCGCCCGCCTTCACGCAGGCCGCCCACACCGTCTTCGAGCAGACGGGCGACAAGGCCGCCGACATTCCCGCCGGCTTCGAGGGTGGTGCCCTCGACTTCGCCTCCTCGCTCTTCGGCTGGGTCATCTACAAGTGTGTGGCTTACCTGAAGTGGATTGGTGCTGCTGTCCTCACCGCCATCACCATCGGCATGGTCATCTGGAACCGCATGCGCATCGTCAAAGAAGAAAAAAATAACAAATAACGACAAAACAACAATGAAAAAAACAATTCTGACCATTGCGGGGGCTCTGGCCCTCACCCTTTCTGCCCAGGCGCAGGAAGCTGACAGGTATGTAGGCGTTCAGCACGTGAAGTTCCAGACGGCCTGCCATCCCGAGGATGTAAAACACTATGACACGAAGCTGCTCCGCGACCGTTTCGTCATGGAGAAGGTGATGGCACCTGACTCCATCCTGCTCACCTATTCCCACTACGACCGCTTCATCTTCGGCGGCGCCATGCCCGTCAACACGACGCTGACGCTGGAGAACTTCTGGGAGCTGGGTCTCGACGTCGACAACACCATCAAGGAGAAGTACTTCATGTACAACCGTGAGCTCGGCGTCGTGAACTGCGGTGGCGGCGACGGCGTAGTCATCGTCGACGGCAAGGAGTATGCCCTGTCGCCGAAGGAGGCCCTGTATATCGGCCGTGGCCACATAGCCAAGGACAAGGATGTGAACAAGAAGGTGCAGTTCCGCTCGAAGGATCCCAAGAATCCCGCCAAGTTCTACCTGAACTCGGCCACCGCTCACCAGCATTTCAAGACGCAATGGATTACCCTCGACGGCCGCAAGGGCTCGCTGAAGGCCGCCGTCTGGGGCCCCGTCGGTTCGCTTGAGGAGTGCAACAACCGCACCGTCTACAAGCTCATTGTCAACGACGTGCTCGAGGAGGGCCCCTGCCAGCTGCAGCTCGGCCTGACACAGCTCAATCCCGGCGCCGCGTGGAACACCATGCCGCCCCACACCCACGGCCGCCGCATCGAGGCCTACTACTACTTCAACCTGCCTCAGGAGCAGACCATCGCCCATATCATGGGACAGCCTGAGGAGAGCCGTGTCGTCTGGCTGCACAACGAGCAGGCCATCATGTCGCCCGAGTGGTCGATGCACGCCGCTGCCGGCACCTATTACTATACCTTCATCTGGGGTATGGCTGGCGAGAACCTTTACTATAACGACAAGGACAACATTCCCGTCATCGATATCAAATAGTAAATCGAAAATCTGAAACCGTAAATATCTATGACTCCCGTACAAACCACCAAAATGTCCAACTTCCGTTGGGTCATCTGTGCGCTGCTGTTCTTGGCAACCACGATTAACTATATGGACCGCCAGGTCCTGTCGCTCACATGGAAAGACTTCATCGCCCCGGAGTTCCACTGGAGCGATGCCGACTATGGTACCATCACCGGATGGTTCTCTATCTTCTATGCCATTGCCAACCTCTTCGCCGGTAAGTTCATCGACTGGATGGGCACGAAGAAGGGCTACCTCATTGCCATCTTCGTTTGGTCGACAGGTGCCGTGCTCCACGCTGCCTGCGGCTGGGCTGCCATGCAGATAGAGGGCTACGACTCCATCGAGGCACTCAGGCTGGTGCAGGCCGGCAGCGATGCCGCCGTGGCCATTGCCACCGTCTCGGTGTGGCTCTTCCTTTCGTGCCGCATGATTCTGGCTCTTGGCGAGGCAGGCAACTTCCCCGCCGCCATCAAGGTGACGGCCGAGTACTTCCCCAAGAAGGACCGTGCCTTCTCTACCTCCATCTTCAACAGTGGCGCTTCTGTCGGCGCTCTGGCTGCTCCCGCCACCATTCCCCTGCTGGCCCGCGCCTGGGGCTGGGAGATGGCCTTCGTCATTATCGGTGTGCTGGGCTACGTGTGGATGGGCTTGTGGATGTGGCTCTACGAGAAGCCCCACAAGAGCAAGTTCGTCAACCAGGCTGAACTGAACTACATTGAGCAAGACATCGACATTGCCGAGGTGCAGAACAAGCAGGAGGCTAAGGAGGAGAAGGTCATCCCCTTCTTCGACTGCTTCAAGTACAAGCAGACGTGGTCGTTCATCGTCGGCAAGTTCATGACCGACGGCGTGTGGTGGTTCTTCCTCTTCTGGGCACCCGCCTATTTCTCTGACCAGTATGGCTACACCAGCGACTCAACGATGGGCATCCTGCTCATTCTGACGCTCTATGCCATCGTCACCGTGCTCAGCATCGGCGGCGGCTACCTGCCTACCTACTTCGTAGAGAAAAAGGGCATGAACCCCTATCTGGGCCGCATGCGTGCCATGCTCATCTTTGCCTGCTTCCCCGTGTTAGGACTCTTCGCTCAGCCCTTAGGAGCCTATAGCGCTTGGTGGCCTGCTATCCTCATCGGCCTGCTTGGTGCCGGTCACCAGGCTTGGTCGGCCAACCTCTTCTCTACTATTGGCGATATGTTCCCCAAGTCGACCATCGGTACCATCACTGGCATTGGTTCAATGGCCGGCGGTGTGGGCTCGTTCCTTATCAACAAGGGTTCGGGTAACTTCTTTACCTGGGCCGAGGGACAGGGTGAGGCCTTCACCTTCTTCGGTTTCGACGGCAAACCTGCCGCCTATATGGTGGTGTTCTGCATCTGCGCCGTGGCCTACCTCATTGGCTGGTGCATCATGAAGACGCTCGTGCCGAAGTACAAGCCCATCGTAGTAGAGTAAGTGATGAGTGAAAAGTGAAAAATGAAAAATGGGGATGCTCAGCCGAGCATCCCCATTTTAAGTGTGTATGGCAGGAAGCCCTGGCGGACGAGGGTCTCGATAAGCGTCTTTGACATGGCTTCGTTGTCCTTGCGCGTATAGCGGATGTCGGTGAAAACCTGGGCGAGCGTCTCCTTGTGGTTGACCTCGACGAAATGGCGGTTCTCTTCGAGTTCTTCTTTATAGTTATAATAGGTGTCAATGTCATTGGCCATGTAGTCCTTGTAGCGCTCCTGGTGGACGAAGCTCTCCAAGGGCAGGCGGTCGGAGAGGGGAGGCTCCTCCGCAGGCCAGCCTACGGTCAGCGTGGCCACGGGCATGGTGAGCTTGGGCAGGTGCAGTATGTCGATGATCTGATGCGGCTGGTAGACGGTAGTGCCGAGGTAGCAGTAGCCCAGTCCCTCCTCGTCCATGAGGTTGCAGAGCGTCTGCGCGTAGAGCAGGGCGTCGGTGGCGGCGTTCATGAACGAGAGCAGGTTGTCGTAGCCCGGCTCGGCATTGCGGCATTTCGCCCAGAAACTGGTGCGGTTGAAGTCGGCACAGACGGTGAGCACCACGGGTGCTTCGGTCACCATCGGCTGACCAAAGTGTGCCGGTGCCAGTTTCCGTTTCATCTCGTCGGAACGGGTGACGACGACGGAGTAGAGTTGCAGGTTACCCATAGTCTGTGTACGGGCGGCCTCCTGCATGAGGCGGTTCAGCAGCTGCTGGTCAACTTCTTTGTCCGCATATTTGCGGATGGTACGGCGTGTAAGTAGATTTTTCATTGTTTTTCTTTGTTTTGTGTGCAAAGTTACGAACTTTTTCGTAAATTTGCAAGCAAAAACGAAATGAAGAATGTTCTAATGGCCTTTGGCGCCCTGTTGGCACAGCAGGCGATGGCTGTCGGCGAGCGGCCCAATATCATCTTTATCCTGGCCGACGACATGGGCTACGGCGACCTGGCCTGCTATGGCAATCAGTATATCCAGACGCCGAACATCGACCGTCTGGCCAGCACCGGCACATCGTTTACGCAGGCATACGCCGGCAGCGGCATCAGTTCGCCCTCGCGCTGTTCGCTCATGACGGGCAAGAACTCTGGCAACACCCGCATCCGCGACAACCAGTGCTACGCCGGAGGACTGACGGGACTGAAGATCAATCCGCGCGGCGACACGACCATCGTGCGCCGGGCAAACCTCTTGCCCGACGACGTCACGCTCGGCACGGTGCTCTCAAAGGCGGGCTACCGCACCTGTCTGGTCAATAAGTGGCACCTCGATGGCTACGACCCCGGGGCGGCTCCCAACCACAGGGGCTTCGACGAGTTCTACGGCTGGACCATCAGTACCGTCCACAGCAATGCGCCTTATTACTATCCTTATTATCGGTTGCACGGCGACTCGCTCGTCAACATCAGCGAGAACGAGCATGACGCCCATGTGCGCCACAACACCGAAATCTCGACTGACGATGCCATCGGGTTCATCCATCGCTGGGCCGGGAAGCAGCCGTTCTTCCTGTTCCTTGGGTATGACGCTCCCCACGAGCCTTACAACATTGACGACACATCATGGTATGACGACCGGGGCGACTGGTCGGCCGAGACGAAGCGCTACGCCGCACTCGTTACACACATGGACTACAACATTGGCCGGCTCTTGGCAACGCTCGACGCTCTCGGGCAGCGCGAGCAGACGATCGTGATCTTTGCCAGCGACAATGGGGCCGCCGTTATGGCTCCGCTGAAGGAGCTGAACTGCGGTGCCGGACTGAAAGGCCGCAAGGGCCAACTCTACGAGGGCGGCATCCGTGTGCCCCTCATCGTCAATCAGCCCGGCCGGGTGCCGGCACGGCAGATTGCCAACCTCGTCTACTTCGCCGACTTTATGCCTACGCTGGCGCAGTTGGCCGGCCATCCTGAGTACGTGCCCGACGACACCAACGGCATGGACATCTCGCCTCTGTTCTTCGGTCGCGATATCGACACCGACAGCCGTCCGCTCTACTGGGAGTTTCCGGGTAAGCAGCGCGCCATTCGCCACCAGGGCTGGAAAGCCGTGACGGTGAAAAAAGGTGCGCCGCTCGAACTCTACCGCATAAAGGACGACCCGCTGGAACAGCACAATCTGGCAGCCGACTATCCCGACGTGGTGCAGCGTCTCGATGCGCTGATGCGACGACTGCGCACACCTTCGGCCAACTATCCTATTGACGATGAATAGGCAGCCGATACAACCCTTTGCCCGCCCGGCGTACGTGATGCTGAAGCCCGTCGGCGACCGTTGTAACCTGTCGTGTGGCTATTGCTACTACCTGGGGCGTGGCAGCGGGGTGATGATGGACGAGGCCTTGCTCGAGGAGTTCACCCGCCAGTACATCGAGTCGCAGCCCGTGCCCCAGGTGCTCTTCACCTGGCATGGCGGCGAACCGCTGCTGCGTCCGCTGTCGTTCTATGAAAAAGCGCTCGCACTGCAGCGGAAGTATGCTCACGGATGCCACATTGACAACTGTCTGCAGACCAACGGCACGCTGCTCACCGACGAGTGGTGCCGCTTCCTGGCTGACAACCACTTCCTCGTGGGCATCAGCATCGACGGGCCACAACCGCTGCACGACGCCTACCGCCGCACTCGGCAGGGTGGGGCGTCGTGGCACGACGTGATGCGGGCCATCGGCCTGTTGCAGCGTCATGGCGTTGAGTGGAATGCTATGGCTACGGTGAATGCTGTCAACGTTGAACACCCCGAAGCGTTCTACCGCTTCTTTCGTGACATCGGCTGCGAGTTCCTGCAGTTTACGCCTGTCGTCGAGCCTGACCGTCCTGACTGTTCCGTCACGCCCGATCAATGGGGTCGTTTCCTCTGTGCCGTCTACGACGAATGGGTGCAGCGCGATGTGGGCCGCCTCTTCGTGCAACTCTTCGACGCCACGCTGGCCAACTGGTGCGGTCAACCGGCCGGCGTCTGCTCGATGTCGCCGGTCTGTGGCCAGGCCGCCGCGATGGAGGCCGACGGCAGCGTCTACTCCTGCGACCACTTCGTCCGTCCAGACTACTGCCTGGGAAATATCCGCCGGCAGCCGCTCGTGAGTCTTCTCTACGGCGACCGCCAACGTCAGTTTGGCCTGCTGAAGCAGTCGTCGCTGCCCCGTCAGTGTCGTGAGTGCCGTTGGCTGTTCGCCTGTCATGGCGAGTGCCCCAAGAATCGCTCGCTGACCGACCGCTGGGGCCAGCCCGGCCTGAACTTCCTCTGCCGGGGCTACCGTCAGTTCTTTGCCCACGTCGCCCCAACGATGGACTTCATGCGCGCAGAAATCGAGGCCGGACGCCCGCCGGCAAATGTAATGTCTAAACTCCCAAACTCCTAAACTCCTAAACTCCTAAACTCCCAAAAGAAATGAATACGATTAAACGAATCTGTAAACTGATTTCCGACTACATGGGTGCCTTGGTGTTGCTCTCAGCAATTGTGGGCATGATAGCACCCAGTGCCTTTAGTGGCGTGAAGCCCACGGTCATCAATCCAATGTTGGGCGTTATCATGTTTGGTATGGGCATGGCCCTGCGTATAGAAGACTTCCGGCTGGTCTTCAGCCGACCGAAGGACATCTTCATCGGCTGCCTGGCCCAGTTCACCATCATGCCGCTGCTGGCGTTCGCCCTGTCGAGGCTCTTTGCGCTCGACGAGGCCCTGGCCGTCGGCGTGGTGCTCGTGGGCTGTTGCCCCGGCGGTACGGCCTCAAACGTCATTACCTATCTGGCCAAGGGCGACCTGGCCTTGTCGGTGGGCATGACGGCCACCTCGACGCTGTTGGCCCCGGTGCTGACACCGCTGCTGGTGTGGCTCCTCGCGGGCCATACGGTGGATGTCGATGTGGCAGGCATGCTGCTGAGCATACTTTGGGTGGTCATCCTGCCCATCATGGCAGGCCTGATTGTCAAGTGGCTGTGGCCACGGTTCACTGAGAGGACCACGGCCTATCTACCCGCCCTGTCGTCGCTCACCATCTGTGCCATCGTGCTCATCATCATCTCCGCCAATGCTGAGAAGCTGCTGGCCGGCGGACTGATCATCATCCTCGTCGTCATGCTCCACAATCTCTGTGGACTCTCCCTGGGTTATGCCGTTGGGCGGTTGTTGGGCATGAGCCCTGCCAAGCGTCGTGCTGTCAGCATCGAGGTGGGCATGCAGAACTCAGGCCTTGCCTCCAGTCTGGCCACGCTCCATTTCGCTGCCTATCCGATGGCCACCATCCCCGGCGCCGTGTTCAGCGTGTGGCATAATCTGAGCGGTGCCATCGTCGCCCGTATCTTTGCCAGAAATGAGCGTGGCGAAGGGTAGATCCTACTTTTTCATCGAAACATTTGGCCGTTTCAGTTTTTTTACCGATATTTGCAGGCAAAAAAAGGAGATAGGATTGATTATGCACTTAAACTGGCAATTAAGGTTGTGGCTGGCCCTTCTGCTTGCAATGGTTGGGGTAGGGCCGGCTGCGGCCGAAACCGCAGACCGAACGAGCTACATACAGAACCCGTCGTTCGAGAGTGAACTGGCGACGGGCTGGACCGTCAACGGCATGAGCCGGCAGGGCAACTCGGTGTTCACCCTCAAGAAGGGTAGCTACTACGCTGAGTCATGGGTCAGCATCGGCCAGCAGTTGGGCGACGCCTCAGTTACGCAGACGCTGCGTAACCTGCCTAAGGGCACCTATAAGCTGACGGCCTCGGCGCTGCACATCCAGCAGAGCAGCAGCGGCAGTACCGTAAACAAGGGGACGGCCCAGAAGGGTGCCTATCTGTTTGCCGGAAATTCCAGGACGTTGGTGACGGCCATGCGGCAGTACAGCGTAACGTTCGCCGTCCTTGAGGACAAAGGCAGCGTGGAGATAGGCCTGAAGGCCGAGGCTGCCACGGGCAACTATCTTTGTGTCGACAACTTCACGCTGCAGTACACCGGCGAGGTCACTGCTGCCAGCTACGCCAAGGAGTTGCAGAGCGCGGTTGAACAGGGACAGGCGCTCCTCGATAAAGGCATACAGAACGCCGTGGCTGAGACGCTGAGGACAGCGATGGCTGTGGCCGCGAAAGCCCTTGAGGGAATCGGTGCCGACGACGCTGGCAACACCCTCTACGACGAGGGCGCACTGGCTGAGGCCTATGTGCAGTTGCAGGCCGCATTAGAGGAGGCCCAGGCTTCGCGCGACTTGTACGACGCTTTAGAGGAGCGCATCGACTACGCCGAGAAGGTCATCGGCTGGTGGGAGGACACGCCCCGCAAGGCCACGGCGATAGCCACCTTGAAGACGGGACTCGAGAAAGCCCGCCAGACTGTGACCGACTATACCCTGACCAAGAGTCAGCTGACCACCGCCACGTCTCAGCTCAGGAACCGCATAACAGGTGTCGACAAGAGAATCTACTGCAGTACCAACGCCTGTGGCACTGATGCCCAGCTGAAGAATGCCTCCAGCCAGTGGTGCTACGACCGCAGCCTGCAGTCGAAGCACTGGATACTGTTCTGGGAGTCGGGCTATGGCGCCGGCGTGCCGGCCTCGGTGACTACCATCCTGAGTACTGCCGACAAGATTTTTGAGTTCTATGCCGACAGCCTGAAGTTCATCACCATCAATCAGGGTAAGTCGAAGTCGGACACCTATAAGATGATTATCCGCCTGCGCTACACCACCGAGTGGGAGGCCAGCGGCAGCGGCATTGACAACATGATAGGTCTGCTGACGCTCTCGAACGGGGCCCATACCTCGCGCAGCGGTCAGACTGTGGCTCACGAGATAGGCCACTGCTTCCAGTATCAGACCCACTGCGACAACAACAACCAGAATGGCTGGATGTACAACTGGGGCCAGTCTACGCTGAATGTGTTCTGGGAGATGTGTGCCCAGTGGCAGGCTTATAAGTTCTACCCTGCGATGCAGTTCGACAACGAATGGCTCACGGGCACGCTCAACGGCCTGCACCGCCATCCGCTCTGCGTCGACCTGCGCTACAACAACTACTTCATTCAGGACTACTTCTGCCATAAGCACGGCATGGATGTCATCGGCCGGCTCTGGAACAGGTCGGTCAGTCCCGAAGACCCGCTACAGGCCTACATGCGACTGACGATGACCGGCAATGCCGCCAAGAAGCTGGACCAGTTGAACGACGAGATGTGGGAGTACGGCGCACGCATGACCACCTTCGACCTGGACCCCATCCGCCAGCGGGGCAAGGCCACCATCGGCAAGCGAGCCCAGACGGTGCTCACCCAGGACGACGAAGGCTTCTGGTCGCCAACGGCAGCTAACTGTATCGAGAACTTCGGCAATAATGCCATCCGCCTGAACGTGCCCTCTGACGGTCGCACCGTCTATGCCGAGTTCGAGGGCGAAGCCGGTAAGGCGGGCTACGTCTCGCGCAACGTCAGCAAAGCCGGCTGGAAGTTCGGCTTCGTGGCCCTGCAGCGCAACGGCACACGTGTCTATGGCGACATTGCTACGGCTACATACGCCGCCCCGGATAGTGTCATCGCCTTCGATTGTCCCGCCAACTGCAGCCATCTGTGGCTGGTGGTCAGCGGTGCTCCCACCAGCTATTGGACGCGCGACTGGCTCAGCTGGTCAGAGGAGGGGGCAACCGAGCAGTGGCCTTACCGCGTGAAGTTCTATCAGACCAACGTCCACGGCAAGGCCAACAACAACACATTCCCGACGGGCATCCACGACGTGGCTGCTGGCGGTACAGCCGGTCAGGCTTCCGACAATGTCTATATGCTCACCGGACAGATCGTGCGTCGTGGCTCCACCTCGCTCGACGGTCTGCCTCGTGGTGTCTACATCGTTGGTGGCAGGAAAGTGGTAAAGAGGTAATAAGTAATAAGTAATAAGTAATAAGCGAATATAATATATTATGGTGAAGGAACAGACATTGAATGACGTGGCTCGGGCCCTGGCCCGTATCAGCCAGAAAAGTGAGAACCCTGTCGGTGAGGATACTATCGGCGCACTGCTTAACCGCTGCGCCCAGGCACTGAGCGACGAGGAGGCCGACCTCCTGACCCAGCTCTCGGCCCAGGCCCTCGACTATGCCGAGAGCAATCACCACCCCGAGGTCACCGAGGTGCGTCCGCAGACGCTTGAGTGCGACGTGGTGCGCTTCCAGAATAACAAGGAGAAGTGGGTCGCCTTCGTCGGACTGCTCGACGGTCGTCCCTACGAGATTTTTACCGGTCTGCAGGACGACGAGGAGGGTATAGTGTTGCCCAAGACCGTTACCCACGGTAAGATATTGAAGCAGGTCAGTGCCGACGGCACGAAGCGCTACGACTTCCAGTTTGAGAACAAGCGGGGCTACAAGACCACCGTCGAAGGCCTGTCAGAGAAGTTCAACCCTGAGTATTGGAACTACGCCAAGCTCATCTCGGGTGTGCTGCGCTACCGCATGCCTATCGAGCATGTTATCAAGCTCGTGGCCTCGCTGCAGTTGCAGAGCGAGAACATCAATACGTGGAAAATCGGTGTGGAGCGCGCGCTGAAGAAATACGCCAACGGCTCCGCCGACACTAACGAGCCTGCCGATGAAGCTACAGACGTACGTCCGGCTGGAGAAGCTGCGGTTTAGGGCGAGGCACGGCGTACTGCCGCAGGAGCGACTCGTGGGTGGCGACTTCGTCGTCACCCTGCGCATCGGCTACCCGTGGCAGGCGGCCATTGATACCGACGACGTCGCCGACACCCTCGACTACGCCGCCGTCTACCGCCGTGTGGCGAGCGAGATGGCCGAGCCGTCATGCCTGCTCGAGCACGTCGCCGGGCGCATCGTGAAAAGCCTGCTGCACGACTTCCCCAAGATCAGCTCCATTGACCTCTGGCTGACCAAGACGTGCCCCCCGATGGGTGCCGACAGCGAGGGTGCCGGCGTGGAGCTACACTTAATAAATGATAAAACTGAGCCGACATTATAGCTTTTTTAACGGAAAAGCCGTACCTTTGCACAAATGATTTACAGAAGACTGACCGTCATACTCGTCCTGCTGCTGAGTCTCGCCCTGTCTGTGGACGCTGCTCAGAGGAAGACCTTTACGCTGTGCATCGACGCCGGTCATGGCGGCGGAGACCCTGGGGCCAAGGGTAAAATCTCGAAGGAGAAGACGCTCACCCTGCGCTATGCCCTGGCCTTCGGCCGCATTATCGAGCAGAATTGTCCCGACGTGAAGGTCGTCTACACCCGCAAGACCGACTGCTTTATACCATTGTGGCAGCGCGCCGAGATTGCCAACAAGGCAAAGGCCGACCTTTTCGTTTCCGTTCATATCAACTCCTTGCCGGGAAAGCACATTGCCCGCGGCTACCAGACTTACACGCTGGGCCGCAGCCGTCGCGACGGCAACAAGCAAGGGTTCATCGAGAACTTAGAGGTGGCTAAGCGCGAGAACGCCGTCATCCTCTACGAGAAGGACTATCAGCAGCACTATGAGGGCTTCGACCCCAATTCGCCGGAAAGCAACATCCTCTTCGAACTGGTGCAGGACAAGAACCTGGAGAACAGCATCCAGCTGGCCAAGTTCATGCAGAAGAACATCTGTTCGGCCACAGGGCGGCCTGACAAGGGCGTCTACCAGGACAACCTGGCCGTGCTGCGTCTGACGTCGATGCCTGCCTGTCTGATGGAGCTGGGCTTCATCTCGACGTCCGACGAGGAACAGTACATGAACAGCGACCGTGCCCTGCAGCAGTACACACGTGGTTTCTACAACGCTTTCGTGGCTTATAAAAATAAGGTGGCACCGGGCATCAAGGTGCCCTACAAGCCCATAGCCGAGCTGCCCGACCCGCCGCGTGAGGAGCAGCCCGCCACGGCCCAGAAAGAACGTCCTGCCACGACCCAGAAGGAGCAGCCCGCCATACAGCCGCTCGTTTCTCAGCCTGTCAGTGACCAGCCGGTGGCCTCAGGCGCCAGTCAGGACGATGCCCCGGTCTTCAAGGTCCAGATTCTCACGAGCGGCAGCGTCTTGAAGTCTGGCAGCCGCCTGCTGAAGGGCCGCACCGACGCCTCCTACTTCCGCGAGGGCGGCATCTATAAGTACACCGTCGGAGCGTCGGCCAACTATCAGGAAATCTACCGTCTCCGCAAGGAGGTGCTGCCCAAGTTCCCCGAGGCCTTCATTATAGCCTTCCGTGGCAGCGAGAAGATGGACGTCAACGAGGCCATCCGCGAATACAAGAGAAATAAAGCAAAAAAGTAAAAGAAAGATATGAAGTTTCTGACGAAAGAAGTGCAGATAGCCCTGGTAGCTATCCTTGGCTTGGTGATACTGTTCTTTGGAATGAAGTTCCTCAAGGGCCTGAGTATGTTCTCTGAGGGCAACAGCTACGTGGTCACTTTTAACGATGTCACGGGCTTGTCGGCATCGAGTCCGGTCTATGTCAACGGCGTGAAGGTAGGCACGGTCGAGAACATCGACTGCGACTACTCACAGCCCGACCGCATACTGGCCTTCCTCGGTCTCGACGAGAAACTGGTGCTGCCCAAGGGCACGAAGGCCGAGATTGCCAGCGACCTGCTCGGCAACGTGCGCCTCGAACTGAAGCTCGGCGACGCTGCTGCCGGCCCACTGGCCGTCGGCGACACCATCAGTGGCCAGACAGCCTCGGGACTGATGACCAAGGCTGCCGACATGGTGCCCCAGATTGAGAAGATGCTGCCCAAGCTCGACTCTATCCTGGCCTCGGTCAACACGCTCATGGCCGACCCCGCCATCGCCCGGTCGCTGCATAATGTCGAGAATATCACGTCGGGGCTGACCACCACCACCCAGCAGCTGCACCAGTTGACGGCCAGCCTGAACCGCCAGTTGCCCGGCATCATGAGCAAGGCCGACGGCGTGATGGCCAATGCCGACACGCTGACCCACAGCCTGAACAGTATTGACGTGGCCGCCACGATGGCCAAGGTCGACCAGACGATGCGCAACGTCGAGCAGCTGACGGCCCGCCTGAACTCCAACGAGGGCTCCCTCGGCCTGCTGATGCGTGACCCCGGACTGTATAACAATCTGAACGCTACAATGATGCATGCCGACTCGCTGATGATTGACCTCAAGAGCCACCCGAAACGCTACGTCCACTTCTCGATTTTCGGCAGAAAAGATAAGTAATTTTAATTTCGTCTAAATTAAATATTTCCTGAAAGCCCGATTTGCTTTTTCGTAAGATGCTGAGTCACAGAACGTTCGTAATTTGCAATAGGGCTTGCCAAAGAGAATTTGTGAAACATTCTAAATGCCGCAACCTTAGTCAGTTACGCGGGAAACTATTTGGTGTAGAAAAACACTGAATTTGCACAATTCAAAAAAAAAGGCGAACTTTGCAGTCGAAATGTAAAAACCACAAGTTTAACCTTGTACTATTAATAATTAACTTAACAACGCCAGATGCAGAACAGTCATAAGGCGCTTTGGGACAACTGCCTCCAACTCATCAGGCAGAACGTCACTGAGCAGCAATTCAAAACGTGGTTCGAGCCCATCGTTTTCGAGTCTTTCTCGGAAACCGATGCCACGTTGCTCTTGCAGGTGCCGAGTGCCTACTTCTGCGAATATCTGGAACAGTACTACATCCGGCTGATGTACTGGGCGCTGACCAACAGCTTCAAGACAAAGGTTAAGCTCAACTACCGCATAGTCACCGACAAGGCCCACAAGCTGACACAGGACGTCGAGGCCGACCAGCCCGCCGACATCGACGTGCCCCAGCCCAGTGCCCATAGCAACCAGTCGCCAACGGTGCTCGACGCCACGCCCCAGGACCTGAACCCGCAGCTCGACCTCCACAAGACCTTCTCGACCTTTATCGAGGGCGACTCCAATAAGTTGCCGCGAACAGTCGGACTCAGCATTGCCGAGCATCCGGGTAAGACCACCTTCAACCCCTTCTTCATTTTCGGACCCTCGGGGTGTGGCAAGACCCACCTCATCAATGCCATCGGCGTGCGCTGTAAGGAGCTTTATCCTAAGAAGCGCGTGCTCTACGTCTCGGCCCGCCTCTTCCAGGTGCAGTTTACCGACGCCAGCCGCCGTAATACCGTCAACGACTTTATCTCGTTCTACCAGACCATCGACATGCTCATCATCGACGATGTGCAGGAGTGGGCAACGGCCGAGAAGACCGTCAACACCTTCTTCCACATCTTCGACCACCTGTTCCGCCTTGGCAAGCAGATCATCCTCGCCTCCGACCGTCCGCCCGTTGACCTCGACTGGCTGAAGGACCGCATGCTGACCCGCTTCTCGTGCGGACTCATCGCCGAGATGGAGAAGCCCAACGTGCAGCTCTGCATCGACATCCTGAATGCCAAGTGCCGCCGCGACGGCCTGAAGATTCCCGCCGATGTCATTCAGTTTATCGCCACCTCGGCCAATGGTTCCGTGCGCGACCTTGAGGGCGTGGTCAACTCGCTCATGGCCTACAGCATCGTCTACAACAGCAGTGTCGACATGCGCCTGGCCGAGCGCGTCATCAAGCGAGCCGTCAAGATAGACAACCACCCCCTGACCGTCGACGACATCCTCGAGAAGGTGTGCGGCCATTTCGGCGTACAGCAGCAGCACGTCTTTAGCAAGAGTCGTAAACGCGACTACGTCTTGGTGCGCCAGGTGTCGATGTATCTGGCCCAGAAGTACACCAAGATGCCCGCTTCGCGCATCGGCCAGCTCATTGGCGGTCGCGACCACTCCACGGTGCTCCACAGCTGTTCGGCCATTGAGGCTCGGCTGAAGGTCGACAAGTCGTTCTCGGCCGAAATCAGCAGCATCGAGAACTCCTTCAAACTGAAGAGCTGACTAAAAGAATCGGAGGGAAGAATTACGAAACTTTTTTTCAATAAAATATATTACGCGTACTCCAATACTGAGAGGTGGATAAACCAAACAAAGCGCAAGGGAGACTTTGCCTGGGGGTTAATCATTGACATCATCGTCGGATTTGAGTTAGGCATTTCTTTAGCTATAGCATCTATACCAACTTTTTTGTTTGTCAGAAACTATTTTGACTATATAGTTGTTATTCCCATTTTGATTGCAGGCTGTGTCTTTTTCTTAACACATAGGTATGTGAATAAAATGGGATTGGAAAGCCCAGATAAAAGCCTGTGGCCGCAGTTTGACAAAACTGTTACAATCCCTGAATGGATAGCGATAGGATTTTTCACCTTTTTAGGCTCGTTTATTTGTGTGCTTGGAGGTGGATTGTTGTTCGGTTTGAGCCTGTTTCATATTCTAAGTTGACGCCAATGGCAACTCTGTTGCTTTGTTCAGTGGGCTATGTGTTAATGAATCGCACAGGAAGCTGCACTGAGGCAGAATGGGGGCTTGAAGCCTGCCGGTTGGAGGCGCCAAAAGAGCGTTCCCACGGCCTGGAACATTTGTCCCAGGCCGTGGGAAAACCTGTAAAGGCCTGCTTTATGCCTCTGAAGTGCCGCTCGTCGCGGGCGCTGGTCCTGTGCAGGAAAAGCAGGTTCTGCTTCGTTGTCGGTTACAGTCGCAGTGCGAAGCCGGCGATGAGCCAGCGGCCGGGCTGCTCGACGAGACCGTAGTCGCGGTAGCGGGTGTTCAGCAGGTTGTCGGCCTTCAGGTAGACGTCATAGTGGGGCTGTTGCCACGTCAGTCGGGCGTCGACGAGGGGGTAGGGGCTGTAGTCGTTGGCGGAGCCGTCGAAGTCGGTGTACTGCCCGGCGCGGTCTTGGAAACGGAGGCTGGCATCGAGGGTGAGGTGGCTGCGGCACCGCTGCAGCACAGCGGACCCTTGGCGGGAGGCGGCGGACGGGAGGCGGAGCAGGGGGATGTGGGCGCCTACCACGAGCTTGTGACGCAGGTATTCCAGGGCGTACTGCGAGACGACGCCAGCCTCCAGGTCCTTAGCCTGATGGATGTAGCTGTAGCTAATTGACAATTGAGAATTGAGAATCGACAATTGGGCCGACGTCTCAAGACCGACGCTATTGAGACGCGTGTGGTTGACGCTCTGCCAGACGGCATCGTCGCCCAGGCGGGTGTCCATGATCCAGTCGATCATGTTGCGGCCGTGGTGGTGCCAAAGAGACAATTGACAATTGAGAATTGAGAATTGGCAATTGGCGCCCAGCTCCAGGGCCCGCATCTCCTCGGGCTTCAGGTGTGGGTCTGCGGCGTAGCCCTGCACCTTATAGTACATCTCGGTGAACGAGGGCATGCGCAGCGACGTGTTGTACGAGGCGTGCAGCCGCCAGTGCCGGCCCAGTCGCAGGCTGGCGTCGATGCCGGGATAGAACGTGGGGTTCATGTCGGCCCAGGTGTTCTTCACCACGACGAATCCGGCCGAGATGGTCAGGTTCCTCAGCAGCACGTTATGCTCGGCGTAGGCGCTGATGTTGGTGCGGTTCAGTCCGCGGGTGTAGTCGCGGTCGGTGCCGTAGATGTGGTGGGGTCGGGCGAGAGGCTCGCCGAGGTTGCCGCTCAGCAGGTTCTCGTTACGCATCTCGGCGCCCAGTGCCGTGCGCCCCAGTGCCCAGTCGAAGTGGCTGTTCAGCTGCAGGCCGATGACGTCGGTGCGGTTGTAGTTGAAGGGCATGAGGTCGGTGCGCCCCCGGTAGCCCTCGTAGCGGTCCTGGTGCTGGTTCCAGTAGACGGTGGGGTGCAGTGATACTGCACCAGACTTGACAGAGGCTTGGAGGGCGGCGGTGAGCTTGGTGGTGTGCTCATACTGGTCGTCGGCCTTCCACTTGGGCGAGGCGTAGGCGGTGGACGAGCCCCAGCCCTTGTCGGCGAGTCCCACGTGCCAGTTTAGCCGCAGTGCGTTCTTGGCGTAGCTGCCCTGGTAGAAGGCCTTCGTGCCGCAGTAGTCGCTGTTCAGCGTGCCGTTGGCGGCACGGCTCCAGCCGTCGCTGCGGGTGTAGGAGGCGGAAAGGGAAGACCCACCCCGGCCCTCCCTAAAGGGAGGGAGCAGTATCCGTGCTGCGGCGTTGGCGTAACCGTGGGAGCCGCCCTCGGCGCGCAGGAGCAATAGCTCCTCCCCTTCAGGGGAGGCAGGGGAGGGGTCTTCTTTTGTCACAATATTGATGGCTCCTACGAGCGACGACGTGCCGTAGATGCGGGCGGCAGGTCCCTCGAGCACTTCGATGCGCAGGATGTCGCTCAATTGGCAGGGCAGGTCGAGCGTGTTGTGGCCGGTCTGCGGGTCGCAGATGTTGATGCCGTTGAGCAGTACGATGATTTGCTCCTGAGTGCCGCCCCGAATGCTGATGTCGGTCTGCGCGCCAATGGGACTGCGCTGGCGGACATCGATGCCTACGGCCAGTTTCAGCAAATCGTTAATACTTTGCACCGGGGCCTGCTGAATGTCGGCACGCTCCAGTACAGTGACCATTCTCGCAGCCTGACTCCGCGTCAGGGGCGCTCGGCTTCCGGTGACGCTCACCTCGTCGAGCAGCAGTTCGCGCGGCGTGCTGACGGCGGCAGAGTCGGTGACGACGGGCTTGGTGCTGACGCTCTCGGCCGACGCGTAAGTGAGCGTAGCCACTGAGAGCACAGAGCACACCACCTCGCGACCGAGACAGCCGAACAGGGCCCAGCCCTTGTTCTTGAACTGGTGGAACACCAGCACGCGGCGCTTGTTGAATAGTGGTTTGTACATTGTTAAACGGTTTATAAAAAGAAAAACGGCTGCAAAGGTACTGCTTTTTGGAAAGAAAACGCCAGAAATCACGGAGAAAATTAAACTTTCGCGTGGTTTGCGCGTCAAAAAGTCACTAAACTTTTGCAAAAGATGAAGAATCTGTTCAGTTTGTTGCTCCTGCTGTTGCTGACGACGGGCGGTGTGCAGGCAGGTTCGCTTGACGACATCCGTCAGGCGCTTGAGTCGTCGTCGGTGTCGCAGGTCCAGGAGAAAGTATATATCCATACCGACAACCAATGCTACTTCGTGGGCGACACGCTGTGGTACAAGGCCTACGTCGTCAGGGCCGACAACCTGGTGCCGACCGACATGAGCCGCATCCTGTACGTCGAGCTGCTGTCGCCCGACGGCGTGCTCGTGGAGCGCCAGCAGATCATCGTGGCGCCCGAGAACTACACCTGCGGGCAGTTCGTCCTGACCGACTCGCTCTACTCAGGCTACTACGAGCTGCGGGCCTACACCCGCTGGATGCTGAACTTCAACGTCGCGCAGCATAAGTACACGGTGCAGGAGACGTGGAAGTTCTTCAACCGCCAGATGTGTGCCGACTATTACCGTCTGTGGGACGGACTCTACTCACGCGTGTTCCCCGTCTACAGCAAGCCCGAGACGGCAGGCGACTACGCCGCCCGCCGCATGTACCAGCGTCCGAAGGCCCGCATCCAGAAGCCCAAGAAAGAGGAACTCTTCGTGACGTTCTATCCCGAGGGCGGCTCGCTGGTCGAGGGCGTTGAGAGCCGCGTGGCCTTTGCCGTGGAGGACCAGCTGACCGAGGCTGTCGACATTGCGGGCACCCTGCTCGACGGCGACCGCGAGGTGGGCCGTCTCAGCACCAGCCACATGGGGCGCGGCACGTTCACCGTCACCCCCGGCGAGAAACGGCTGAAGGCCCGCTTCACGTGGCGCGGCAAGACCTACACGTTCCAGTTGCCCAAGGCCGAGAAGAGTGGGGCCGTGCTGACCTACGACGACGGCCGCGTCACCATTCGCGGCCGCGGTCTGCCCCAGGACCGCCGCTACGGACTGTCGGTGCTCTGCCGCGGCGTGCTGAAGCATTTCGCCGAGCTGGAGCCGCTGGCCGACGGTGCCGCCGTCAGCGTGGCGTTGCCCCTGAGCGAGCTGCCCCTCGGCGTGAACGACGTGACGGTGTTCGACGACGAGGGCCGCGTCCTGGCCGACCGGCTGTTCTTCTGGAAGGGGCAGGACGGACTTTTTGCTGAGGCGCCTATTCAGCCCACCGAATCCATAAAGCCGACCACGACCTACCAGCCCTACGAGCCAATCAGCGTTGGCCTGCAGCTGCCGCCCGAGACCACGTTCTCGCTGAGCGTGCGCGACACCGGCACCGACGAGCCTACCTATAACGACGGCAACCTGATGACCGACCTGCTGCTGTCGAGCGAGCTGCGCGGCTTCATTGCCAAGCCCGCCTACTACTTCGAGAGCGACGACGCCGAGCACCGCCGCCGGCTCGACCTGCTGATGATGGTCCAGGGCTGGCGCAAGTATAAGTGGACGGAGCTGAGCGACACGGCGCGCCAGATGCGCTACGAGCCAGAGCAGACGATGACCGTCAGCGGCAACGTCTACAAGATGCTGAGCATCAACGACGTCGAGCTCGAGGAGGTGTCGTCGTGGCAGAACGGCGTCGGCATGGTCGGCGTGAAGTCGCTCTCGAACACCGGTACCGAGGAAGACCCGTGGGCCGAGGAGACCACCGAAGAGAACACCGTCATCGAGAGTCGCGACATGGGCGCTGAACCCGTGGCTGACCAGGAAGTGTCGTCGCTCGACATGGGCGGCATCGAGAATGCCAACAACGAGCTTGGCGTCGACCACGGCGGACTGAAGTACGAGGTGATGGTCGAGGCCGAGCTGATGATGGGCGACGAGGTGGCCGGCGGCGTACAGCGCACGCAGGACGGCGGCCGCTTCGTGTTCCAGATACCGCCCTTCTACGGTGCCACCTATCTCAACCTGAAAGCCTACAAGGAGAAGGACACGCTGCGCAAGGCCATGTCGTCGCGCAGCGATGCCACGGTGTTCCGCGAGGATGCCTTTGCCGACTTCTACGTGAAGCGCGACATGCCATACCCCGTCTTCACCCATAAGTACAACTACTACGAGAACCACGCCCCAGAGTGGGAGGTGACCATCGACGAGGACTCGCTCTCGGCGCTGTCGATGGAGAACGACGTCCACCAGCTGCAGAATGTCAACGTGCGCGGCCGTCGCCACGGCCGGCGGTCCATCGACTGGCGCAAGCCGGCCATCGTCCGCGACGCCTACGACGTGTACAACGAGTTGACGGACTACGGCCTGTCGTACGGCAAATTCGACATGCGCCAGTTCCCGCTGCAGGTGGCTAAGTACCTGTATGGCAACATGGGTCGGCCCGTACACTTCAACGTCGACGGGCGGCTGAACGGCCAGACCTACTGGCGCAACTACGACCCTACACGTTTCATGGAGGCCGACATGGCGCAGAGCATGCGGAGCCAGGAGAAGACGCGCGCCGCCGCTGCCGTGTATAACAACCTGAAGCTGTCGCGGCTTCAGGACATCCGCATCTACAGCGACTACGAGCCGCGCAACGAGGACTCGACGATGGTGGTGAGCTCGGTGGTGGCCGATGTCACCGTTGAGATGGTGCCCATAGCCAATGACGGCAGGCAGGTGGTCTATCGCGACCGCCACATCTACCTGCACGGCATGAGCGAGCCGGCCGAGTTCTACCAGCCCGACTACAGCCGCCGCCTCGCCGGCGAGGCTCCCGCCGACTACCGCCGAACGCTCTACTGGAACCCCAACGCCCGCAGCGACAAGGACGGCCGCTTCACCGCCACCTTCTATAACAACGGCAAGGAGACGCGCATAAAAATAAGCGCCGCCGGCGTGACGGCCGACGGGCGCTTGCTGTATTCCAAGTAGAGAGGCTGCGGCGCGCCGCAGTCTTACTTCACCATGATCTTCCTGACTTTGCCGCCCTGGCGGACAATGTTCAGACCGGGCTTCAGGGCGTCGAGACGGCGGCCCTGGAGGTCGTAGTACTGGGCGGGCTGTTGTTGCGAAGACGCCGCACTCGGGACGGACTGGACGGCGTTGGTGAGCTTGCCGGCGACGTAGTCGGGCAGGTAGTAGCCCAGGTGAGGGGGCTGGTTGTAGGCCGTGTTCTGCCAGCAGATGCCCATGCGGTAGGTGTGGTCGTGCATCAGCGTCGGCACGCGATACTTCGTTGTCGTGGTGGTGGTGTAGATGTTCAGCGTGGCGTTGTCGGTGGTGCTCCACAGGATGAGCTCCTCGCGCCAGTCGCCGAAGATGTCGGCCGACAGGCATGGTGTCGACTTCGTGCCGTTGCACGAGGCCGGACTGCCGAGGTTGGCTATCGGCGTAGAGCCCACGCCGAGTACCGAGCCGTTGTATTTCGAGATGGTGGTGCCGTCGAGCAGCTCGTCCATCAGGTCGCCGTCCCAGTAGATGCGGAAGTTCATCGAGGGCTTCGTCGTGCCGGTCTGCTTGCCCGTGATGGCGTTGAAGGGGTTCTGTATGCGCGCCGAGCTGTCGAAGCCGCCGTAGGCCGACCAGAACTCCTGGCCCCTCGCCGCCGTGATGTCGGCTGCCAGTCCGCGGCCGTTGTCCTGTCCGCTCTGTCCGCCCTTCCAGATGATTTCGCCGGTGGCGGCGTCGTGGAGGTCCCACGCGTACGTACCTTTTTCTTCATGTATGTCAAACAGCTCCAGTCCGGGACGGTCGGGGTCGAGGTCGGCCAGGTGGATGGCGTCGCCGTGGCCGAACCCTACGGCGTAGAGCATTCGTCCGTCGTCGTCGAGTGCTGCCGAGCCCCAGATGATTTCGTCCTTGCCGTCGCCGTCGACGTCGGCCACCGACATGTTGTGGTTGCCGTTGGCATACATCGTGTAGCGCCCCAGGCCCGAGGTGCAGGTGGTGCCCTTCAGGGTGGTCGTCTTGCCGTCGGCGTCGGTCAGCTTGTACGTGGTCTTGGTGTCGCTGGCGTGCAGCCAGCGGTGCTTCAGCTGTGTGCCGTCGAAGTCGACCGCCCAGATGTAGGCGTAGGTGTAGTATCCCCGGCAGAAGATGCCGCTGGCGTGGCCGTCGGGGCCGTCCAGGTAGGCCGTGGCGGCGAGGTATCGTTCGCCGCGGTTGCCGTAGTTGCCCTTGTCGTTCTTGCCCGAGCGGTCGTCCCAGTTGAAGGTTCCCTCAGCCTCGCTCAGGGCAGCCTTGGCGTTGCGGTTGGGCCAGTAGGCAATGGTGTGAATGGCCTCGCCGGTCAGTCCGTTGAACACGGTCAGGTATTCGTGTCCGCCGTTGATGCGGCCGTCGCTGGTACGCCACAGCTTGGTGTTCGAGGCTGCCTTGATGGCGGCGATGGTGGCGGCCTGGTTCACGTAGCTGCCCTTGCCGTCGATGGAGCCCGGTGCCGTCTTGCACATCATCTCGGCCCGTCCGTCGCCGTCGTAGTCGTAGACCTGGAACTGCGTGTAGTGCGCACCGGCGCGGATGTTGGGTCCCAGGTCGATGCGCCAGAGGAAGGTGCCGTCGAGCCGGTAGCAGTCGATGTAGACGTTGCCGGTAATGCCGCCCTGCGAGTTGTCCTTCGCGTTCGAGGGGTCCCACTTCACGAACAGTTCGTACTGTCCGTCGCCGTCGACGTCGCCCACCGAGCAGTCGTTGGGCGAGTAGGTGCAGCCTGAGCCGTCCGCTGGTCGCTGCAGCTTCAGGGCGAGGTAGTTCTTGGCCCAGGGCTTCACGGCGGCCGTGGTGTCGGTGGGCACGCCGTCGACCAGCGTCACGATCTGGTAGCTGCTGCCGCCCTTCATGTCCTTGAAGAACGTCTCGTAGCGGTTCTCGACGAGCAGTTCACCGTCGCGCAGGATGTTGAACGTCGTTCGGCTCTCGTCGTCGGTGCCGAGCAGTCGCCAGCTCAGCGTCCGTGTCGTCCCGGAGGGTACGACGACGAGTCCGCGGTCGAGCTTCTCCATCTGGCTGGCCGGTGTGGGTTGGGCACTGCTGCCCACGACGGCAGCGACTGTCAGTAGTGTAGTTGTCAGTTTTCGTTTCATGTCGTGTCTTGATTGGTTATTGTTGTTGTAAATCATATTTCATAAGATAGGTGTCGTATTGCGTCTCGAAGGGACGGAAGGGGGCTGCCACCTGCTGGGCCGGGGCAAACAGCCGTCTGACCGCCTCGGGGGTGGCGTCGGCCTTGATGAGGTAGCTGCGGAAGGTGGCTCTCACGGGCGGGTCGCCTTTCTGCCAGCCCTTGAAGTGGGTCTTGGCGAACTTAGGCCCTTGTCCGCTGACGGCGGCGTTGACGGTGACGACGATGCCCCGGTCGGTCTGCTCGAAGTTCAGCGACAGCGAGTCGCCGCTTATCAGGATGCCGTTGCCTTCGCGGTCGGAGAAGAAGGCGGCGTCGATGCCGCTGTGGTTACCCTCGAAGTAGAGGTCGTCCTTGTGCTTGGCCCAGAAGCCGTAGCGGTTGGCCTGGTGCCGGCCGGGGTAGCTGGCAAAGGGGCCGTAGCCTATCCACTGCACGCGGTCGATGGCGGGGGCGAGCAGATAGGCCAGTCCCAACTCCGCGCGGAAGACGTCGGCGGTGTCGGGTGTCAGCGTGAAGCTCACTTCCTCGCCGCCCTCGATGAGGCGGCTCTTGATGTCGGCCTTCACCTCACGGTTCGCTATGGGCAGCAGGTATCTCTCGGGCAGCCGGCCTTTCTGCGTGAGCCGCTCGGCCATCGTGGGCTTGCGGCCTGTGCGGACGGTCGTGTCGCTGACCATCACGACGCCGCTGCCGTTGCCCGTCCAGGTGGTCTGGGGCTTGTGGAGCACGAACGACTGGCTGAGGAAGACGCGGCCCGCGGCGTCCTCGACGTCGAAGTGGAGGAGCGTGAGGGGGCGGGGCTGCGATGATGTCGCAGCAAACGGGACAGGCAGCTGATATGTGGACGATGAGCGGGGGGCGCAGTCGGGGGTGAAGTGGCCGCGGGCAATGGTGTCGCGGTCGGTGGTCAGAGCCCAGCGGAAGGTGACGTTGTCCTTCAGGTTCAGGAAGTCGTAGCGGTTGGTGAGGGTGAGGTGGGCTGCGATGGTATCGCAGCTTACGGAACTGACGAAGGCGCGGGCGTAGTTGTGCTGCAGTTCGTAGTAGTTGGGCAGCGGCGTGCGGTCGGCGTAGAGCAGTCCGTCGGCGCCTTTGTTGCCGTTCATCTCGAAGCCGCCGTTCCGGCTGGTGTATACCTTCTCCTCGTAGCCGAACAGCCTCCCGGTGCCCACTGCCTGCTCCTGGCGTTCAAAGGGCATGCCCTGGTCGACCCACTCCCAGATGGAGCCGCCGGCGATGCCCGGCGTGCGCTCAATGATTTCCCACTGGCGGTCGTGGTCCTCGAACGAGATGCCGAGGGTGTGGCAGTATTCGGTGAAGATGACGGGGCGGTCCAGGTGCTGGTAGAAGCCAGCTATCTGGCCCGTGGTGGGGTAGTGGGGCGAGTAGATGGGGGCGGCAGAGGGGAAGGGGTGGGGCCCGTCGTTCCCCTCGCCGCTCGGAAGGGGTAGGGTAGTGCGCTCGAAGAAGCGCCTGAAGTAACTGCCCACCTGCGGGTAGCAGTAGGGGCGCAAGGGGTCGAGCGTGGTCTTCACGTAGTCGCCGAGCCGTATGCAGATGTCGGTGAGCGGATTCTCGTTGCCGAGGCTCCAGATGAGCACCGAGGGGTGGTTCTTGTCGCGGCGGATGGTGGCCTGGGCGCGCTGCTGCAGCACGGGGTAGAACGCCTCCTTCTGCAGGTTCTTGTCGCCGAAGCCGAAGGGCACCTCGTCGATGACGTAGAAGCCCAGCGAGTCAGCCAGTTCGTAGAATCGCGGTTCGCGGGGATAGTGGCTGGTGCGGATGTAGTTCACCGAGGCTTCCTTCATGAGCTTCATGTCGCGCAGGGTGAGGTCGTCAGAAACGACCTTCACCGTCAGCGGGTCGGTGCTGTGGCAGGTGACGCCGCGCAGCTTGATGGGCCGCCCGTTGAGCTTCAGCACGCGCCCGTCGATGGTAAGCTCGCGGAAGCCGAACTTATGCTCAAACCGCTGCAGCTGTCGGCCCTTCTTCAGCAGGGTGGTCGTCAGTTTATATAAATAAGGTGTCTCGGCCGTCCACAGGTGCGGGGCCTCGACCGTCAGTCTCTGTCCGCCGGTCGCGGTGGCTACCACCTTCCCCTGGGCGTCCTGTATTTCGTGTCTCACCACCGTTGCCTTGTCCTTGCCCGTCACCTTCGTCTCGACGTTCACCTCGCCGGTGTTCTTCGTCGTGATGGTGAGGTCGCTGAGGTGGGTCTCAGGCACGGCCATGAGTGTCACGTCGCGGAAGATGCCGCAGGGCGCCCAGTCGTCGTTATAGTCGAAGTCGCTGCCCGGAAACTGGGTGATGACGCGCATGGCCAGCTGATGTCCGCTCCTGTTCCCGCCCGAGGGGGCGGGGCTCAGGCAGTCGGTAATGTCGAAGAGCGCCGTGTTGTAGCCCGAGCGCCACGAGCCGGCCGCCTTGCCGTTGATAAACAAGTCGTAGCCGTAGAGCACGCCGTCGAAGCGCAGCACGATGCGCTTTCCCCGCCAGGCGTCGGGCACGGTGAACGTCGTCCGGTAGTAGCCCGTCAGCGGCAGTGCCTTGTCGTAGCTCGGCTTGCTGAATCCGTAGGCCTCCCAACAGCCCGGAACGGGAATCTTACGCCAGGTCTCGTCGGCCTCGGGCACCGTCGTGTCGTCGCTGATGCCTTCTGTCACCTTCAGGCTCCACTCGCCGTTGAGGCTCCGCATCATCGAGGGGTCGGTCACCGGCAGTATGTCCTGGAAGGCGTCCCTCACCTGGGCGTCAGCGGTGAGCGGCGTGAGGTGGGCGGCGAGCGAAATGGCTGCTATTATTAAACCCCTCATAGCTTCTTGTACCTTAAGTCAATCTTCGTGTACTTCCGTTCCTTCGGATTGTTCCAGTGCTCAAAGAGCCCCTGCGGCTCAGTCAGCGCCTGGCCCTGCTGCTTGTACACCGTACCGCTGGGCGCGTGGGGAATGCTGGCCGCCTCGCGCAGGTATTCGTCGCAGTAGTTCAGGCTGCCGAACTCGGGCCACTCGCCGATGATGATGTCCATGGCCACGGCGTCGCAGGCCACCTCGTCCTGCGAGGCGATGATGGAGCAGGCCCAGTCGCCGTTGAATGGCTCCTTCATCCACTTCGGGTTGGGGGCGCCGTTCACGTCGCGCGAACCGTAGGTGCCGTCGATGAGCAGCAGCAGCGCCTTGCCGCCCAGATCCTTGTGGGTGAGCCAGTCGACGAAGGTCTTGTACTGGGGCTTGCCGTGGCGCTTGTCCTGGCTCACGTTGTTGTGGGCGTTCTGCCGCCAGAGCAGGTTGATGTCCGTGGCGCCGTACCAGTTCTTCGTTGTCAGCGTCACGCCCGGCCCGTTGTGCGTCTTCAGCAGGGCCGAGTTGATGAGGTAGTCGGCGTCGACGATACACTTGGCCAGTCCGCGGGCCATCTTGCCGTTGTCCACCGAGTAGACAATCTGCTCGGGGTAGTACTCGCACTTCTCGCGCCCGTCGCCGCCGATGTTGTCAATCATGCGCACGAGGGGGAACTCGCGGTGTACCTTATTGAATATACTGTCGGTGATGGCCCGGCTGGGTTCGCAGAGCACGATGTCCTGCTGGCGCACGCCGCCGTCGTTCACCATCGAGCGCACCAGGGCCAGCGTCACGAAGGGCGACGAGTTCAGCTCTATCGTGTCGTGGTGGGTGATGGCGTTGTTTAGGTTCAGCTTCACGGCTATGCTCTCGCCCTTCTTGTAGCCGCGGTTGCCGCGGCCGTGGGTCTTGTTGAAGTGCCTGAAGAGGGCACGCCACGCCTTCTTCGCCGTCGGCTCGCCCGTCAGCTGCATCACGGCCTCGGCTATCATCAGGTCGGCCTTCTGCTGGTCGTTCCAGCGGTCCTCTACCCAGAGGCCCGTCTTGCCGTCCCACTTGGCTACCCCCGGCGCGTGGACCCATGCCACCCTGCCGGGATGGATGCCGCGCCCCTGGCCGATGGGCTCGTTGGGCCCGGCGAAGAGTTTCGGTTTCTGCGCGTTGAACTCGCCGAAGAACAGGCGGTCGCGGTTCACGGGCTCATCGAGCAACTGGATGGTGGTCGACGGGCCGAGGTCGGGATTCCTCCACGTCCGCAACTGCCACACCAGGCGTCCGTCCTTGTCGACCTCGATGGCCTGCACGGGCGCATTCGCCGTGTCCATCGGCTCCTTGTTCCATTCGTTGTACCAGTTGTTTATCAAGTGTCCGCCGCTTTTCAGGCGCACCGTCTTCTGCGGCTGAGTCACGCCGTAGTCGGTGGTGTTCAGCTCCCACACGGTCTGTCCCTGGCGGTTGATTTCCTGAATCATGCCCTTGCGGCCCGTAATGAGCAGGTTGCCCGTCTTCGGCATCTCCTGCACGCTCCAGGGTAGCATACCTCCCCATCGGTCGACCTCCTTGCCGTCGCTCGTAAACTCGTGGATGCAGCCCATAGCCATATTCGCCACAAGCAGCGTGCCGCGGCTCGACAGGCGGGCGTTGCGGAACTGGCCGTGGACGGAGCCTTTCTCGTTGGTGGGCAGCTTAAACTCGCGGACGATGCGGCACGACGGAATCTCCATCACCACCGCCTTCGCCGGCTTGCCGTTCTGCACGAACACCACATGCCGGCGGCCAATGGGCTGGATGGTGTGAATCTCGGTCCCCTCCGGCGCGGCATAGCTCCACACCGTCTGCTGGTCCTGCGTCACCTCGGCCACGCCGTACTGGTGGGCCACGAGGATGTGGCCGTCGCTCATCAGCACCGCGTCGCTGATTTCGCCGCGCTTCAGCTTGTCGTCGTAACTCCAGCTCACCCGTCCGTCCTTCACGATGAACATGCGCCGCTGCTTGCTCTGTCCGGCATAGAAGAAATTATGCCTCACAAGCGCCGTGTCAGCCTGTTGGGCAGTCACATTCGCTGTCATGACCATTATCAGGCCAAGTGTTGCTACTATTCTTTTCATTTTGATTTGTTTTAATTTGGGTGCAAAGATAACTATTTTAATTCGTAATTCAGCAAAAGTTTCCCCCTTTTTTCAGATAAAGGCTACACCTCACGATGTAGCCATTCTGCAATTTACCAATTTACTAAAAACTATTAAACTATTAAACTTGAGAAATTATTGTTGTAGTAGTTTGCTCGCTGCAAAGGTAGGCAGAAAACCGCAAAGCGAACCGACGGAAATCCGTCCGCCAACGATTGAAACGCCGTTGAGCTGACGATGATGTCGGACGTGGTGATTGACTATGAGAAGGAGCACTTCCCCATCGGCAAGCCAACGGTGGCCCAACTGATACAACTGTCGTTAGACGAGAAGAACATGAGCCAGAAGCAGCTGGCCTCCGAAATTGGCGTCAGCCCGTCACGTATCAGCGACTATGTTTCAGGCCGGGCAGAGCCTACGCTGAAGATAGCCCGCCTGCTCTGCATGACGCTTGGAATCACACCCTCCGCCATGTTGGGCTATTAACACAAAAGAACACAAAAGGAGTCCCTTCTGTGTACCAGAGAATGCGCCGCCCTCCCCTCCCATGTAGGGGAGGGCGGCGGATGCTATATGCAATTTAT
>CAMOKH010000110.1 GCA_946617675.1 uncultured Prevotellaceae bacterium | reverse complement strand
CGGTCAACGTGGACGATATCGTTGAGACGGTGAACCACTTCCGCTGCATCGACTACATCATCGACCATGCTGAGGAACCGATAACGGAGTCTATGGCCAAGCAGCTCCATCTGTTGCTGAAGACGGGGACGTCGGACAGCCGTAAGGACTGGTTTGCCGTTGGCGACTACAAGCGGTTAGCCAACGAGGTGGGCGGACAGGACACTTGTCAGCCCAAAGACGTCCACCGGCAGATGAAGGCTCTCATCAGCAACTACCATCACAGCAAGCAGAAAACGCTGGAGCAGATTCTCGACTTCCACGTAAGATTCGAGCGCATCCATCCTTTCCAGGACGGCAATGGACGTGTGGGGCGACTGCTGATGTTCAAGGAGTGCCTGGCCAGTGACATTGTGCCTTTCATCATCACCGACGACCTCAAGTTCTTCTATTATCGCGGATTGCGCGAGTGGGGACACATCAACGATTACCTCACCGACACGTGCCTCACGGCCCAAGATCAGTATAAAACGCTATTAGACTATTTCAAGATTAGATACAAAGGTTAAAAAACCGTTAAAAGACGGGCCGCGGTGATTATCATCGCGGCTTTTTCTTGGCAGTATCGGCAAAAAGTAGTATCTTGGCTGTCACAAAACGGACTTTTTTGCGTATATAGAGTAAACAACGCCCAAGAATGACGCAAGAGGAATTCAAGGAGGAAGCCCAGCGACTGCGGCCCCGGCTGATGCTGACGGCGCGCCGGTATCTGGGTGACGACGATGCCGAAGACACGGTGCAGGACGCCCTGCTGCGGCTGTGGCAGATGGTTGGCGAACTGCGACAGCCCTTCGACGCGCTGGCTCTGCGCCTGACCCGCAACCTCTGCATCGACAAGGTGCGCCGGAAAAGACCCACCTTGACGCTGACGTACAGCGGCGAGACAGGTGAAGCTGACGACAATGACGAACGCATAGAGCGCATGATGGCCGTCGTCAGCACCCTGCCCGACCTGCAGCAGACCGTCCTCCGCCTGCGCCACCTTGAGGGAATGGAAATGAACGAGATTGCCGACTTGATAGGCAGCAGCGAAGTGGCCATCCGCAAAGCCCTGAGCCGCGCCCGCCAGGCAGTAAGACAAAAATACATGAAGCAATATGAGTGACATCCTTAGAATACGCACGCTGACAGACCGCTTCTTCGACGGCATGACCACACTCGAAGAGGAGCAGGAACTGTATGACTACTACCGGCGCGAGCAGCCATTGCCCGCCGACCTCGCTCAGCAGCGCCAGCTGTTCCTGGATTTTGCAGCCGTCCGGTTCGCTGATGAGCAGGCGGTGATCGCCAGCAAACCGCGTCGCTGGCTCCGCTGGGCTGTTGCTGCCAGTGCCGCCCTGCTGATAGCCGCAGGCGCGGCGGTGTGGCTGAACAGCGGTCGGCAGGGCGACGACGAGTGTGTGGCCTATATCTACGGCGAGCGCACCACCGACCGCGACGTGGTGCTCGGCGAGATGCAGAAGACAATGGCCGCCGTGGCCGCCGACGGCAGCGACGAGGTAGAGGAGCAACTGAAGATGATGTTTGGCAACGATAAATAAGCATGAAGATATGAAGCGATTCCTTATGATGATGACAGTATTGCTGTCCGTCGCACTTGCCGAAGCGCAGACGGGGCTGAAGACTAACGACCTCTTCGAGGGGCGCATCATCCCGCAGGAGCGGATGATTGAGACCCGCGTGCGGGGCAAGACGCTGGCCAAGTATCAGCTGAGCTACTACCGCAGCGTGCGGTTCACCGTCGGCGAGAGCGAGGCCGACCGGGTGCTGAAAATGGTTGAGGACGACGGCAAGGGCCACTTTGCTACCGGCGGCAACAAGTCGCGCAAGACGGTGTTCGGCAAGGAGCACAGCATCAACTACAAGACGCAAGTGCGCCGGCAGGGCGACCGCAACTGCTTCCTCTGCTACCAGGCCTGGTGGCGGGGCAACACGTCGGAGCGCGAGGTGACCGTCATCTACATGGAGGGTAGCGTCAAGAGTCTGGAACAATTAGAGGAACTATTAAACAACGACTAAAATATGAAGAAACTCATGACCATCATGGTGCTGGCTGCCCTGACGTTGGCGGCTGGCGCGCAAGAAAACGACACCGTCGTCATCCGTAATCCAAAGAAGGTGACCATCGTCACGGGCGACTCGCTGCAGCGCATCATCGTCAGCGGCAAGGAGGGCGACGACAAGTTTACGTACCAGAACACCATCAGGCTGGTGGACTCCAACTACGTCAGCACCACCCGCATCGGTCGCGACCGCTGGGAACTGATACCCAGCGTGAAGGTGGGTAAGAAAAAGGACGGCACGGAGGGCCGCACCTACTACAATGAAATCACAGCCCATTTCGGCATAGGCTTCACCGCTCCCACCAAGGCCGACGCGCGCACCGACTTCTCCACCTTCAAGTCGTGGGAGATTTTTGCTACCATCGCGCAGTGGGACCACTATTTCGAGCGCCGCCACCGCAACTCCGTGTCGTTAGGCTTCGGCATCGACTGGAAGAACTACCGCATGACCGGCGACACACGGTTCGTGAAAGCGCCCGACGGTAATGTCGCCCTTGAAAAGTACCCCTTGCAGGTGTCGCCCGACTTCTCGCGCATCAAGGTCTTCTCGCTGACGGCCAACCTGGGCTATACCCATGAGTTCGACGAGGACTTCTGGATTGGCTTCGGCCCCGTGGTGAACTTCAATGTCTACGGCAGCATGCTGACGGAGTATTCCCTGTATGGCGACGACATCGAAAGACTGGAGCGCCACATCCGCCAGCGCCCCATCACCATCGACTGGATGCTCCGCCTCGGCATTATGGGTGTACCGCTCTATCTGAAGTACTCGGGCGACAACGTACTGAAGGACGGCGGCGTGAAGTTCCGCTCGCTCTCGTTCGGTCTTTATCTGTAAGATGCGCATGTAGATCACATACACAATAAAAAAGGTTCCGGGACTCAACCCGGAATTTTTTTCTCCCTGACTGCAATGTTTCCTCTACTTTCTGCGTATATATAAACAGAGAAAGAAAACAGCATGACCGAGACAGACCTGATAGAGGGACTGCGCAAACAAAGTCCCAAGGCACAACAAGAGACCATCGACCGCTATGGCCGCGAGGTCTTCGCGCTGGTGGTGCGGCTCGTCGCCGTCACTGAGAATGCCGAGGAGGTGTATCAGGATGTCTTCATGAAGGTCTTTAGTTGCATCGGGCAGCACGATACTGAGCGGGCATCGCTCCGCACATGGATTTCGCGCATAGCCTACAACGAGGCCGTCAGCTTCCTGCGCCGCAAGCGCTTGCCCGTCGTTTACTTCGAGGACCGCAGCCATGAGGCCGACAAGCTGTCGGACGCTGAGGTGGACGAGACGCTGGGGCACGCCAATGCCGAGACGGTGCAGCTGATACGTGCAGCCCTGAAGCACCTGCCGCCCGAGGAACGGGCGCTGGTGACGATGTTCTACTACGAGGAACGGAGTCTGAAGGAGATTGCCGACATCACGGAGTCGATACCCACAACGGTGGCCTCGCGCCTGAGCCGAACGAGAAAGAAACTTTGTAGAATCATAAAAATGTTACAGTCATGAAGGAGGAACAACTCAATACTTTACGCCAGCAGGACAACGCCCTGCGCGAAGCACTCAGACAGGACGAGGCCGAACTGCCACAGATGCCAGCCGACCTGAATGCCCGGCTGATGAAGCGGATGGCACAAGAGAAGCCGGTGGCCAAGACAAGAAGGCTTTGGCCTTGGGTGGCTGCAGCCTGCGTCGCCGCATTTATCATCGTCAATATCATGCCGCCAAAAGCCTCACTCCCAGCCCCTCTCGCAAAGGAGAATGGAGTGGTTACACCCGACACGCATCGGGCGGCGAAACCCATGATTGCGGAAGCGGAAAGGGAGGCAGCGCAGCCTGCTGTTGCTCCGACCAAGGCTAAGAAAGCGAAGGCGCGAACCGCCGCTGCCAAGCGCGACGTGGCGCTCCTGGCACAGGAAACGACGGCTACAGAATCTGTAACGCCTGAAGTGAAAGCTGAGGAGGAGGCAAAGCCGGAGTTGGCGCAGGCCGTAACTCAGGATGCCAAGCCCATGACGCTGACGGAACGCGACATCCCCATCACCCGCCCCGAGAACTACAAGTACACCCCCGAGGAAATAGCACTCCTGAAAAAGCAGGCCGACGAGGCTTACCTGAAGTGGGTGGAACTGGAACTCGAAATAGCCAAACATCATTTAGAACAAACAGCGCAACAATAAAAAAACAACAATATGAAACGAATACTTATCATGCTGCTCATCGTTAGCAGCGCCATTACAACCATGAGTGCCGACCCGACGGCAGCACCCCAGAAGAAGCCAACGAACGTCATCGCCACGCTGAACGCCATTATCCAGAAGTTTGGCATGAACGAGGGACAGATATTCTCTGTCAACCGCAACCCGAACACCGGCATCATGGAGTCGAGCACGAAGATTGTTCCCTTTTCTTGTCCTACCAACGACGTGAAGAACGACGACGTGCTGAACGCTGTCAGCATAAACTTCCAGAAGGAAGAGCCGCTGTCCTATCAGTTCCAGCACATACAGCCAGGCAGCAACGAGAACATCTACCTCATGGTCATCGACAACGACGGTAAGAGCAACAATGTGCGCATTCGCTCCAATAAGCGTCAGGAGATGTGGATGATGTGCACCAAGAACCCCGAGAACCCCCAGTTGCGCGATGCCTACGCTGTAACCTGGGAACTCTCTGAAGACAAGCAGAAGACGGTGGGCACCGTCTACATGATCACCTCGCTGCGCCCCGATGTCTATGTAAAGAACTTAGAGACCTCGAAGAAGACGTTCAAGATTGAGGGACGGGTGGACGAGAACATCAAGGACTCGCTATACAACATCTATATTGCCAACACCGCCGAAGAACTCGAAAACATTGGCGACGACGACTACGTAGCCTGCGTGCCCGTCATCAACAAGCGCTTCGAATGGCAGACGGAGCTGGACCACCCCGTCGTGGGACGTCTGCGCTGCATCTTCCCCGACGGCGAGCTTTGCTCAGCCTGGATCAACCTCGACTTCGTGCCCGGCGAGACCTACCGCATCACCGTCCACAACGGCTACTACGACGAAGACCGCGACTACGAGCGCCGTGTGGGCCGACAGTCGGGCAAGAGTCTGCTGAACGAACGGCAAAGCCGCGGAATAGACGATGTGGTAGTTGACGATGTGGTAGCTGATGATGTGGCGATTGACACGATACCCGGCTACAGCGAGCCCGTCACGCCCCGCCAGTCTTCAAGATGGGAGCCGACACCCGAGCAGACGATGCAGGTAGAGGCGAAGGCAATGGCCGTGAAAGCCAATATGGATGCCATCAAAGCCACATACGCATCGCTCGAGACGTACTTCAAGATGAAGTCACTCACGGGGACAGACCCCATCTTCGCGCAGATTACCAAGCTCAACAAGGAGTTGGACGCGAAGTTTCAGGACTTCATCAAATACCTGAAAGGCCTCGACGTGCCGCCAACTGAAAAAGCAGAGAAAACTAATACGATTGGCGATATATACAAAGAATTCCTGAAGTTCTACACCGAGCAGAACCAAGGATTCACGGAGATGTACAAGGAGGTGGGCGTGCTGACCAAGGCGGCGCAGAAGACGCAGAAATACATCAACGGCCTCACCGAGAAGTACCTGAAGGAAATGAGCAAGGCCGTGATGGGAGCAGAGTAAGTTTTTCTTATATAACCCGGGACAGGCACGGTTCGCAGCGATGCACACCGTGCCTTTTCGCGCTTCAATACTATTTCATAGTATCGTAAAGCCGTGACCGATGTGTGAACAACTAAGAAAATGCCGGCGGAAACCTTAACGATTTATAAAAACTAAGGCTTTTAGTTGGATGGAACTAAAAGTTTTAGTTACTTTGCAGTCGGATACAGATACTGACGCAAGGAGAATTGGAGAATTGAAGAATTGAAGAATTGACAATGAAACGACTGACCGCGAAAGAAAAGGAAATCATGGACCTGCTCTGGCAGCACGGCCCGATGTTCGTCAAGGAACTCCTGGAGTACTACGACGAGCCGAAGCCCCACTTCAACACCGTGTCGACCACGGTGCGCATTCTGGAGAAGAAGGGCTTCCTGGGCCACAAGCAGTTTGGCACGTCCTTCCAGTATTTTCCCACCATCAGCGAACAGGAGTACGGGCGCTCAAGCCTCGGAGGCATCATCCGCGACTACTTCGAAGACTCCTACCTGAGTGCCGTGTCCTCGTTTGTAAAAGAGGAAAAAATCTCCGTGGACGAACTGAAAGACCTGATAGCCCAGATAGAAAACAGCAAAGCGTAAACGACAATGAATATGGTAGAGTTTCTGATATACGACCTGAAGGTAGCGGTGCTTGTGGCGGTGTTCTATATGTTCTACCGCCTGCTGCTGAGCCGCGAGACGTATCACCGCGTGAACCGCGCGGTGCTGCTGGGAACGGCCATTGCATCATTCATCCTGCCGCTGTGCGTCATCACGCTGCACAAGACAGTGGTGGTGAGCGGTGGCAGCGGGCTGGTCACGCTCGACGGCCTGGGCACGGTTGAAATGGCTGAGCCGCAGACGCCCCTCTGGCAGACGGTTGCCGTTGTGGTGTTCTTCGCGGGAATGGCTGCCACGCTGGGCTTTACGCTCTACAACATCTTCCAGGTCTGGCGGCTCATCAGCCGCAGCGAGCGCCACCAGCAGCCGGACGGCACGGTCGTCTGTGTTGCCGACCGCGAGGTGTCGCCCTTCAGCTGGATGCACTATATCGTACTCTCACCAAGCGACTACGAGGCCCAGGACGCCTCAGTGCTCGCCCATGAACGGGGCCACATCAGCCTGCACCACTCGCTGGATGTCGTTCTCGTTGATACGCTCACCGCCCTGCAATGGTTCAACCCGGCTATGTGGATGCTGCGCCAGGACTTGCGCGCCATCCACGAGTACGAGGCCGACGCAGCGGTACTCTCTCAAGGCATCAATATGCGTCAGTATCAGTATCTGCTTATCCAAAAAGCCGTCGCCGCGTGCGGGTACTCCGTGGCCAACGGTATTACTCACAGTACCCTCAAAAACCGCATAAACATGATGCTTACCAATAAGAAAACCAACCGCGCGAGCTGGCTCAAGCTGCTCGCCATGCTGCCCATCGTGGGCACAGCCCTGGCCCTGAACGCCGAGACCGTCAACGACTACGTCTATGAGGACACGCAGGAGCAGCCCCAGAAGAAGGTGGTGAAGAAAGGCAAGAAAGCCGCTCAGGTGAAGCTGAACGACAAGACCATCGAGGTGAAGGAGGCAAAGGCCGAAGAAACGCCTCAGGCTGTGAGCGAACCTAAGCTTATCATCGACGGTAAAGTCGCTGCAGAGCCTCAACAGGAGATTATCAAAATGAGTGAGGTCTTGGGCGATCGTGAGCCGCTGCTTGTCATCGACGGCAAGGTGACCAAACCCGAACAGCTGAATGCCATTAACCCAAAGGAGATTGACAACGTGAGTGTCATCAAGAACGAAGACGTGCTGAAGGAGTATGCCAAACACTTCAATGCCGACACCTCGAACGGCATCCTGTTTATCAACACCAAGGAGTACGTGAAGAACGGCAAGAAGGAAATCGTCTCGGTCAACGTGAAAGCCAAGGAGCCTCAAGAAGATCATCCCACGGCTATCGGCACTTTCACCCCAGATACCCCGGAAACCGAGAATGCCTTCGACGTGGTGGAGCAGATGCCGGAATACCCCGGCGGACTGGTCGAGCTGATGAAATATCTCTCCATGAACGTCCGCTATCCTGTGGCCGCCGAGAAAGCCGGCGCCCAGGGCCGGGTCTTGGTACAGTTTATCGTCGAGGAAGACGGCACCGTCAGCGAAGCCAAGGTGTTGAAGAAAGTGAGCGACGAGCTGGACGCCGAGGCCCTGCGCGTGGTCAACGCCATGCCTAAGTGGAAGCCCGGCCTGCAGAAGGGCCAGCCGGTGCGCGTGAAGTACACGCTGCCTGTAACTTTCCGGCTGAAATGAGTGGAAAAGAATGTTAAAAGACGGGCCGCGGTGATTAACATCGCGGCTTTTCTTGTCGGTATCGTCAAAAAGTAGTATCTTTGTGGCTGAATTCTGAACCAATAACTTGAAACGATGCTAACAAGAAAGGTGTTCTGCGTGACGGCCGCCCTGTTGACGTGCCTGACAGCCGCGGCCCGCGAGCGGGCGAGTTTCGACAAAGACTGGCGCTTCATGCTGGCCGACACGGCTGCAATGGCGCGCCCCGACTATAACGACGCCCACTGGCGGCGGCTCGACGTTCCCCACGACTGGGCCATCGAGGGCGACTTCTACGCCGGCAATCCCAGCGGCGCCGGGGGCGGTGCGCTGCCCGGCGGGGTGGGGTGGTACAGGAAGGTGTTTTCGTTGTCACGGAGTGACAACGCACGAGAGAAGGTGTTTCTGGAGTTCGACGGCGTGTATATGAACGCGACGGTGTACGTCAACGGGCAGAAGGTCTACAACCGGCCCTATGGCTACTCGAGCTTTGAAATCGACATAACGCCCTACGTCAGCGACGGCGAGAACGTGGTGGCCGTCCGCGTAGACAACAGCGACCAGCCCAACTCGCGCTGGTACTCGGGCTGCGGCATCTACCGGCACGTGTGGCTGACGAAGACGGCTGCCGTCCACGTGGCCCACTGGGGCGTCTCGGCCAGCTCAACGGTAGTCAAAGGCAAGGGCCGTCTTGGCATTGAGGTCACCCTCGTGGGGCAGGGCACTGTCGAGAACACCCTCATCGACTCTCGGGGCAGGGTGGTCGGCAGGTCGAAGGGACTGAAGTCTGTCATCACCGTTGCCAAGCCGATGCTGTGGTCGTGCGAGACCCCTCATATATATAAGGTTCGCACGCAGGTGAAAGTTGGCGGCAGGGTGGTCGACGAGGTCGTGACGACCACCGGTTTCCGCGACTTCCGTTTCGACGCGTCGACGGGCTTCTGGCTCAACGGCAAGCGCCGCAAGCTGAACGGCGTCTGCGAGCATCACGACCTGGGCTGCCTGGGAGCGGCCCTGCATGAGGACGCCCTGCACCGCAAGTTGGTGAAGCTGAAGGCGATGGGCGTGAACGCCATACGCAGTTCGCATAATCCCCCCGCCCCCGAGCTGCTGAACATGTGCGACACGATGGGGCTCATCGTCATGGACGAGAGCTTCGACATGTGGCGGCGGCGCAAGACGCAGAACGACTACGCCCGCTTCTTCGACGAGTGGCACGAGCGCGACCTGGCCGACCTGGTGATGCGCGACCGCAACCACCCCTCGGTGCTGATGTGGTCGATAGGCAACGAGGTGCTCGAGCAGTGGTCGAGTGCCGAGGCCGACACGCTGACGCTGGAGCAGGCTAACCTGATACTCAACGCCGGCCACGATGCCTCGACGCTGGCCAAGGACGGCGAGCTGAGCGTGCAGTCGCTGCTGACGCAGCATCTGGCCGAGATCGTCAGAAGGTACGACACGACGCGCCCCATCACGGCGGGCTGCAACGAGCCGAGCCCCGGCAACCACCTCTACCGCAGCGGGGCGCTCGACATCATAGGCTACAACTACCACCACCGCGAGGCCCTCGACGTGCCGCGGCTGTTTCCCGGTCAGCCCTTCATCTTCACCGAGAGCGTCTCGGCACTGCAGACGCGCGGCAACTACATGATGCCCAGCGACTCCGTGCGCAAGGCGCCTAAGAAGTGGTGGCTGCCCTACACCGACCCCACGTTCATGTGCTCGGCCTACGACAATATGCACGCCTCATGGAGCTCTACCCACGAGGAGACCTGGGACGTCGTGAAGCACAACGACTACGTCGGCGGACAGTTTATCTGGACGGGCTTCGACTACATCGGCGAACCGACGCCCTACGGATTTCCCGCCCGCTCGAGTTACTTCGGACTGATTGACCTGGCGGGATTCCCCAAGGATACCTATTATATGTATCAGAGCGAGTGGACCACGAAGCCCATGCTGCACATCTTCCCCCACTGGAACTGGCTGCCCGGTCAGGAGATTGACCTCTGGGCCTACTACAACCAGGCCGACGAGGTAGAGCTGTTCGTTAACGGCAAGTCGCAGGGCGTGCGCTCCAAGGACGACCACACCTATCATGTTATGTGGCGCGTCAGGTTCGAGCCGGGCGAGGTCAGGGCCGTGAGCCGCAAAGATGGCAAGGTGGTCTGCGAGCAGACAATACGTACCGCCGGCCAGCCTGACCACATCCGGCTGACGACCGACTACCAGGGTGACGAGCTGACGTTCGTTAAGGCCGAGGTGGTCGACAAGGACGGCAACCTCTGTCCGTGGGCTGAGGACCAGCTGCTGTTCACGATCGACGGCGGCCGCGTGGTGGCTACCGACAACGGCTGCCAGACGTCGATGGAGCGCTTCACGTCGCCGCGGCGCAAGGCCTTCTTCGGCCGCTGTCTGGCCGTGGTGCGCGGCAAGGGCGTGCTCAAGGCGCAGGCCATCGGACTGAAGGACGGAGTGCTGGGAATTGAGAATTGAGAATTGATAATTGAGAATTGACAATATGAGCAGACAGAAGAAAACAATGGTGGTGGCAGCCGTGGGCTGCGCACTGCTGATGGCGTCGTGTGCGCAGCAGGCGACGACGACCAGTGAACCACAGCTGAAGACCGTCGGCAACCCCTACCTGCCGATGTGGGAACACATACCCGACGGCGAGCCTTACGTGTTTGAAGACCCCGACCAGCTGGGCCGGCAGCGCGTCTACATCTATGGCTCGCACGACATCATCAAGACCGACTACTGCGGACGCGACCAGGTGGTGTGGTCGGCCTCGGTCGACAGCCTGAACAACTGGCGCTACGACGGCGTCATACTCGCCGTAGACAAGAACGCCAAGGGCGAGCCCTTCGACTCGGTCTCGACCGCCGACGTGCTCTTTGCCCCCGACGTGACGATGACCACGGGGCCTGACGGGCAGAAGACCTACTGGCTCTTCCCCAACGACCAGACGGGCGGCCGCAACGGACTGATAGCCAAGAGCAACCGGCCCGACGGACCGTTTGAGGTGTGCAACTGGAACGCCGACAACCCGAACGCCGTTGACGGCATCTACGGCTTCGACCCCGCCGTCTTCGTCGATGACGACGGTCGCGTGTACGGCTACTGGGGCTTCGGCCACTCAATGGCCGCCGAGATCGACCCGGCGACGATGTGTACCGTCAAGCCCGGCACGAAGGTGGTCGACGGCATGATTTCGGGCTATGAGGAGCCGGGCGAGTTCCGCTTCTTCGAGGCGTCGAGCATCCGTAAGGTGAAAGACAAGTATATCTTCATCTACAGCCGGTTTACCAAGGACGGTGAGTTCGGCCTGCCCACGTCGAACTACACGCTGGCCTACTGCTACGGCGACGCACCGCTGGGGCCCTGGACCTACGGCGGCACCATCATCGACGGTCGCGCCCGCGAGAAGGACGAGCAGGGTAACGTCATCGCCTCGGCCGTGCCCGACGGCAATACCCACGGCTCCATCTGCGAGATTGGCGGACAGTGGTACGTGTTCTATCACCGCCAGACGGGACTCAACGAGTTTGCCCGCCAGGCCATGGTGGCCCCCATCACCGTCAGCGTTGAGGAGGGCAAGGGCGGCAAGGTGAGCATCTCGGAGGGCGAATACAACAGCAACGGCTTCGCTCTGGGCGGACTCGACCCCTACGAGCGCCACTCAGCCGGCATCGCCTGCTGGCTGACCGGGCCGAAGCCCGCCGTCCATGAGTGGCCCAACAACACGTTCTACGGCTCGTATGTGGAGGCCTCGTATGGCACCGACGACAACATGGCAGCGCCCTATGCCCTGAGAAACAATACCAACCGCGTGGTGAACAACACCGACGGCTCGATTGTGGGCTATAAGTACTTCAATTTCGGCGAGGAGAACGGGGATGACGAACTGACCCTCAGGCTGAGGCTCATTCCTGAGGGCGTCGACGGCGTCATCGAGGTAATGGCCGACCGCCCCTGGGCATCGCAGGGCGGCCGGCAGATAGGCCGCATTGAGCTGAAGGCCGACATGCCGAAGACTTCTGCCGAGATGACCGCCGACCTGGATGTCGTCGGGCCTGGTCAGCACGCCATCTACTTCGTCTTTAAGTCTGACACGAAAGAGCGGTCGCTCTGCACGCTCGAGGACCTTGTGTTCGAGTAAACCATGACGATCGAACCGATAGCCTATTTCCACTCGCCGCTGACGTCGAAGTTCGGCATTCCGCGGCAGAGCGGCCTGGCGGCCACGCTGCCGGGCCGCATCGTCTTCACTCCCGACTATCGCCGCGAGGAGGCCGTGCGCGGCCTCGAGGGCTTCGACTACCTGTGGCTCATCTGGGAGTTTAGCAGCTCTGGGGCTGTCGGGGCTTTAACCGTCCGCCCGCCACGCCTTGGCGGCAACGAGCGGGTAGGGGTGTTCGCCTCGCGCTCGCCCTTCCGTCCTAACCGCCTCGGACTGTCGTGCGTCAGGCTGGAGCGTGTGGAGCTGACAAACGAGTATGGTCCCGTCGTCCACGTCCTCGGTGCCGACCTGATGGACGGCACGCCCATCTACGACGTGAAGCCCTACGTCGCCTATGCCGACGCCCATCCTGAAGCCCGCTCCGGATTCGTCGACCGGCACGACTGGCAGCCGCTCCGCGTGGAGATGCCCCGTGACGTTGAGGCTCAGTTAGGCGCCGACCTGTCAGCCGCCCTCCGCGAGGTGCTGGCCCAGGACCCGCGTCCCCGCTACCACGACGACCCACGCCGCGTCTACGGCATGCCCTTCGCCGGCCGCGACGTCAAGTTCCGCGTGGCCGACGCTACCGTCTATGTTGTAGGGATAGAGTGACTATTTATTGTTTTCCTTACATCTCGCGGTCGAGCCGTCCGCGCCACAGGTACTTGCGCGTTTCGTGCACAAGTACGCCGCTGAGGGCAATGAGCGAGATGAGGTTTGGAATGGCCATCAGGGCGTTCATGCAGTCGGCCAGGTTCCAGACGAGACTCAGTTCGATGACACTGCCGACGAAGACGGCGGCAATGTAGAGTACGCGGTAGACGACCACCCAGCGCCGGCCGCGCAGGTACTCAACGGCCCGCTCGCCGTAGTAGCACCAGCCGAGGATGGTCGAGAAGGCAAACGTCAGCAGGCCGAATGTCAGCAGGGGCGTGCCGACGACGGGAATCTTCGAGAAGGCGGCCTTCGTCAGTGTGGCGCCGTTCTGGAAGTCGATGTCGGGGTAGGCCAGTACGCTGCTGACGATGACCAGACCCGTGAGGGCGCAGATGACGACGGTGTCCCAGAACGTGCCGCTGCTGGAAACCAGGGCCTGGCGCACGGGGTTGCGCGTCTGAGCAGCGGCGGCCACGATGGGAGCAGAGCCCATGCCCGACTCATTAGAAAAGAGTCCGCGCGCTATGCCGAAGCGGGCGGCCATCATCACCGTGGTGCCGGCGAAGCCGCCGCCGGCAGCCTGCGGCGAGAAGGCCGACTGGACGATGAGCTTCAGGGCCGGCCAGAGGAAGGGAGCGTTGACGCAGAGGATGTAGATACAGCCCAGGACATAGAACAGCGCCATGAAGGGCACCAGCAGGCCGCAGACGCGGGCGATGCTCTTGACGCCGCCCAGGACGACGGCTCCCGTCAGCAGGCAGACGACGCCGCCGGTCAGGGCCGGGCTGATGTTGTAGGTCTCGTGGGCCACGGTGGCAATGGCGTTGGCCTGTACGGTGTTGCCGATGCCGAAGGCGGCCAGCGCCGTGAACAGGGCGAAGAGCACGGCGAGCCACTTCCAGCCCAGTCCGCGCTCCAGTGCGTACATCGGACCGCCGAGCATGCGTCCCTTCTCGGTCTTCACCCTGTACTTGATGGCCAGCAGACCCTCGGCGTACTTCGTCGAGATGCCGAACACACCCGTCAGCCAGCACCACAGCACGGCCCCCGGTCCGCCGAGGGCGATGGCTGTCGCCACGCCGATGATGTTGCCCGTGCCGATGGTGGCGGCCAGGGCGGTGGCCAGTGAGCCGAACTGCGACACGTCGCCGGTGGCCCCGGGGTCGCGCTTCACCGACAGACGGATGGCGGTCAGGATCTTGCGCTGCGGAAAGCGCAGGATGATGGTAAGGTACACGTGCGTACCTAATAGTAATATAATCATCGGCCAGCCCCAGAGCAGGCCGCTCACTTCAGTCAGAATCTCGTTTAGTTGTTCCATTTTATTGTGATGTTATTATAGCCCATGGCGTTCAGCATCTGGCGCATCTGGACCTCGGCGTTCTGCTCGGCCGTCTTCAGGTTCTCCTTGGTCAGCGCATGACTCATCATCTGGCGTTTGGCCTTGCGGTAGAGTGCTTCGCGGTCGCGGGCTGTCCAGCGGCCCGACTCGTAGAAGGCCTTGGTGCGCGTCTCGTCGATGAAGTCCTTGTCGAGCAGTCCCACCTTAGGCAGCTTCACCACGATGGTGTCGCCGTGGGCACTGATCCAGTTCTTCTTCGTCTTGCTCATGTCGATGCCTAAGCGCAGCGTACCGTAGTAGATGCGCACCAGTTGGTCGTCAGAGAAGACACCCTTGCGCACGGTGTCAACCAGTTCCTCGTTGCTGATGCTCAGAAACTCCCACTGGCCGATGTCGCGTATGCTCTGTATCTGCTCGGGTGTCGGGTTGATGTCGTCGTCGACCTTCAGGCCGACGTGGTTGTCCTTCTCGGCTATGAGCAGCCACCACAGCACGATGATGATGACCACCAGCGTCAGTGCCTTCACCACCAGTTCCAGCTTGCTTTTATCTGCGTTCTTCATCTCTCATTCTTCACTCATCACTTTTCACTTTTCACTCATCACTTTTCACTTTCCATTCACCTCCAGGAACCTGCTGATGTCGTAGGGCTTGAACTCCTTGCGGAAGGCCACGGTGATGTCCTCCTCGCGATAGCCCATCTGGACGAGCATCGGCACTAGGGCGTGGGCGGCACTGGCCTTGGCCATGTCGACGATGCCCAGTCGTGGAATGCTCTGGATGATGGCCTCGCGCCCTTGCTGCTCGTAGCGCGTCAGCTCCTCGTCGGTGAACCGGCCGCGCACGATGCCCACGAACGAGCGTATCTCCCGCTGGTTGACCTTCGACGACGTCAGCTCCACCCGTGGGTCGGGCAGCAGGATGGTTATCCGTCCGTCGGCCGTGCGCTCTACGTTGCGCTCCGAGAAGTTGCTGAAGTCGATATAGGCCTTCAGCGTGGCGTCAATGGGAATGGCCACCTTGCGCTCGCCCATCGGCAGGCGGATGTCGATGTTCTGCTTGAGCAGTTGCCCCTGCAGTTTCACCACGTCGTCGTGGGTCACGATTTTATGGACTTTCAGCTCGGTGGTGTAGAGGCGCGCGCACTTCTGCACCTGCATCACCAGCATCGGCACTGTGTCGATGCCCTTGTAGGTCGTCTGCTCGTCGGGCTTGTCGCCCTCGGAGCAGGCCCACAGTCCGGCGAGTGCCGTGCAGGCTGAAATCAGCACTGTTTTTATCGTTTTGGTCATCCCTTCGTGTTTAAAAACATTAAAGTCGGGCCAAAGGTACGAAAAAAAAGGCATTTCGCCGAACAATCAAATAAAAAAATTTGCCGGCATTAAACTTTTTCCTTAATTTTGCGTCAGATTATTAGTTGCAACTGACGTGAACAAGCAAAACCGAAAGTAAAACTAATAAAATCTGAACAAAATGAAAAAAATGATTCTGGCTTTCATAGCCTTCATTACAGTAACAGCCGTACAGGCACAAGAGAATAACGCACAGGGTAACAGCGAGCGTCGCGGCATGGACCGCACAGAGATGACCAAGCGTCGCACTGACGATGCCGTCAAGAAGTATGGACTTAACGACGACCAGGCTGCCAAGTTGCTGGCTCTCAATACAAAATATGCCGACAAAATGGGCCCCGGCCGGGGTGGCATGCGCGGCGGTCGTGGAATGAGGCCCCGTCCTGATTTCGGAAACGGCCAGCAGGGCGAGCGTCCGCAGATGACCGACGAGCAGCGCGAGCAGTTTGCCAAGGCCCGTCAGGAGCGTCAGGAGGCTATCAAGCAGTACGAGGCCGAGCTGCAGCAGATACTGACTCCCGAGCAGTACAAGGCTTACCAGGCCGACCAGGAGGCGATGCGCAAGAACTTCGGTCGCCGCGGTCAGGGTGGCCCTCGTGGCGGTCGTCGCAACAACAGTGAAAATTCGCAACAGTAATAATATTCGTATCATAGTGATTTAGGTTAACATAGTGTTTTTGAAAAGGCAAGCGTGCCTCCTTCGATGAGTATTATTTGGTAAAAGATATTGGATAACACCCCGCCCGCTATGAAAATAGCGGGCTTTTTTTGTCCGTGTTTCTCTATTTTAACACCTAAACTGCTTGGAATAAAGGAAATTTTTGTATTTTTGCATCGCTTTTCAAGCATACTAAAGAGATGAAGCTACGGATAGAACTATTTATATTGGTGCTTACGCTGTCGGCAATCATAGCTTGCTCAGGGAGAAAGAGTACGAAACACGGGTCGCCGTCCTCCGACACACTTTACACCGAACGAGCGGTGCTGGACATCTACGACTCGCTGCCTGAGCGGGCACTGCTCATTCTCGACTCGGCTGTCATCGTTGGCAATATGCCTGACTATCGGGCAGATATGTTGCGTGCCAAGGTCTACTGCTCGAGTTGTGAGGAGGCTCAGTACGACTCAGCAATCATCATCGGTGAACGGCTGATGCGTAACGACTCGGCCCTGGCCAACCCGGAACTGCAGGAGAATGTGCTCAACATCCTGGTGTACGCCTGCCGTCTGCGTCACGACGATGAGCGGGCCTTGTACTGGGCCACACAGCTCAGCCGCCATCACCGTCAGTGCGGCGAAACGACCGAGGCCCTGCGCACCGATGCCGAGATAGGCCGCTTTCTCGTCGCCCTTGGTGAGCAGCAGAAGGGACTGGCGCGTATCGACAGCGTCATCAGCGAACTGGAAGATAAGCGGAAGTTCAACGAACTCGATGCCACCATCATCGCACTGAAGCGCAAGGCCGAGAGCTGCTTTGAGAAAGGACGTCTGGCCGAGATGATTCCCGCCGCCAACCGTATGCTGGAACTCTTAGCCGACTACGAGCAGCACCCTGACGACTATCACGACGGCACCTACCGCGAACCGGCTGAGGAGCAGCGCCCAGGTTACATTGATTTCTACCGGGGCAAGGCATACGGCTACCTGGCAATGGCCTCCTTAGGCGAAAAGGGGGATAAGGCGCACGAAGCCCGTGCTAAAGCCAAGCACTACGTGGAGCTTTTCGACCAGACCGACTACGGCCAGACCCTCGACGGGCGTTATTTCATTGCGCTGACCGTGGGCCGCTTAGGACAGTATGGCCGTATGCTGGCAACCTACGACGAATATGAGCCGGCCTTTATCAGCGACACCCTCAGTCTGCCTTACGTCGAACTGCTTTACAACCGTGCCGAGGCGGCTGCCGCCCAGGGGCGTTATGCCGACGCCTACGGTCTCATGGATCGCTATGCTGCACTCTCGTACCAGCTGACCGATAGTCTGTTGCACGGCAAGGCCAACCTCTACGCAGCCCGCTTCCATGCACAGGAACAGCAGCAGGAGATTGACCGCCAGCGGGCCTTTAAGCACTATGCAGCCCGGGTGGCAGGCCTGATTGGCATCCTTGCCATCGTAGGACTATTCCTTGCATGGTACACACGCCGCCAATGGATCAAGACGCAGTTGAAGAACCGTGTGCTGGCCAAGCAGATGAAAGAGGCTATGCTATATAAAGAAAGGTACGAGAATCTGAAAGCCCACCCGACACCTGCCCAAAGTGTGGAGACCGCGACGGCAGAAGACGCCCGCCTTTCTGCCCTTGCCGACAGTCAGACACCCCCTCTGACGGAGGTATCAGGCGAGGACTTGGGCGCACTCTCTCCCGAAGAGCTCTTCCGCTACATCGAGCGTGAGGTGAGTCGCCGGCTGCTGTTCCTCAACCCCTCGTTCGACCGCCAGATGATCATGGACGAGTTCCACCTCTCTAAAGAGCGCGTGGGGGCCGCTTTCTCTCAGGGCAGCAAATACGACTCGCTGCCTCAGTTCATCAGTGAGCTGCGATTGCAGTATGCCAGCAAGCTGCTCATCACCACCGACCTCTCTATCGGCCAGATCATGGCGAAGGCTGGTTTCAGCAATGCCTCAGTGTTCAGCCGCTACTTCAGTAGGAAATTCCAGATATCCCCGTCTCAATACCGTCGTGCAAACAGTGAACAGCAGTAGAAAACAATAATGATTGTCCGCATGTACCCGATAGCGCCCCGCGCTCGAGCTCTGCTCGCTTGCTACCGAAGGGACGCAAGAAGGGGCAATGAGCGCAT
>CAMOKH010000109.1 GCA_946617675.1 uncultured Prevotellaceae bacterium | reverse complement strand
ATAAGGGCGGAAAGTAGGCGAAAAATTTGCGCGTCTCATTTTTTCTGACTAACTTTGCAGTCGAAATGTAAAACAATAGATAAATGACATGAAGAAGAAGAGAATAGAGTTTAGCCTCGTCTATCGTGACATGTGGCAGTCGAGCGGCAAGTTCCAGCCGCGCAAGGATCAGTTGGAGCGCATTGCGCCGGTCATCATCGACATGGGCTGCTTCAGCCGTGTGGAGACCAACGGCGGCGCCTTCGAGCAGGTGAACCTCATGGCTGGCGAGAACCCCAACGCGGCGGTGCGCGCCTTCTGCAAGCCGTTCAACGAGGTGGGCATCAAGACCCACATGCTCGACCGCGGCCTGAACGCCCTGCGTATGTACCCCGTGCCTGACGACGTGCGCCAGCTGATGTACCGCGTGAAGCACGCCCAGGGCGTCGACATTCCCCGCATCTTCTGCGGTCTGAACGACACGCGCAACATCATACCCTCCATAAAATGGGCCAAGGCAGCCGGCATGACGCCGCAGGCCACGCTCTGCATCACCACCAGTCCGGTACACACCGTGGAGTACTACTCGCAGATAGCCGACGAGGTGATTGCCGCCGGAGCCGAGGAGATCTGCCTGAAGGACATGGCCGGCATCGGCCAGCCCGCCATGCTGGGCCAGCTGACGAAGGCTATCAAGACGAAGCACCCCGACATACTGATACAGTACCACGGCCACTCGGGGCCGGGCCTGTCGATGGCCTCGATCCTCGAGGTGTGCAACAACGGCGCCGACATCATCGACACGGCCATCGAGCCGCTGTCGTGGGGTAAGGTCCACCCGGACATCATCTCGGTGCAGTCGATGCTCAAGAACGAGGGCTTCGAGGTGGCCGACCTGAACATGCAGGCCTACATGCAGGCCCGCACGCTGACGCAGGAGTTCATTGACGACTGGCTGGGCCTGTTCATCAACCCGGCCAACAAGCACATGTCGTCGCTGCTGCTCGGCTGCGGACTGCCCGGCGGCATGATGGGCTCGATGATGGCCGACCTGGGCGGCATCAAGAAGATGATTGACAAGCTGCGCGCCCAGAAGGGCGAGCCCGAGCTGACGATGGACGACATGCTGGTGCGCCTGTTCAACGAGGTGGAGTACGTCTGGCCGCGCGTGGGCTATCCCCCACTGGTGACGCCCTTCTCGCAGTACACGAAGAACATCGCCCTGATGAACCTGCTGACCATGGAGCAGGGCAAGGGCCGCTACGTGATGATGGACGACGCCATCTGGGGCATGATACTGGGCAAGAGCGGCAAGATACCCGGAACGATAGCTCCCGAACTGGTAGAGCTGGCCGCGAAGCAGAAACGCGAGTTCACCGACGTCGACCCGCACACGCTCATTCCCAACGCCCTCGACGGGTTCCGCCGCGAGATGGACGAGCAGGGCTGGGACTACGGTCAGGACGACGAGGAGCTGTTCGAGCTGGCCATGCACCCCGAGCAGTACCGCCCGTACAGGAGCGGCCAGGCCAAGAAGCAGTTGCTGGCCGACATCCAGAAGGCCCGCGACGCCCGTCTGGGCGGCGGCACGAAGCTCTCGCAAGACGAGATTGACGCGCTGAAGCACCAGAAGGCCGACGCCGTGAAGTCGCCGCTCAGCGGACAGCTCATCTGGAGCTTTGGCGGCGAGGGCGTTATGGCTCCGTGCATCGAGCCGTTCATCGGTCAGCAGTACAAGGAAGGCCAGACGTTCTGCTACCTGCAGACGAAGTGGGGCGAGATCGTAGAGATTCCCGCCGCCATGGGCGGCAAGCTGGTGGACATCAGTGTGAAGCCCGGTCAGCAGATTCGTCAGGGCGACACTATTGCCTGGATAGAGCGGGGGTGATTTAAAACGATGTATCAGGCCATTATAGACAAATATTATCCGGAGGACGGCGACCTGCGGCGACTGCTGTTGAAGCATTCGCGGCAGGTCGCCGACCGCTGTCTGCTGATCTGCGACCGCCACCCGGAGCTCGGCATTGACCGCCAGTTCGTCGACGAGGCGGCCATGCTCCACGACATCGGCATCCGCTGGTGCTCGGCGCCGTCGATATTCTGCTTCGGCCAGGAGCCTTACCTGCGCCACGGCCCCATCGGCGGCGAACTGCTGAGGAAAGAGGGCTACCCACGCCACGCCCGCGTTGCCGAGCGCCATACGGGCACGGGGCTGCCCGGCCTGGAGCCCGAGACGCTGGAGGAGCAGGTGGTCTGTTACGCCGACAAGTTCTACTCGAAGTCGCGCCCCGACCGCGTGCTGACTGTTGCCGAGACGGCTCAGAGTTTGGAACGTTTTGGCCACGAAGGTGTGGAAAAGTTCTTACGTTGGGCAAAAATGTTTGAATAAACCATAATTTCTTATTTCTCGTTTCTCGTTTCTCATTTCTTTGTTGTACCTTTGCAGCCGTGAAACAGAAAACGGTCATCCTCCTGATGTTCGTTGCCTTTATCTGCATGTGGGCATGTACGCCTTCGTCACTCCGCCGGGATAACAAAAAGGAAGTGTCGAAGGCCATTAGTGATTTGCCCCTGCCCGACGACATTCCACTCGACACGCTGATACAGCGGGCCGGCGACACCGAGGCTCTGGCCGACGCTGTGGCTGAGGCCCTCGGCGGCGACCCGTCGGCAGTCGTGCCCGACAGCTTGGCCGACATGGTGGCCCGCGTCGTGACCGACGCCGACAGCCTGGCCGACCTCGTGGCCGATGCCGACAGCCTGGGCGACCTCGTGGCCATGGCCGACAGTCTGGCCGACGTCGTTGCCGCAGGCGGTACCGACAGCCTGAGCGCCCTCGGCAAGAAGGCGGCAAAGGCCATCCGCAGCCGGGCGAAGGCTGACTCGACGCTCACCAGTAACAACGGCGGGAAGAAGTCAGGGCGCCGCAAGAAGTCGCGCACCGTAGCCGCCCTTGACTCGATTGCCGAGCGTGGCGCCGAAACTGCCGCCGCAAAGATGAAGCGCGACACGACGACGATGGACTCGCTCGAGCTGGCCATCTATAAATATAATAAGGTGATAGACGACTCGCTGGCCCGCGACAGCGTGAACCGTGCCAAGAAGAACGGCATCGACGCCCCGGTGAAATATACGGCCAACGACTCGCTGACCTACGAGGCCTCGACGGGAACGGCCCATCTCTACGGTGCGTCGCACGTGGAATATCAGAACATGGACCTCAAGAGCGAGAAGATATACATGGTGCTCGACAGCTCGCTGGTTCACGCCACGGGCATCATGGACAGCACCACCCGCAAGCTCAGCGGCACGCCGGTGTTCAAGATGGGCAGCGACGAGTACGAGAGCGACACCATGGCCTTCAACTTCAAGACCAAGAAGGGACTCATCACCCAGGTGTACACCCAGCAGGAGGACGGATTCCTGACCTCGGAGCTGTCGAAGCGCGGCGCCGACGGCGAGCTCTTCCTGCAGCACGGCCGCTATACGACGTGCGACGACCCACATCCCGACTTCTACATCGCCATGTCGCGCGCCAAGGTCCGCCCGGGCAAGGATGTCGTCTTCGGACCGGCCTACCTCGTGGTGTGCGACGTGCCCCTGCCGCTGGCCATCCCCTACGGCTTCTTCCCCTTCACGAAGAGCTACTCCAGCGGATTCATCATGCCCACCTATGGCGACGAGACCGAGCGCGGCTTCTACCTGCGCGACGGCGGCTACTACTTTGCCATCTCCGACAAGATGGACCTCAAGCTGATAGGCGAAATCTACACCAAGGGCTCGTGGGGCGTGTCGGCCACGTCGAACTACAACAAGCGCTACAAGTACCGAGGCTCGTTCCTGTTCAGCTACCAGAACACCATCGCCGGCGAGAAAAACCTGCCCGACTACGAGAAGACGACCAGCTACAAGCTGACGTGGACCCACAACCAGGACTCTAAGGCCAACCCCTTCTCGACGCTGCAGGCCAGGGTGAACTTTGCCACTACCAGCTATGAGCGCAACAACCTCACGTCGATGTACAACCCGCAGGCCCTGACGCAGACCATCCGCACGTCGTCGGTGTCGTACAACACGCGCTTCTCGAACCTCGGGCTGACCATCACCTCGTCGATGGACCTGACGCAGAACATGCGCGACTCGTCAATCTCGATGACGCTGCCCCGACTGAACATCGACCTGGCACGTATGTACCCCTTCAAGCGCAAGAAGATGGTGGGCAAGGAGCGCTGGTACGAGAAAATCTCGGTCAGCTATCGTGCCGACTTCAGCAACTCCATCAACACCCAGGAGGACAAGCTGCTGCACTCCGACTTCCGCCGCGACTGGAAGAACGGCATCACCCACACCATACCCATCAATGCCAACTTCACGTTCCTCAACGTCATCAACATCAACCCCTCGTTCAACTTCACCGACAAGACCGGCTTCCTCAAGGCCCGCAAGTGGTGGGACGAGACGACACAGAAGGAGATGACCGACACCCTCACCGGCTTCTACAACGTCTATAACTGGAGCATGAACCTGTCGGCATCGACCATCCTCTACGGTATGTATGTGCCTAACAAGAAGATTTTCGGCGACAAGATACAGGCCATCCGCCACGTGTTCACGCCAACGGTCACGTTCCAGTATGCGCCTAACTTCAGCACCAGCCGCTACGGCTACTACGACTACTACCAGAAGACCGACGCCGACGGCAACGTCTCAATGGTGGAGTACTGGCCCTACAGTGTGGGCAATATCTCGGCCGTCAGCACGAGCCGCACGGGTCGCATCAGTATCGACCTGAAGAACAATGTCGAGATGAAGCTGCGCAACGCCGACGACTCGGTGAAGAAGGTGTCGCTCATCGACGAGTTCAGCCTGCGCACCGGTTACAACCTGGCCACCAACATCAGGCCTATGGACGACGTGAGCACCACGCTGCGCATCAAGTTCTCGAAGAGCTACACGCTGAACTTGAACCTGACCTTCGCCAGCTATGTCTATGAGGCCGACTCCGTGGGAGCCACGCCCCGCCTCAGCGAACATACCACCTACTGGGAGAAGGGCAAGATAGGCCCGTTCAGCCAGATTTCGAAGAACATCTCCTACACGCTCGACAATACCAAGGTGAACAACTTCCTGAAGTGGCTGCGCGGCGAGAAGACCGAGAAGAAGGAGCCCGCCAAGAAGACCGAGGAAGAGGAACTGGAGGAAGAGAACGCCCTGGAGAGCAACATGGACCTCGACCTGGAGAAGGGTAAGCGTGCCGCCCGGAAGGAGGACGCCGGAAAGGCGGCCACTGACGACGACGGCTACATGTCATTCAAAGTGCCCTGGTCGCTCAGCTTCGGATATGGTATCAGCATGCGCGAGAGCCGCGACAAGTCGAAGTTCAACTACAACACCATGCGCTACCCCTACGAGTTCACGCAGAACCTGAACATCAGTGGCAACATACGCATCTCTGACGGCTGGAACATCAACTTCTCCAGCGGCTATGACTTCGAGAACAAGAAGATCTCGATGACCACGGCCTCGCTCAGCCGCGACCTCCACTGCTTCAACATGTCGTGCTCGGTGGTGCTCGCGCCTTACACCAGCTACAACTTCTCGTTCCGCTGCAATGCCTCGACGCTGACCGACGCCCTGAAGTACGACAAGCGCTCCAGCTACTCCAACTCCGTGCAGTGGTATTAACCCCCCACAGATTTTCTTTGGAAAATCCTTGGAAGTTAAGAAATCTTTTTGTATCTTTGCGCCGTGATGACAGAAAGACAGAGATACCCCATCGGCATACAGACCTTCGAGAAGATTCGCGAAGGCAACTACGCCTACGTCGACAAGACGGGCTACGTCTACGACCTCGCCCACAGTTTCCAGTTCGTTTTCCTCAGCCGCCCGCGCCGCTTCGGTAAGTCGCTGCTCGTCTCGACGATGAAGAGCTACTTCGAGGGGCGCCGCGACCTGTTCGAGGGGCTTGCCGCTTCGCGCCTTGAGACCGAATGGCGCCAGCACCCCGTGCTCCATATCAGCCTCGCCTCGGCCAAGGGCGGCACCATCCAGAACCTGCAGGAGATGGTGGGGCTGCAGTTGGAGTGGTTAGAGAAGAAATACGGCATAGAATGCACGAAGGAAGGGCTGGGCGCACGCCTGGAAACGCTCATCAAGGGCTGCGCCGAGAAGTACGGCGAGAAGGTCGTCGTGCTCATCGACGAGTACGACGCCCCGCTGCTGACCGTGCTCCACAAGCCCGAACTGCTCGACGAGATGCGGCAGGCCCTGCGCGCCTTCTACTCGCCGCTGAAGGACTGCGACCCGTGGCTGCGCTTCGTCTTCATCACCGGCATCTCGAAGTTCTCGCAGCTCAGCATCTTCAGCGAGCTGAATAACCTGCGACGCATCACGATGGATCCACGCTACTCTACTATCTGCGGCATCAGCGAACAGGAGCTGCACGAGCAGTGGGACGAGCCGGTGGCAGAGATGGCAGAGAAAATGGGCGTCGAGAAGGACGAGGCCTACCGCCAGTTGAAGGAGAAGTACGACGGCTACCACTTCGCCGAAGACCTGACCGACGTCTACAATCCCTTCAGCCTGATCAACACCTTCTCATTCGGCCGTATAGCTGCACACTGGTTCGAGACGGGCACGCCCACCGTATTGGTAAAGATGCTGCAGAAGTTCCAAACCGACATTACGCAGCTGGACGGCATCAGGGCTCGCTCAACCGAGTTCGACGCGCCGACCGAGCAGATGCAGAGCGTGCTGCCGCTGTTCTACCAGAGCGGCTACCTGACCGTCAAGGACTACGACCGCGAGCTGGACGAGTACACCCTGGGCTACCCGAACCAGGAGGTGCGGTTAGGAGTCATTGATGCATTGGTGCCCTTCTACGTCTGGGAGAATACGCTGAAGACCCACAACAGCATCACCGACATCTACCGCGCCATCCGCGCCGAAGACCTGTCCGAGGCTTTCGAGCGGCTGAAGACGTTCCTCTCGGCGGTGCCCTATGCCGAGGGAGCCACGTCGGAGGGCCATTTCCAGCAGATGCTCTACGTGGTGTTCTCGCTGATGGGCATGTATCTGCTGACCGAGGTTCGCACGGCAACGGGCCGCATGGACGTTGTCTGGCAGTCGCGCACCGACGTCTACGTCATCGAGCTCAAGATTGACCGCCCGGCACAGGAGGCCATCGACCAGATTGACCGCAAAGGCTACCTCGTCTCCTACGCCCTCGACGGTCGCCGCCTCCACAAGGTCGGCCTCTCGTTCTCGACCAAGACGCGGACCATTGAGGAATATATAATAAGGTGAAAGGGTGAAAAGGTAAAAAGCTATGCCGGATTCATTCCGGACGTGTGTTATGCATATCAAGCGCCGCCTGACGAAAGTGAGGCGGCGCTTGGCGTCAGTGAGGCGGCACCTGACATTAGCAACGGCGACCTACCAATCGCCGCGCGGCAGAAAACAGAATAATTGCACGTGATTAATAATTATTAACAGTTTGAGGGGGGGGATTCACATTTTTTTTGTATCTTTGCAGCAATTATTATTAAATAAGGTGAAGGTAAAAGAGTTAAAGAACCAATTAACTAAAAACCAATAAAACCAATATAGCTTATGAAGAAAAGACTTTTATCAATCATTATAGTGCTCCTCGGCATGGTTTCTGGGGCATTGGCCGACGTTACCATCGACGAAAATCACTTCCCTGATTGGCACTTCCGCTCTTATGTGAAGGACTACTGCCAGCCCGACCTCATTGACGGGGTGCTCACCGACAGCGAGATAGCCCAGATAACGGAGATTAATGCCGTTGACTTGAATATTGAAGACCTCACGGGCATTGAGTACTTCACCGAGCTGAAGGAACTTGACGTCTTCGGCAACAGTCTGACCTCGATCGACGTCTCGCATAACACCAAGCTTGAAAGGCTGGATTGCGGCTCTAACCAGCTGACCTCGATTGACGTCTCGAAGAACACCGTGCTGAGAATGCTGTTCTGTCCCGGCAACCAGCTGACCGCGCTCAATGTCGCGAACAACCCGAAGCTGGCATACCTTGACTGCTCGAACAACCAAATTGGTTACGCCGAGATGAAGAAGCTCGTGGAGAGCCTGCCGCTGTGCCAGCCGACAACCGAGTTGCCCCTCGGGCTGTTCACTGTGCTCGACCGGGATAACGACCAGAACATCATCACCGCCGCGCAGGTGGATATCGCCAAGGCCAAGAACTGGCGGGTTGTTTCATATTCCCCCTACGGCGGCACGCACGATTTCAGCGGTTTCGTAGGTGTTCCCATCAACCAGGACAACTTCCCCGATGAAAACTTCAGGTCGTGGGTCCGGAGCAACTGCGACACCGACAGCGACGGTTTTCTTGGTTTCGAGGAGATTGAGACGAGCGGGCACATCTATGTCAACGACATGGGCATCACTGACCTCAAAGGAATAGAACACTTTACGGCGCTGTCACAACTGCGTTGCGAGAACAACCAGTTGACTTCTCTTGACTTATCTAATAACACGGGGCTGATATTGCTGCAGTGCCAGAACAACCAGTTGACTTCTCTTGATTTATCGAATTCTACGGAGTTGGGATTCCTGTATTGCCAGAACAACCAGTTGAATTCTCTTGACTTATCGAATAATACGGCGCTGGTGTTGCTGATTTGCTACAACAACCAGCTGATTTCGCTTGATGTGTCGAATAAGGCGGCGCTGAAATATCTGCAATGCTACAAAAACCGGCTGACCTCCCTTGTCGTGTCGAATAACACGGCGCTTACAGAACTGATTTGCTACAACAATCAGATTCGTGGTTTAGTAATGACCTCACTCATAAACAGCCTGCCAACAGTGACGAACGGCATCGGCACCTTTAAAGTTTACAATCCAGATGGCACCGATGACAACCAGATAACTATTGTGCAGGTGGAGGCTGCAAAGGCCAAGAACTGGCGTGTGCTGACAAGTAGTGACAAAGACTTCCCCGGCATAGTTCCTGGCATTGCCATCGACCAAACGAACTTCCCGGACGGCAACTTCCGCTCGTACGTCAGCAGTGTGGCTGTTGACAAGGACGGGGACGGATACCTCTCCCCCAAAGAGATTGCGGCGGTGACGACCATCGACGTCAGCAACAAGGGCATCGTCAACCTCAAAGGAATTGAGCACTTTACGTCGATGAAAATACTGACTTGCTACGGCAACCAGCTGACCACCCTCGACGTGTCGGGCTGCACGTCGCTGACAGATCTGGAATGCCGCTACAACCAGCTGACCGAGCTTAACGTGTCGGGCTGCACGGAGCTGAAAGTACTGGATTGCAACAACAACCGGCTGACCACCCTCGACGTGAAGGGCTATACGTCGCTGATAAGACTGAATTGCTACGACAACCAGCTGACCTCCCTCGACGTGTCATACTGCAATACGCTGATGGCACTGGAATGTTTCAGCAACCAGCTGACCGAGCTTGACGTGTCGGGCTGCTCGGCACTGACAGAACTGTCGTGCTACGACAACCAGCTGGAGTATCTTAATGGTCTGTCGGACTGCAGGGCGCTGAAAAGACTGGAGTGCTATAAAAACCAGATTCGCGGAGACGGCATGACCTATCTGGTAGATTGTCTGCGGACCATTGACACCAGTCAGGAAGATCCGGGATGGATGGCCGTTTACTTTGAAGGTATAGACGATGACAACGAGATGATGACCAGACATGTCGAGGCCGCTAAGGACAATGGATGGACGGTCCAGATGTATGACGGCACCGAGTGGGTGGACTACCCCGGCGTTCCCTTCTACGTCGAAATCGACGAGGACACCTTCACCGACCCGAACTTCCGCTCGTGGGTGCTGGCTCAGAACTACGGGGCCGACGGTGTGCTCACCGAGGACGAGCTTGACGCGGTGACAGAGATGGACCTGTCGGGGCTGGGCATCGAACAACTCGACGGCATCCAGTATTTCACGGCACTCAAGAAGCTCGTCTCAAGCAACAACAATATCAGCTACCTCTGGTTAGACAATAACCAGCAACTCAGCGAACTGTGGATAGACAACAACGAGATATGGGGATACGCCATCGTTTACCTGCTTCGGGACCTGTCGGACAACGGCGGCGTCATCAGGCTGTTCTCAACGAGCGCAACGGAGGGCAACGGCTTCACCACCGCCCAGGTGGACGCTCTCAAAGCCAAGGGCTGGAGGGTGCTCACGCGCGACGGCGCTGACTATGCTGGTATCGACCAGGGTGTACCCATCATCCAGAGAAACTTCCCCGACGATGCGTTCCGCTCCATGATTATCAGGGGCTTCGACGGCGACTTGGACGGATACCTCAACCAGGTGGAGATACAACACACCAAATCGTTCGATACATATTTGGTCAGCCGTGGCATCAAGAGCCTCGAGGGCATAGAATACTTCACGTCGCTGAACGAGCTGAAATGCTGGATCAACAATATTGACGGCTCGTTTGTCAGCCTCCTGCCCGTGACGACCGACGGTAAACTGTACTACTTCTACGGCGAGGGACGTGACTTCAACACAATGACGCCGGCTCAGGTATATACTGCCAACCAGAAGGGGTGGCGCGTGCTGAGGGAAGACGGCTCTGACTACCTCGGTGTCATCGTCGAAGGCGATGCCGACGGCAACGGCGAGGTCGGCACGCAGGACGTGGAGCGACTGAGCGACTACATCCTCGGACGCAACTCCAGTGCGTTCTCACTGAAGTCGGCCGACCTTGACGACAACGGCACGGTCGACATCACCGACCTGACGCTACTGATAGAAAAACTTAAAAAGGTAAAAAGGTAAAAAAGTAAAAAGGTAAAAAAGTGAAAAGGTAAAAAAGTGAAAAGGTAAAAAAGTGAAAAGGTAAAAAGCTATGCCGGATTCATTCCGGACGTGAGTTGTGCATATCAAGCGCCGCCTGACGAACGTTAGGCGGCGCTTGGCGTCAGTGAGGCGACCCCACTGACCGCCGCGCGGCAGAAAGCAGAATAATTGTACATGATTAATAATTATTAACTATTTAGGTGGGGTAATATTCACATTTTTTTGTATCTTTGCAGCAATTATCATTAAATAAGGTGAATAAGTAATAAAATAGGAGAGTAAAAGCAAAAAAAACCTCCCAACCTCCCGTTCTCATCCGAAACCCCAGTGTGAATAGGGGTTTGAGGACGGGAGGTCACTCGCCGACACCTCCCGTCAAGGTCCCGTTGAACGTCCCCCAGAGAAGGTAAGAAGGGAGGTCAGAGGGGAGGTGTGACGGGAGGTGTGACGGGAGGTCTGCGAAGTGCGAAAGTCCCTGTGCATCGGCACTTCGGGCCGCAGACGGGAGGTCTGCACCATTTCGCAACGAGGCGCCGCTTCAGAATCACGAGGCGCCGCTTCATGACAACGAGGCGCCGCCTCGCACCAGTTACCCGCCGGGTACGTGGCAGTTTGCTGCCGGGTTCGAGCGAGTTTACTGCCGGGTAAAGGCTGCTGACCCGCCGAGTTAGCACGACTAACAAGCCCAGTTAACAACGCTAACTCACCCAGTTGACAAAACGAAGATAAACGATAAACTAAAAACTATAGAATTATGAAGAAAAGATTATTATTAATCGTTATCGCGCTCCTCGCCTTGGTTTCGGGGGCGCAGGCTCAAACTGTCTACCCGCCTGTAACAATCTATGACGGATATAAGTTTAAGTCATTGTTTAATCAGTATTTGGCTATGTTTCAGGTCGTTGCCAATGTGGAGGGGAAATTGGTCCTTGAAACTACATCGTCAAATGTTCTGACTTTTAAGAACCTGAACGGCAATACGCTGTTCAGCATTGATACAAAGGCTAAAACAATTAGTGTGCCTGCCAACGTTCAACCCTATGGACTTGCTGTGCGGCTTAGCAAAGAATCCAAGGAAGCTTTGAAAAAAGTGGACTCGGATTTAGGGAAATACGATGCCTTTTCATTTGATATCGAGCAGACAGTGAACGAAAAGACCTTTCCAGACGATAATTTCCGCTACTATGTTCTTTATAATATTTGTAGAACGGATGTTGATTCTGGAGAACCTATTGCCAGACTTTCCAAAGTAGATATCAATAAAGTCACGAGCATTGATGTCAACAATTGGATTATCTCTGACTTGAGGGGCATTGGTTTCTTCACCAATCTTGAGGTATTGTCCTGTTCCAATACCGGCTTAACCTCGCTCGACCTGTCGAAGAATACAAAGTTGATAGCTATCGATTGCTCTGGCAACAAGATCAGCGGCAGCAACATGGATGTGCTCATCAGCAGCCTGCCCACCGTCACGAATAGAATTCTTTATGTCAAAGCAGACAACACTGACCAAAACTCGATGACCTGCCGTCAGGTGGGCAATGCCAAGAAGAAGGGTTGGATACCAATGTATGTTAATGATAATTATTATTTCGGCTACGATTTCGTCTGCAGCATCAACTCGAACAACTTCCCTGACGGGAACTTCCGCAACTACGTTAGCAACAGCTGCGACACCGACAAGAACGGAATGCTCGACCAGAGTGAGATAGCAAATGTGACGACAATTGGCGTTTCCAGCAAAAATATCTCCAGTCTGAAAGGCATTGAATACTTCACGTCGCTGAGAAAATTGGTATGCGATGGCAATAGCTTGACTTCGCTTGACCTGAGGAGCAATAAGTCGCTGACGGAACTGCGCTGCCAAAACAACCAGCTGAACTCTCTCAATGTGTCGGGGCTGAAGAACCTGCAGACACTGCTGTGCTCGGGCAACAAGCTGACTTCGCTCGACCTGTCGACCTGTACGAATCTGGCTCTCCTGTATTGTGAAAACAACCAGCTTTCTTCCTTAAAGATGCAAGGCGGCAGCACAAAACTGTCTTATGTTGAAGTCTATTGCTTTGGTAACAAACTCAGCGGCTCGAACATGACGACATTCGTCAACAGCCTGCCCACGAGTGAAACTGTAGGTCGCTTGCGCGTCAAGAAGAATGAGGCGTCGACGGGCAACCAGATAACCACTGCTCAGGTGCAGACGGCCACCGGAAAAAACTTTGATGTCCAGATTTGGGATTCGAGTAAACAGGATTGGGTGTCGCATTCCGACTCCCATCCCGACGCGTACGTCATCACCGTCTATGACGGCGCAACGCTCAGCGCTCTCGACTTACAGATACTCACAGAGATGATGGCTTTTGTTCAACCTCTTATGAATGGCAGCTTCAGTGAAAGTGACAATGTTTACACTTTCTTCCCTTGGGCTAACTCACTTTATGGCTTTCAATGCAATAAGAACACGAGGAAATGTGGCATATTCCCTTACGGCACCAATGCTGGGTACGTATACGGCACCTTTGCTGGGAACTTTATTTTGCCCGTATCCAGCTTTTATTTCATGTATCAGTACTTTAACACGATTCTTAAGGACTACCCGAATGTCGAGCTGAGAGTTGAGGTTGCCATCAATTCCAACACCTTCCCCGACACGAATTTCCGCACGTGGGTCAGCAACAACTGCGATACCGACAAGAACGGGCGGCTCACGAAGAGTGAACTGGCACAAGTAACGTCGATGAACGTCAGTAACAAGAACATTTCCAACCTCAAGGGCATCGAGTACTTCTGGGAGCTGACAAGTCTGACCTGCACAGGCAACAACCTGACCTCGCTTGACCTGGCGTGGCAAGCATCGCTGACGACGCTGATCTGCTTTGGCAACAAGTTGCAATCCCTGAACATATCGCAATGCAAGAAACTCGAATCTCTGTATTGCAACAGCAACCAGCTGACTTCGCTCAGCGTAACAAACAACACGGCATTATTCAGAATAATGTGCTACGGCAACAAGATTCAGGACGCTAATATGACCTCGTTCATCAATAGCCTGCCCAAGAAGTCAGACGGACGTTTAAATGTATATGCTAATAACTCTTCCGAAGGCAACAGGATATCAGCTGCGCAGGTAAAGGTTGCCAAGGAAGATAAGGGCTGGCAGGTGTTGACGTCAGGGGAAAACCCATATCCCGGCTACGATGCCATCGCCATCAACGAGACGAACTTCCCCGACGACAACTTCCGCTCGTGGTTACTGCAACAGAGTTATGGCTCTGACGGTTACCTTACACCGGACGAGATAGCCGGCGTGAAAGAAATGAACGTGAGTTCCAAGGGAATAAGCAGCCTTATGGGTATTCGGTATTTCACAGCACTCGAAGGTCTGAGTTGTAACAACAACTATCTGTCGGAGCTCTACCTGTCTGGCATGTATAATTTGGAGCGGTTGGAGTGTTACGGCAATAGGATTAGAGGCGGGGATATGACAAAGCTTATTAACAGCCTTAGGAGTCAGGGTGGTCAGATGTGGGCTATGTCCCCCGACGAGTCTGCTGGGGATAACCTGATAACGGTTTCGCAGGTGAATGCTGCCAATGAGAAGAGTTGGAGCGTATATGAGATGGTAGGAAATGTAACGTATGACTTTGCCGGAGCTCGCGGCGATGCCAACGGCGACCTCTGCATCGACGAAGATGACATCGCCACCATGCGCGACTATGTCATCGGCCTCGATCCCTCGTCGTTCTCCTTCGGTGATGCTGACATGAACGGCGACGGCACGGTGGATATCGTCGACCTGACGCTGCTGATTCAGTATCTGACGAAGTAAAAGAAAGACCGCGCGCCGCTGATTTTTAGGCACTGAAAAACACGGAAGGACACGGAGCCCCCTTTATGGCCAGCCGTGTTCTTCTGTGTTTTTCAGTGCCTGATCAGTCCCAAAACCCGCCGCCTTTTGCCCAAAACCCGCCGCCTTTTGCCCAAAACCCGCCGCCTTTTGTTCGTAACCCGCCGCCTTTTGTTCGTAACCCGCCGCCTTTTGCCAGAGTGTCGGTTCAGGTGTCGGTTCCACCTTCCGAAAGCCGGTACGAAGTACCTGTTTCGGCCTGTTCCTCGTGCCATTTTGCTATTATAGTTGTCATTCGCACTTTTTATCCTACACTTCCGACACTTCCTACACCTAAAATATTACAACAGGTGTAGGGAGTGTCGGAAGTGCAGGTTGTTTCCTGTGATTAACTATTATGTGGGTGATTTCTCAGGGAAATGTTTGGAAATATGCCGGAAATGTCGTATATTTGCAGCGATATTTTCATCCAATAGGTTATAATTATGGCAGTGACAACACAAATCCCGCAAACAACCCAGATGATTGTGACGCTGGAAGACAATGCTATGGCATCAGAAATCCGAAAGGCTCTGAAGCTTATTCGTGGCATTGCCTCTGTACGTGTGGCTCATATCGGCGACGACCGTACCATCACTCCTGACATTCGGCGTAACATCAAGCGAGCACGTGAGGAGTCGGCTCGCGGGGAGACTATTGTATGCAATACTCCTGAGGATATGCAGAAATACTTCGATAGTCTATGAACTACAGCATAGAGTATTCCAAAGATGCAGACAGGACACTCCGTAAGTGGAAGAAGTCTAATCCTCGCTTGTTCAAGAAGGCAACAAAGGTATTGTTTGACATTATGCAGCATCCCCGAACCGGGCTAGGCCATCCTGAGGCACTGGTCGGTGGAAATGACGTAACCTATTCGCGTCATATTACGGCAAACGACCGTATCATTTACGACATTTACGATGAGCGTATTTCAGTGCTGATTATTCAGGCTGAGGAACATTACAACGACAAATAACCGCTCGGTCAGCCGTTCAGCAGGGCGTCGAGTGCCTCCTGCTCGCCGACGACCCAGATGATGTCGCCCTCTTGGAAGCGGCGGGTGGGGCTGACGGGCGAGAGATTCTCCTTTCCTTCTTCCAGACCGACGACCATACAGCTGTAGAGGCTGCGGATGCCGCTCTCCTTGAGCGTCTTGCCGATGAACGGACTTTCGGGGCCGATGATGAGCTGGCGCAGCTTCATCTCGCGGGCCTCGACGTCCTTCTCCTCGCCAAGCACCTCATCCTTGAGGGCGGTGCCGAGGCGGGCCAGCTGGTCGTCGCTGCCGATGACCTGCAGCCGGTCGCCGGGGAAGATGATGTAGTCGCCGTCGGGGATGTTCAGCCGGTGGCCGCCGCGCATGATGCTGCTGACGTGTACGCCGTAGCGGCTGCCTAAGGAGAGCTGCTTCAGCGTCTGGCCCATCCACTGTGAGTCGGCCGGTACGTCGAACTCGGCAATGTGAATGTCGCGGTCGAGCAGGCGTCCCTCGTAGAGGGGGCGCTTCTTGCCGTGCACCTGAGCCTCGATGTCGCGCGAGCGCAGGTTGTTGATGAACAGCCGCTCGAGCATGATGCTGCGGTGCTTGACGAAGCGCGAGACGATGATGAAGGCCAGGATGACCACGCCGAGGGTGACGATGACGGCCGTCGAGAAGTGGCCCAGCCGCTGGCAGACGTAGAAGATGAAGCCGAGGGCAATGACGGCGCGCGCCAGGATGGTCGACAGCAGGGGCAGCCGGTTGCGGTTCGACTCGGCCCAGAGGGCCTTGAACTGCTCCGAGCGGTTCTTCTTCATCACCATGGCGCGCAGGAAGGGGGAAATGGCTCCCAGCGTGAAGAGACCGGTGAGCAGCTGGGGCAGTGCGATGTGGATGCCCAGCAGCGTGAAGTCGTAGTTGGCCACGCGGCGCAGCAGCGGCAGCAGGAACATCAGGTTGATGGCGATGGCGGCCGACGAGAGAATGCTGTAGACGACGGTGTTGACGGTCATCTGGGTGAGCAGCTGCTTCCACTTGCTCTGCTCCGTCGTGTTGGGACGGCTCATCGAGAGGTGGTTGAGCAGCTTGATGATCTTGGTGGGCAGCCGGTGCTCAAGGGCGTTATAAGCCGGCGTGGCGAGCCGTATCATGTAAGGTGTGAGGAAAGTGGTTATGACTGATACGGCCACCACAACCGGATAGAGGAAGTCGCTGATGACGCCGAGCGACAGGCCCAGCGAGGCGATGATGAACGAGAACTCACCAATCTGGGCCATTGAGAAGCCGCAGCGCATAGCCGACTTCAGACTCTCGCCGCCGAGCATGAACGACAGCGAGCCGAAGACCGACTGGCCGATGAGGATGGTGAGCACGAGCACCACGATGGGCACGGCGTAGGAGATGAGTATCTGCGGGTCGACGAGCATGCCGACGGAGACGAAGAAGATGGCGCCGAAGAGATTCTTCACCGGCTCCACCAGCTTCTCAATGCGCTCGGCCTCGACGGTCTCGGCCAGAATGCTGCCCATGATGAAGGCGCCGAATGCCGACGAGAAGCCCACCTTCGTCGAGAAGACGGCCATGGCGCAGCACAGGCCGAGCGAGACGACGAGCAGCACCTCGCTGTTGATGAGGCGGCGCACGGAGCGCAGGAAAATGGGTATGGCGAAGATGCCTACCACGAGCCACAGTATCAGGAAGAAGCCAATCTTCAGGATCGAGCCCAGCATCTGACCGCCGTCGGGACTGTTGCCGCTGGCGATGGCCGAGAGCATGACCATCATGACGATGGCCAGGATGTCCTCAAGGATGAGCACCGACATGACGAGCGAGGCAAACTGCTGCTGGCGCAGCCCCAGGTCGTCGAAGGCCTTGTAGATAATGGTGGTCGACGACATGGCCAGCATGCCGCCGAGGAAGATGCAGTCCATCTGGCTCCAGCCGAAGGCGTGGCCCACGACGATGCCCAGCATGGACATACAGAAAATGATGGTAATGGTCGAGATGATGGGCGAGGCGCCCATCTTTAGGATTTTCTTGAACGAGAAGTCGAGACCCAGCGAGAACAGCAGGAACATCACGCCGATGTCGGCCCAGAGCTGGATGTTCTCGCGGTCGGCCACGCTGGCCGTGTAGGGCATGTGGGGCGAGACCAGGAAACCGGCCACGATATAGCCCAGTACAAGCGGCTGCTTGAGCCGCTTGAACACCAGTGTCACGATGCCTGCCACGATAAGCATCAGTGCCAGGTCTTGAATCATTGCAGGTAGTTCAGCCATTGTATCCTGCCGTCAGTTCACAGATTTTGACGATGACCTGCATTGCCTTCTCCATCGACTGGATGCTGACAAACTCGTAGGGACCGTGGAAGTTGACCCCGCCGGCAAAGATGTTGGGGCAGGGCAGGCCACGGAACGACAGCTGCGCACCGTCGGTGCCACCGCGGATGGGCTTCACCTTCGGCGCTACGCCGACGGCCTGCATGGCGTGGAGCACCACGTCGATGACGTGCATCTGCGGGTCGATCTTCTCCTTCATGTTGTAGTACTGGTCCTTCACCTCGATGTCGACCGTACCCTCGCCGTACTTGGCGTTCATCTGCTCGGCGCAGCGCTTGATGAAGCGCTTGCGGTCCTCGAAGCGGTCGCGGTCGTGGTCGCGTATGATGTAGCTCATGCGGGCCTGTTCGATGTTCGACGTGATGCCCAGCAGGTGGTAGAAGCCCTGGTAGCCCTCGGTGGCCTCGGGCGTCTCGTCGTCGGGCAGCATGGCGGCCAGCTCGGCGGCCAGGCGGTTAGCGTTCACCATCTTGCCCTTGGCGTAGCCGGGGTGTACGCTGACGCCCTTGATGGTAATTTTGGCCTGTGCGGCGTTGAAGTTCTCGAACTCCAGCTCGCCGACGTCGCCGCCGTCCATCGTGTAGGCCCACTCGCAGCCGAAGCGCTCGACGTCGAAGTGGTGGGCGCCCATGCCTATCTCCTCGTCGGGGTTGAAGGCCACACGTATCTTGCCGTGCTTCACCTCGGGGTGCTGCTGCAGGTAGACCATGGCCTGCACGATCTCGGCGATGCCGGCCTTGTCGTCGGCGCCGAGCAGCGTGGTGCCGTCGGTGACGATGAGGTCCTCGCCGACGTGCTGCAGCAGTTCGGGGAACTTCTTCGGCGACGAGACGATGCCCTCAGAGAGCAGGATGTCCGAGCCGTCGTAGCTGTGTACGATCTGCGCCTTGATGCCCGCTCCCGAGCAGTCGGGGCTGGTGTCGTAGTGCGAGATGAAGCCGATGGTGGGCACGCGGTCCTTGGTGTTGGCCCGCAGCGTGGCGTAGATGTAGCCCTTGTCGTCCATCTCGACGTCGTCGAGGCCCTCGGCCTCGAGCTCCTTCTTCAGATAGTCGGCAAAGACCAGTTGCTTTTTAGTACTGGGAACGCAGTCGGCATCTTCTGCCGACTGCGTGTCAAACTTGGTATAGTTCAGAAATCTTTCTACAATGTCCATATATTAGTTTTGTTTGTCCAATTCAGCCAGATTTGCAGCTATCATCTCGTCGGTGACGGTGTAGTTCTGCAGGTCGCCCTTGATGAACGAGTCGTAGCTGGGCATGTCGATAAGTCCGTGGCCCGAGAGGTTGAAGAGTATGACCTTCTGCTCGCCGCTCTCCTTGCACTTCTTGGCCTCGCGGATGGTGGCGGCAATGGCGTGGCACGACTCCGGGGCGGGAATGATGCCCTCGGTCTGAGCGAACAGCATGCCGGCCTCGAAGGTCTCGAGCTGAGGAATGTCGACGCCGTGCATCAGTCCGTCCTTGATGAGCTGTGAGATGATCATGCCTGCACCGTGGTAGCGCAGACCGCCGGCGTGGATGTTCGACGGCTTGAAGTTGTGGCCCAGGGTGAACATCGGCAGCAGCGGCGTGTAGCCGGCCTCGTCGCCGAAGTCGTAGCGGAACTGTCCGCGCGTCAGCTTCGGGCATGAGTCGGGCTCGGCGGCGATGAACTCCGTCGTCTTGCCGTCGAGCAGGTTGTGGCGCATGAAGGGGAACGAGATGCCGCCGAAGTTAGAGCCGCCGCCGAAGCAGCCGATGACGATGTCGGGGTATTCGCCGGCCATCTCCATCTGCTTCTCAGCCTCCAGGCCGATGATGGTCTGGTGCAGGCCCACGTGGTTCAGCACCGAGCCGAGCGTGTACTTACAGTTGGGCGTCGTCGTGGCCAGCTCGACAGCCTCGGAGATGGCTGTGCCGAGCGAGCCGGTGTGCGTCGGGTCCTTGGTCAGGATGTCCTTGCCGGCACGTGTCGACATCGAGGGCGAGCCCTCGACCACGGCGCCGAAGGTGCGCATGATGCTGGAGCGGTAGGGCTTCTGCTGCATGGTAATCTTCACCTGGTAGACGGCGCAGTCGAGACCGTAGATCTTGGCGGCATACGAGAGGGCAGCGCCCCACTGTCCGGCACCCGTCTCGGTGGTCACGTTGGTTGTGCCCTCCATCTTGGCGTAGTAGCACTGGGGCAGGGCCGAGTTGATCTTGTGCGAGCCGAGCGGGTTGGTCGACTCGTTCTTGAAGTAGATGTGGGCGGGTGTGCCGATGGCCTCCTCCAGGGCGTAGGCGCGCACCAGCGGGGTAGAGCGGTAGTATTTGTACTTCTCGAGTACGTCCTCGGGTATGTCTATCCAGCGGTGCTCGGTGTCCAGTTCCTGGACGCAGCATTCGCGGGGGAAGATGTGTGCTAAGTCGTCAACGCCCAGCGGTTGTTTCGTAACCGGGTGAATAGGCGGCATGGGCTTGTTCACCATGTCGGCCTGGATGTTGTACCACTGTGTTGGGATCTCACTCTCTTGGAGGATGAATTTCTTTTGCTTTGACATAATACTTTAGTTTATAGGATTGGTGTATCCGTGTGCAAAGGTACTAATAATAAATGAAAAGAAGAACAAAAAGCACGGCTTTTTTCTTTTTTGCCGTGCTTTCTGTCCTTTCCCCTGTTGCTGCAAGCTGTTATTCCTTGCCGCCGATGATGATGTTGATGAGTTTGGTCAGGTCGGTGATGTCCACCTTGCCGTCATCCGTCAGGTCGGCAGCCTCCAGGATAAAGCCCGTCGGGTCCTTGCCAGCGAGGTAGTCGGCCAGCGCGGTCACGTCGCCAGCGTCGACCTTGGTGTCGCCGTTGACGTCGCCTGGGATAATCTGGTCGCCATACTGGTACTCCAGATAAAGGATGACGCACTGCTGCTCACCGGTATTGGTGAATGTCACTTTTTCTGTGACATTGTCAAGGGTGAAACTCACCGCGTTGGGGTTGTCGCGTGAAGCATCGAGGTCAAGCTCTGTCGTGGTACTCTCCGTATAGTTGACTCCGGCAACTTCCTTCCAGTAACTGGTGCGGTTGGAAGAGTTAGTGCCTGTGACACTGTAGATGGTCAGTTTCGTTGCCTTAACGCCTTCGGGGAGGAAAATGGTGTTCTGGGCACCGTTGGAACACTTGATGGCCGTCCGCTCGATGGTCTCATCGTTGTAAGGGATTTTCAGTTTCGGAGTTCCGGCACTGCTATATGCCTTCGTCAGGTTACCGGTACATACCAGTGAGAAGCCTTGCGACTCATCGTTGCCAGTGCTTACCATCATGTTGTTCACACCGCTGTTGTCATAAGAGGCAGGAGTCATGTTGCCCCAAGCCAATAGGGCTTGATAGACTGACGGGGCGCTGTATTTGCTGACCTTGAGGTTGTCGAACCAGCAGCGGCGGGCGCCTGCATAGTCGTAGTTTGAGCCAACAACAATCTTGGCAATCTGATGGTCGCTAATACTTGGATTCAGAAGTATGGCACTGCCCTTCGTCGTAGCCGTAGCCGTTTCCAGTATGCCTTTGGCGGTATGGGCTTTCATGTCGATGAGCAGGGTGAAAGTAGATTTGTTGTCGTTGACGCAGATTTGTGCATTGCCAATAGAACTGCTTCCCAGACTCTTTTTATTGCTGAGAATATCCAGTCCGGTATTGTCAGTATTGTCAAAGTCGTTGTAGGCAAGCGTGTGGTTGTAGCAGTTGATGCTGAATCCGGCTACTCGCTCGCCTTTTGCATTTTGGAGGTCGAAGTAGAAATTCCTGCCAGAGAGATTGCCGAACCATACATCAAACTTGACCTCGAGGATTTCATCATCCTTTGCCTGGTCTTCCTCCGGGATGCTTACAGTTGCAGAGCCGTTACCCACACGCAGGACACCGGGGCAGCTGGAGCCGTAGCCGACGGTGAAATTAAGATTGTCGGCACTGTTGTTCGTCTCGAAGTCTGTGAATGTCATTTGCCCCTTGGAGCCGTTGATGTAGTAAGCACCTTGGCTGCCTTGGACGGGGCTGGAGAAGTCGATGTCGATGAGTACGTTCGGGTCGCTATCGTCGCCGGAATCGTCGCCTGGCTCGTCATTTTCGCCTATCACCTTCAGTACACCCTTGGAAAGATTGGTGGTGTCCCACTTCAATCCACTGCCAGGAGTGGCAGGAATAATCTCGGCAAACGTGCCGTTGGCGGTGCCGTTAAACACCTGATACTTGGTGCCCACAGCAGGCGCAGTACTCAGCGTTCCGTTGCCCAACATCAGTTTTGCACCGCTGTTAAGGGTGAGCGTACCGTTGAACGTCAGGCACTTCTTGCTGCTGACGGCACTGTTGGCCTGCAGTGTTGAGCCGTTTTCGAACTTCACATTGCCGGCCAGTGAGCCAGTACCGGCAAGCTTGGCACCGCTCTTCACGGTAACAGCTCCTGAGCCAGAGTGTGTACCGTCGACAATGAGGCGGCCGCCACTCACAACGGTTGTGCCGCTGTAGGTGTTCTTGCCTGTCAGGCGCCAGTCGCCCGTTCCTTCCTTCACGATACTCGTTTTGCCGGGATGTGAGCCGGCCTGGTCGTTGTCGTTGATGACTCCATTGAACTCCTCGTTGGTGTTGGCACCGCCGACAATCCAGGTTCCACTGCCTTTAGCCTTCACATTGAAACCCGACAGGAATGAGCCCGACTCTCCTGAAAGGCCTCCTAAATAGTAGGTTGACTCATTCTGTGCACCGTTAATGGCTGTACCACTCTTCAGTTCGATGGTGGCATTCTTGATGCCGTTGCTGTTGCGGATGGCAAACTGGCGGTTGTCGCCGTAGTTGCCAAAGGGCTTGATGACAAGCTGGCCAGTAAAGCTGTCCCAGTTTCCCTCGATATATTCACGCAGATAGCACACGCCCCACTCCAAGGTGCCACTGCCGGTGACTTTACATTTGTTGGCGTTCCAGCGGTCGAACTGGGTCGTCGACGTCGTGCCGGCCACCACTTCTATGGGGAAGTTGATGGTTGCGGACACTTCGTTCGTACCGACGGTGGTTAACAAGCCTCCCTGCATAACCAGTTTCTTTGCACTGCCGATGCCGGCCTCCGAGATGGCTTTCGTGTTCAGCTTGACCTCGCCGCCACTGAGCACAAGGTTTCCGTCGAAGTTGAAGAAGTTCTCGCTGTTGACAGTAAGCCTGCCTTCACCTCCTATTATCAAATTGCCCGTTCCTTCTATGCTACCCGACATGGTTACCACAGCTCCGCTATTGGCAATGTTCAACTCAGTGTCGCTGGTGAGCTTGGCCGAACGGTTGGTTGACGTACTGCCACCAGTGTACTTATAGACACCGCCGTCCATCACCCAGTTTTGGGCAAACTCCTGGCTCATGCCCAATCCGCTGGCTACGCCGCCGTTCTTCAGCGTTGAAAACTCGTAAATACCTTTATGGAGCACGGTAGGTCCTTCATACTGCTGATTGCTGGCAATGGTCAGCGTACCGTTGCCGGTCTTATTGAGCGAGGCTCCACCGCTGATGTATCCGCTGCCGTTGATGGTGACATGGGCATCGGAACGCACCACCACCGTATTCTTAGGCGTGGCAACCCCCAAAGTAATTGTTTCGTCCTCCTCAGGAGCAATGAGCCAGTCGCCGTCGCCCGTCCCGTCAAATGTCTCGGCATCAACTATTTCAACCTGCTCTGGTTGGGTCTTCATGTTCACGGTGCCGGTATACCCCGATTTGGTAGTACCGCTGTAAGCACAGACGCGGATGTCGTAGCCAGTGCCTGGCTCCAAGTCGTTAATAGTGTAAGTGGAGACACCGGCAGCCGTTCGCCCGACCTCCTCGAACGTTCCGTTTTTCTTCATCTCAATGATAAAGCCTTCTTCATTGTCACTGAAGTCGGACCATGTGGCAGTCAAGCTGTTCTGAGTCGATGTCAGCATTTTGAGCAGCATCGGGTCACGCAGGTAGAACTGTCGGTCGTTGCGTGTAATGGAATTGATGTAGTTCTCGATATTGGCATAGCCGTTCGAGGCAATGGTCATCGCGTCGTTGCTTTTGGGATTGGTCCCGTTGGCCGACTCCCATTCGTCAGGCATGCCGTCACCGTCGGTATCTGTCGGCTTTGTGCCGGTAAACCAGCTCCACGTCGTTGGGTCGCCGATGGGGAGCAGCGTCTCTTTCGTGATGAGTTCGCCCTCAGTGCCGAATGACAGCACCTCGTTAACCATATAGGCATCGGCCAGGTCGCGGTAGGGCAGGGAGGCTCCCACGTCGGGCAGCAACTTCTCAATCAGCGTGTTACCGCTCCACGCTGGAAGCTCTGGGTAGTCGTAGGGGGTAGCGACAGGGTCGCTGTTGCCGGTGCCTGTAAACAATGTGGGGTTATAGACACCGTCCTTGTTACGGTCCTGCCAGTTGTCGGTGCCGTAGTAGTGGAAGTCGCTGTTGCCGCCGGCAAAGCCGTTGGCAGACGAGCTGGTCTGCGGTCCGTTGATGAAGAGGTTGCCCACAACGTTGGCATACGACGACCCCGACGACTCGCCGCCCATCTCGTAGGCGTATGACTGCCAGTTATAGACGATGTTGTTCACGTACTGGTGGACACCCTTCACCTTGAAGTTGCGGGTCTTGTTGTCGCAGAGCAGTACGCGGTACATCGTGATGTTGTCGGCCTGGATGAGACCACCGGCAGAGTGTGCCATCAGTCCCTGCCCCACGATGCTGTTCTGGATGGTCACGTCATGGGGAGCCGTTCCCTTGTTGTCCCAGCTGATGGAGAAGTTTTCGTCCTGGCCCCAGGCGAATGAGCAGTGGTCAACAATGATGTTGCCGCCATTGGCCAGTCCGCCACAGTCGCCATCCTTCGTGCCGTCTATGCCCATACGGAAGCGCATGTAGCGTAGAATAACGTTGGTTGCCCCCGACATCGACATGCCGTCGCCATAGACGGTTATGCCCTCGCCGGGTGCCGTCTGTCCTGCCACTGTGATATTGCTCTTGAACACGATGCGCGAGTTGATGCGGATGACGCCCGCCACATCAAACACGACGATGCGGTTGGGCTGGCTCACGGCGTCACGCAGCGAACCAGTGCCCGAGTCGTTGAGGTTGGTGACGTGGTAGACGGTGCCCGCACGGCCGCCCGTGGCGAAACGGCCCCAGCCCTGTGCGCCGGGGAAGGCCAGTTGCTGTGCACCGGCGCTGATGCTGACGGCAGCCAGTATGGCTGTGATGAGTTCTCTGAAGGTCTTGAAAGCTTTCATTTGTCGTAGATTAGTCAGTTTCTTAAGAATCTTTTTGCAAAGGTACGAAAAAAAGCGTACCTTTGCAAACGCTATGGCAATAATTCTGACCGTTTTAGCATATTTTGCAGTACTTTTCTGCGTCAGCCGACTGACCAGCCGACGCTCAACCAACGAGTCGTTCTACCGCGCCGACCGGCGCTCGCCGTGGCCGATGGTGGCCTTCGGCATGGTGGGGGCCAGCATCTCGGGTGTGACGTTCGTCTCGGTGCCCGGCATGGTGCTGACATCGCAGATGACCTACCTCCAGGTCTGCCTGGGCTTCATCGTGGGCTACGTCGTCGTGGCCACGGTGCTGCTGCCCCTCTACTACCGTCTGGGGCTGACCAGCATCTACACCTACCTGGGCCAGCGCCTCGGGCGGCGCTCCCACCTGGCGGGTGTGGGCTTTTTCCTACTGTCGAAGATGACGGGCGCGGCCCTGAAGTTCTACGTCGTCTGTATGATTCTGCAGCAGTTCGTGTTCGATGCGCTCGCCATCCCCTTCTGGGCGGGCGTCGCCGCGCTGGTGCTGCTCATCTGGCTCTACACCCACCGGGGCGGCATCAAGACGCTCGTCGTCACCGACACGCTGCAGACCCTCTGTCTGCTCACGGCGCTCCTCCTTATTATATATATGGTGGTGGGCGACCTGGGCCTGTCGCTGGGCGAGGCGGTGCAGGCCGTGGCCGACAGTCCCATGAGCCGCGTCTTCGTTCTTGACGACTGGGCCTCGCCCCGCAACTTCTGGAAGCAGTTCCTCAGCGGCGTCTTTATTGTCGTCGTCATGACGGGTCTCGACCAGGACATGATGCAGAAGAACCTGACCTGCCGCACGCTGCGCGAGGCCCAGAAGGACATGTGCTCCTACGGCGTGGCCTTCGTCCCCGTTAACCTGCTCTTCCTCTCGCTCGGCGTACTGCTCACCATGCTCCCCGCTACCTCCGGCGCCACTGGCGACGCCCTTCTCCCCGCCTACGTCCACACCTTCCTCGTGGACGGCAACTCTGTTGCCGTCATCCCCCTCATCCCCATCATTTTCGTCCTCGGCATCGTTGCGGCCTCGTTCTCAACCGCCGACTCGGCGCTCACGTCGATGACTACGAGCTTCTGTGTCGACGTATGCCGGCGCCCCGCCGATGTTCCCCTTCGTCGCCGCGTCCACGTACTGATGTGCCTCGTCTTCGCCCTTTTCATTATCATGTTCCGCTATGTCGGCAGCACGTCGCTCATCGACGCCATCTACACGATGGTTGGCTATACCTACGGACCGCTGCTCGGCCTGTTCGTCTTCGGACTCTTCACCCGGCGTCGGCCAGCCGACCGTTGGGTGCCGCTGGTCTGTGTCGTCTCGCCCCTGCTCTGTCTTGCTGCCGATGTCCTGGCGCAGTCGGTTTACGGCTACCGCTTCGGCTACGAGCTGCTGATGCTCAACGGCCTGCTGACGTTTGCCGGTCTCTGGGGTTGTTCGCTCCATAAGAGTTTTTCTTGAAATCTTGTTTTGGTATCGCTTTTTTCCTTTTGTATTCGTCTCAAAAGCGTTGAAAATGAGGGCTTTTAAGCCAAAAAACGTTAAATTCGGCCCTTGTTGAAAAGAAAAAACAGAATAAGTGCTTGAAGTACACGAATTATTTCGTACTTTTGCATGCGAAAAGATTTTTAATGGTTAAGGTTTATGGTTGATTAATTTAGTTTTAAAGCAAAAGGAAAGCTCCGCTGTGAAGCGGGGCTTTCTTGTTTTTTTACCTCTCGGCCGGGCCCGTTCAGGCTCGGTTCAGCAGGAAGCGCTCGGCCTCGATGGCAGCCTGGCAGCCGCTGCCGGCGGCGGTAATGGCCTGGCGGTAGACGGGGTCGGCGCAGTCGCCGGCGACGAAGATGCCGGGCAGCTTGGTGCGCGGTGTGCCGTCGATCTTCTTCAGGTAGCCCACCTCGTCGGTGTCGAGCCATTCGCGGAAGATGTCGGTGTTGGGCTTGTGGCCGATGGCCAGGAAGAAGCCGTCGATGGCGATGTCCACCATCTCCTCGTCGGGCTCGCCCTTGCGCTTGACGAGATGTGCGCCCTCGACGCCATTCTCGCCGAAGAGTCCCACGGTGTTGTGCTCAAACAGGATCTCGATATTCTCGCGCTCCATGACGCGCTGCTGCATCACCTGCGAGGCGCGGAGGAACGGCTTGCGCACGATGAGGTACACCTTCTTGGCCAGTCCGGCCAGGTAGAGGGCATCCTCGCAGGCGGTGTCGCCTCCGCCGACGACGGCCACCGTCTTCTTGCGGTAGAAGAATCCGTCGCAGGTAGCGCAGGCCGAGACGCCCTGGCCGTTGTAGCGGCGCTCGTCGTCGAGCCCTAAGTATTTGGCTGAGGCGCCGGTGGCTATGATGACGGTGTCGGCCTCGATCTCGGTGCCGTCGTCAGCGGTGCAGACGTACGGGGCTTTCGAGAAGTCTACCTTCACGATTTCGCCGTCGCGGATGTCGGTGCCGAAGCGCTCGGCCTGCTCGCGCAGGTCCATCATCATCTGGTTGCCGTCGACGCCCTGCGGGTAGCCGGGGAAGTTCTCGACCTCGGTGGTCTGTGTCAGCTGTCCGCCGGGTTGCATGCCGCTGTACTCGATGGGGCTGAGGTTAGCCCGTGAGGCATAAATGGCAGCGGTGTACCCTGCGGGCCCGCTGCCTATGATCAAGCATTTCGTGTGTTGCATAAGTTTGTCACTCTACACTTTTCACTTTTCACTCTTCACTTTTCACTCTTCACTTTTCACTTAAGAAGCTCTTCTATCTGCTTGGCAATGTTCTCTATCTTCTCCGTGGGCTCGAAGCGGGCCACGACCTGTCCCTTCTTGTTGATGAGGAATTTGGTGAAGTTCCACTTGATGTCGGGCTTCTGTTTATAGTCGGGGTCGGCCTTGGTCAGCATGTCGTCCAGGATGTGGGCTATGGGGTGCTCCATGTCCCATCCGGCGAAGCCCTTCTGCTCCTGCAGGAACTTAAAGAGCGGGTCAGCGTCGTCGCCGTTGACCTTAATCTTCTTGAAGCGCGGGAAGTCGGTGCCGAAGTTCAGCTTGCAGAATTCGTGTATCGACTCGTCGGTACCGGGGGCCTGCTGTCCGAACTGGTTGCAGGGGAAGTCGAGAATCTCGAAGCCCTCGGCGTGATACTTCTTGTAGAGCGCCTCAAGTTCGTCGTACTGGGGTGTGAAGCCACATTTTGTTGCTGTATTGACAATCAGCAGCACTTCGTTAGCATACTCCTTGAGCGACACGTCCTTACCTTTTCTGTCCTTGACAGTAAATTCATAAACTGTTTTCATTGCTTTGTTTTTGTAATTGATGGTTTGTTACCGTAATTTGCCACAAATTTATGAATTTTCGGCGTGACGGCCAAAGGTTTTACGGAAATTTAATGATTTTCCTGCAAAAAAGAAGTGCGCCACGGGTATATGCAACTACCCTTGACGCACTTTTTGGTATTTCTTTTCAGTGTGAAGTATCTTATTTCTTCGCAGCCTTACCGTAGCGGCTCATGAACTTATCGACGCGACCGGCCGTGTCAACGAGCTTGCTCTTACCAGTGTAGAACGGGTGAGAGGTGCTTGAGATTTCGACTTTTACCACTGGGTAAGTTTCACCTTCGAATTCCACTGTGTCGTTGGTCTTTGCCGTGGACTTCGTAAGGAACATATCGCCGTTGGACATGTCACGGAACACGACGGGGCGATAGTTTTCTGGATGGATTCCTTTCTTCATTTTATTCCTTGTTATGTGTTAATGATATTTTCGGGCTGCAAAGGTACGATGTTTTTTTCAAATAGGCAAAACTTTTCTCCTTTTTTTTTCTTGCTGCCAGCTTTTTGTCTGGCAAAACTAAAAAAAGCTAAAGGACAGAGTAAAAAAAATCACTTTTTCTTTGCAGGTTCTGAAAAAATTCTTAATTTTGCACGGGAATAATGGAATGTAGGTTAGTCGTGAGACTGTAATCTCATCCTTTTATTATGGTATGATACCTTATTTATATAGAATAAACATGTTTAATAATAAAATTTTTTAGTTCTAATGAAGAAGAAAATTGTAAATGCATTTCTCGTGATGGCTGTTACCATGCCATCAGTGGGTTCATTAGTGTCCTGTAAGGACTACAATGAGGACCTCAGCACAGAGCTGAAGAGCGACCTTGCCAAGGAGGCTAGTCTGCGTGAGGCTCTGCAGACTCAGGTTAACAGCCTGAAGGCAACGGTGGAAGCTATCAAGTCGTGCGAGTGCGATTTGACCAAGTTCTACGAAAAGGCAGAGGCTGACGCCAAGTTTGCCACAGTGGCCTCGGTTCAGAGCTGTGTAGACAAGATTGCTGCCAACAAGGCCGCCATCGACCAGCTGAAGGCTCTCATCGACGCCATCAACGCCAAGCTGGCCGGTCTGGGTGACAAGCCCGTCGTTGACCAGATCAACGAGCTGAACACCACCATCATCAACGTCAAGGCTATCGCCGACGAGGCCCTCGAGCTGGCCAAGAACGGTGGCAAGTGCACCTGCGACTTCACCGAGATCAACAAGAAGATTTCCGACCTCCAGGAGCTGGTGGCCGGTTGGGACGCCAAGCTGACCGAGGTCAACACCAAGGCTGCCAACGCACTGGCCAAGGCTGAGACCAACGAGGCTTGGATCAATGCTAACAAGGAGACCATCGACGCTCTGAAGGAGCTGGTCGGCAAGGATGTCCTCGGTCGTCTGCAGACCATCGAGAGCAACTATATGAAGAAGGACGACATCACCGCGCTCGTCAACGAGGCTAAGGCTGCCGCCGACGAGGCTAAGACCGTGGCTCAGAACGCCATGAGTAAGGCTGAGCAGAACGCCACCAAGATTGGCACCGTCGAGACCACCGTCGGCCAGCTTGAGGAGACCGTCAAGACGCTGGTGACGAAGGACGAGCTGAAGGCTCAGATTGACGAGGTCAACGGCTCCATCGATAAGTTGGCTGCTGACATCGACAAGATCGACGCCGAACTGGTCAAGATCAAGGGCGATCTGACCAAGATGATTACCGGCATCATTGCCCAGGGCACTGAGAACCCTGTCCTCGGCTACTTCAATACCCCGTTCGGCATCAACCAGTACATGCTGGCCGCCTACTACGGTAAGGCCGACAACGGCATTGAGTTCCCCGCACGCGACGCCAAGTACTATCTTGAGGCTTCCGATATCGACCTCTGGACACCGCGTAGCTTCGAGGTGATGGGCATCAGCAGCCTGAAGGACATTCAGGGCTACTTCACCAAGGGCGACGAGCGCTTCGTGGCCGACGTCAACGGCGACGTTACAGGTAACGCCGGTACCATCTACGTGACGGTCAACCCCAGCAGCGTCAACTTCACCGGTCAGGTGATGAGCCTCGAGAGCAGCGCAAAGAACGAGTCGCCGATTACCCTCAGCCCGCTGGAGCCCTCTAACGCCGAGCTGAACATGGGCGTCTTCCGCGACACCCGCAGCGTTGAGAACGGCTTCTATCAGGCTAAGGCTACCCTCAAGGCCGAGGATATCGACAAGGCTAAGGTCACTGTCGACTTCAAGGGTATTGAGGACGCCATCAAGCTGGTGCTCAAGGAGCGTACACGCATCTCGGTGGCTGAAGCCGCCGGTAAGGTGATGACCAGCCTGCAGAACGATATTCCCGCTTACGGCCTGAAGGCTTCGTGGACCGATGCCGACGAGCAGGCTCACGACATCTTCTCGCAGTACAACCTGGCTACCGTAGCCATCAAGCCCCTGTCGTTCGCATTCATGAAGGACAAGACCTTCAACCACGTCGAGGGCTTCGGCCGCACGCGTTCGGTCATCGCCCGCGTCATCGCCCAGCTCGAGGTCAAGGTGCCTAACTTCCCGGCTTATGAGTTCCAGTTCAAGGACGTCGACTTCGGTAAGGACATCACCGTCGACGAGAACGGCCGCATCCTGGTCAAGGTTACCGGTGTGCTGAATGGCAAGACTGCCAGCGGCGAGACCGTCACCGTTGACTGCGCTATTGACGACGTCTATGGCGACGCTACCGAGACCATCAAGGAGCTGGTCGATGCCATCAACGCCAACTACGGCGCCGGCAGCGAGGCTAACCAGAAGATGGCCGAGTTCTTCAACGAGGTCTATGCCACCAACAACTTCCAGACTTACGTCGAGGACGCCAAGGCCAGCGCCTACGCCGCTATCGACAAGTACTGGACCCGCATCGAGAACCACATCCTGCGCGTGATGAACAACGCTCACCGTTCGCTCTACATCACCATGTTCGGTCTGCAGGACAACAAGGTGGCCCTGCTCAGCCGCGACCTGGTTCTGCCCACCAAGGCTTCCAATGGCGAGCTGACCCTCGTTCCCACCACCTACAGCATGCAGTACTTTGCTCCTATCTACAAGAAGTTCGTGGCTGTGACCAATGTGTACGATGCCAAGACCAAGGCCGAGCTCGACGTGGCTGAGGCTAAGTCGCTGGCTGCTGCTGCCAACGGTGGCGAGAATATGTTCAAGGTTGTCGATGGCATGCAGAACTGCACGCTCAAGGGCGAGGCCGGTAAGATTTACGAGCTTACCTATACAGCCGTTGACTACCTCGGCGTTGTGATGATTAAGAAGTTCTATGTTGAATTCTAAAAAAGAGTAGATAAAATGAAAATGAAGAAAACAATATTGTCAGGTCTTATGCTTCTGGGCGTGCTTTCAGCATCGGCCCAGGAGCCTAAAGGCACGACTGAATATGTTTTCAATCCGCACATGTATATCCAGCTGCAGCCGGTAGGCGCACAGTATACGCTGGGCGAGATTGATTTCAAGGATCTTATTTCCTATAACGTACAGGCAGCCCTGGGCTACAACTTCAGTAAGGCTATCGGCGCACGCCTGTCGGTGAATGCCTGGCAAAGCACTGCCGGTATCAGCAACAAGGACTTCGGCGCAGGCAATTTCTATGACAGCTGGAAGTGGAAGTATGTTGCTCCCTCGCTCGACCTGACCTTCAACCTGTCGAACATGCTGGCCGGTTACAATCCCAACCGCTTGTTCAACCTCGGTGCTTTCGTTGGCGTCGGTGCCAACATCGGCTTCAGCAACGACGATGCCGAGAAGGTTAAGAACAACTACATCGCTGCCTGCGGCGGCTATCTGCCCGCTGCCGACCGTGCCCAGAACATGGAGTACGTCTGGGACGGCACGAAGGTGCGCGTCACCGGCCGTGCCGGTCTGACGGGCGACTTCCGCCTCAACGACAAGGTTTCTGTCGGACTCGAGGTTAACGCCAACGTGCTCAGCGACCGTTACAACTCAAAGAAGGCTGAGAACGCCGACTGGTACTTCAATGCCCTCGCCGGCCTGAAGATCAACCTCGGCGCTACCCACACCTCGCGCTTCATTCCCGCTCCCGAGCCCGAGATTCGCTACGTCGAGAAGATTGTCGAGAAGCGTGTCGAGGTGCCCGTGGCTGCCGAGCCCAAGGCCGATAAGGTCGAGCCGCTGCGCCGCGACGTGTTCTTCACCATCAACTCCTTCAAGATTTCAAAGGCTGAGGAGCAGAAGGTCAAGGACATCGCCGACTACCTCAACAAGTATCCCGCTGCAAAGGTCATCGTCACCGGCTATGCTGACGCCGGTACGGGTAACGACAAGATCAACGACCGTCTGGCCGCCCAGCGCGCCGATGTCGTCGTGAAGGCCCTGAAGACCACCTACGGCATCGCCGAGAGCCGCATCTCTTACGACTCAAAGGGTGCCCGCGTGCAGCCGTTTGCTGAGAACGACAAGAACCGTGTCTCCATCTGTATCGCCGAGTAATCCGGTCAGCATATAGATATCGACCAACTTTAACTGACCTTACTTCTATGCCGCCTACAGCACGCATAGCGGTAAGGTCAGTTTCACGTCAAAGAATCAGCTCACTGAAATACGTATGAAGAGAATACAACTACTGACAGTCGCAGCCCTCTCGGCCGCCACGTCGTGGGCACAGCTCAACGGCGACGGCTACTACCGCGTGCAGAACGAGAAGACCACACGGTTCATCACCGTCGTCGACAACCGCGGCAGCGTGAACATGTCGACCACCGACGCCGACCTGAACGCCCTGCGCACGGTGATGGGCTTCGAGCGCGTCGTCTCTGACCCCGCCTCCGTCGTCTACATCAAGAAGATGAGCAAGGGCTACGACCTGCAGAGCCAGGGCATGTCGACCTACAAGATGATTAAGCGCGAACTCATGATCTACGACTGGGAGGACGGCACCTACTCGGCCTATGCCACCGAGAGCGGCATGACGAAGTACCTGGACGACGTCATTCCCAGCTGGATGCTCAGCCCCGAGGAGAAGATCTACGGTACGGTGTGTACCAACTCACCCAATTCGAGGTATTGGCTCATCCAGCCCGTGAAGAACACCGGCGACAACTACTTCGGCCTGACGCCCGACATCAACGCCGGCGGACGCTACTACAAGACCTTCTATACGTCGTTCCCCTTCTCGTTCGCCTCGTCGGCGATGAAGGCCTACTACGTGACCAAGGTCGATGCTGGCCGCGCCTGTGTCGTCGTCAGGGAGATGTCGTCCGTCGTGCCCGGCGGCACGCCCGTCATCGTCGAGAGTACGTCAGGCCAGGCTGCCGACAACAAGCTGAACCTGCTGACGTCGTCGGCCAAGGCGCCCGCCGACAACCAGCTCACCGGCGTCTATTTCTGCAATCCCGATGCCGGCAGCCACACCAACGTCGTTGCCTATAATGCGTCGACCATGCGCGTGCTCGGAAAGGCTGCCGACGGCTCGCTCGCCTTCGTCCGCCGGTCGGACCTGAAGCATATCCCGGCCAACACCGCCTACCTGACGGTGCCTCTCGGCACGCCCACGACGCTGAAGGTGCTCACCGAGACCGAGTACAGCAAGATGCTGTCTGAGGCCGTCACCATCACCGCCAACAACTATACGCGCCACTACGGCGAGGACAACCCGGAGTTCGGCTACACCGTCAGCGGCGCCGAGCTGATGGGCACACCCGCCCTGTCGTGCCCTGCCACGGCGACGTCGCCCGTGGGCCGCTATCCCATCCGGGTTGCTGTCGGGTCTGTCACCAACGGCTTCACCACGCTGGCCGACGGTGTGCTGACCATCACGCCTGCCGAACTGACGGTCAGCGCAGCCGATGTCTCAAGGGAAGAGGGCCAGGAGAACCCTGAGTTCGTGCTCACCTACGAGGGCTTCGTCAACGGCGAGACGGAGTCGGTGCTGAAGGTCAGGCCAACGGCGTCGACCACGGCCACTAAGGACAGCCCCGTCGGCGACTATGCCATCACGGTCGCCGGTGGTCAGGCCGACAACTACGTGTTCAGCTACGTCAACGGCACGCTGACGGTGAATGTCGTCTCGGCCGTGAATGCTGTTCAGGCTGGCGGCGGTCCCGTCGTCGTTTACGATGTCTATGGCCGTCGCGTGCTGTCCGATGCCCGTTCGTCGGGCCTGCTCCGCAAGGGTGTCTACATCATCAATGGCCGCAAGGTCGTCGTGAAATAAACAGGCTGATGAGGCGACAGGCTCCGCCTACGCCTTATCAGCATTTTTTTCCTGCACTCCTGCACTGACCACTGATTATCAGACAGTTGCGGGCCGCTTGCCCCCTGTTTCCTGCACTGCTGCCTGCACTCCTTCCTGCACTTGCTACTTGTTCCTGCACTTGTTCCTACGTTTCATGGCTGGTGAATCTTTATTCACTGGCGGTGAACAATTGAAAGGTGGCGCTTTTCACCCTGAAAGGTGGCGCTTTTCGAGGTGAAAAGCGCCACCTTTCGGGGTAAATACCGCCTCCATTTGGCCGGTCGTCTTGATGGTTCAGTGCAACTTTACAGTGCAGGTTTCAGTGCAGGAAAAACGGGCTGGCAGTAGGCGTAAGTGCCTGACAGTCAGTGGTCAGTGCAGGAAAAGCAACTTCGCTGCGCCTTAAAACAGTGTGCGCGTGAGCCGGATGTTCAGCACGGGGTAGACCTTCAGCGCACCGATGAGGCGGACGTCGGTGCCTACGCCGCCGGGGATGTCTTCAACGTCGTGCGTCAGGTCGGTGCCGTCGTGGGTGATGAGGCGCGGCGTGCCGCCCCAGAACATGGCACCGCAGTCGAAGGACACCTTGTAGCGGTCGTCGCCCTTGACGAGCCGGCCCTCGTAGCCGAAGCCGAGGTAGGGCTTGAAGTTGTTGGCATACATCTCGGCCTTCACCATGCTCTCCTCGTTGGGCACCAGCTTGTAGTAGTCGCCCTGCTTGTGGATGACGTTGCCTTCGTCGTCCTTGATGTCGTGGCTGTAGCGGCCCATGCTCACGCCGATGCGGCCGTTGTAGTCAAGGCTGCGCTGCAGCCGCTTCAGCAGATTGATATCGGTGCTGATATCTTCATAGCCTGGGCCTAAGTCAATTAGCTTGACCTCTTGCCATTCCTGCTTTGTCTTCTCGCCGTGCAGCTTGTCGTAGAGGCCGTTATACATGTTGACGGCCAGCAGCGTGGGCACGCACTCGGCGGTGTTGTAAGCCTGGCCGATGGTCTTGTTGCCCCAGTAGAAGCCGGCGGTGAAGCGCCAGTGGCGGTTGCGCCTGAAGGGGTAGACGTCCACCAGCACGTTCCAGTTCCAGAACGTCGGCACGCGTATCATGTCGACCTGTGGCTTCACCTCGCGGCCCGTGATGCCCGAGAGTCGCTCGGAGAGCCGCTCGAACTTCGACTTGCTCGACTCCAGGGTGTCGCCCACCTGCAGCTTGAACGTCGTGGGCAGCTCCACCCGGGGCATGATGCTCAGACCGGTGCGCAGCCTGACGTAGTCGCCGACGGGGGTGCTCAGGTCGAAGCCCACGCCCGTTGAGCCGGCCGTGATGCTCACGTCCAGGTGGTTCAGTAGGTTGCGGTCGTAGCTTGGTTTGTCCTGTGCCGTTGCCGTTGCCATCGAGGCCGCTGCGGCCAGTGCCATAAGGTATGTCTTCATTGTCGTTGAGCGTGTTGTGAAATTACGGCGCGAAGTTACGCTATTTTTTTCGATTACTGAAATATTTTTTCTTTTTTTCTAAGTTTTTTAGATGTGTATGATTACTGCTCCCGTCCCTCGCCCCTCCTTTTTTTAGGCACGGAGGCACACGGCGAACACAGTTTTTCTGCCGCCGGCCGTGCCCCCCCGTGTTTTTCCGAGCCAGAACCTACGGCCGACAGCCGGCCAGAGGAATGTTCACCACTTGGTGTAACACCAGTTGGTGAACATTTAAGAAGACGATGGCCTAACGGCGGCGGATGGCTATTTTTTTCTTCTAAATTGTTTGGACGTTCCAATCTTTTTTGCTATCTTTGCACCATCATTCCATTGTCACATCTAAAACTATACCACGTGGCCGACGTGACTGCCATCATACGCATCATCACCGGGAAGTAAATCAAATAATTGGTAAATAATAATCTGTAAATCGAAAATCAGTAAATCGTAAATATCATCATGACTATTATCGGAATTGCCGGCGGAACCGGCTCGGGCAAGACTACCGTCGTCAGGCGCATCGCGAAGGCGCTGCCGCCACACTGTGCGGCCGTCATACCCCTCGACTCGTACTATAATGACACCACGGGCATGACGCCCGAGGAGCGGGCGGCCATCAACTTCGACCACCCCGACGCCTTCGACTGGAAGCTGCTGACCGAGCACATACGACTGCTGAAGAACGGCGAGGCCGTAGAGCAGCCCACCTACTCGTATATAGAGAGCAACCGACAGAAGGAGACCGTGCACGTGGAGCCGAAGCCCGTCATCATCATCGAGGGCATCATGGCACTGCACTACAAACGGCTGCGCGACATGATGGACCTGAAAATCTACGTCGATACCGACGACGACGTGCGCCTGATACGTAACATACGCCGCGACGTCGTCGAGCGCGGACGAACCGTCGACATGGTGCTCGACCGCTACGAGAAGGTGCTCAAGCCCATGCACGAGCAGTTCATCGAGCCCACTAAGAAGTTCGCCGACCTCATCATTCCCTGGGGCGGCGACAACCGCACCGGCATACACATCCTGAAGACCTACATCCAGGGCATCGTCACGGGAGTCTGAATATTACTAACTCCACCCCTGTCGGGGAGAAGCCAGGCAGGGGTGGGGTCAGTTGGGTTAGGGTCAGTTTTTATTACCTCTTATTTCTCTGAGATCTCCTCAAAGTTGTCGAGTTGTGGTTGCTGTTCTTGTGACTTCAGCCAGGCTTTCTTGTCGTTGTAGAACTTCATGGCGTTGATGAGTTCCACCACACCGTAGACGAGCGTACACCAGCCAAGGACGAGCATCGCCGTCGCCAGCGGCGCCAGCGGCTTCACCATGACGTAGACGCCGGTGAGCAGGATGAGCGTCGGCATGACCCAGAACCAGAAGCTGACGCTGCCGTAGCGGCGCGCCCCGATGAGGTTCATGTACTGGTTGATGGCTCCCAGGATGAGGATGGCCCCGATGATGTACATCAGCGCCGAGACGAAGGCCGTCGGCGTCAGCGCCAGGATCAGGCCCAGGATGGCGCTGCCGATGCCCACGATGGGGAACGTCGGTTGCTCGCCGGCCACGAGGTTGCCCTCGGCGTCGTAGATCTTGTACTCGCTGACGTTGCGCTTCGCCCAGAAGTAGGTGACACACGAGATGAGCCCCGACACGAGGAACAGCACGCCGATGGCGACGGTGATGCCTTTCACCGTGTTGTCGGGAAACTTAATGAGCAGGATGCCGATGACGATGGCGCACAAGGCGCGGAAGACTGAACTTTGTAGGATTTTCATGATGTCTTGCTTGTTGATGGCGCAAAGTTACGAAATAATTATGAATTATGAATCATGAATTATGAATTATTTCGTAACTTTGCACCAATGAAGACCATTTTGCTTTTAGTACGCCACGGCGAGACCGTGGATAACGTCGGCCAGATTATGCAGGGACAGACCCAGGGGCAGCTCACGGCCGAGGGCATACGTCAGGCCGAGGCGCTGCGCGACCGACTGGCCGCCGACGCTATCGACGCCGTGGTGGCCAGCGACCTCAGGCGGGCTGTCGACACGGCCCGCATACTGGCTGAGCCCCGTGGACTGGAAGTCGTGACCACACCGCTGCTGCGCGAGCGCGACTGGGGCTCGTTCACCGGCCGCTACATTCCCAGTCTGAAGGGCGAGCCGTGGCCCGACGATATTGAGACGCTCGACGAGCTGCTGCGGCGTGCCGGCCGCTTCCTGGACTATATAAGAATAAGGTACGCGGGAAAAACAGTGCTTGCCGTAGGGCACGGCATCGTCAACAAGGCGATACAGGCTGTGCACTACGGCAAGCAGATGAGTGAGGTGGAGCGTATGCAGAACTGCGAGGTCCGCACGCTCACGTTGTAGTGTGATTATCGGCGGGCTGCGTTGCCACCGAAGTGTCCGCCACCGTGGCTGCCACCTGACGAGCGGCTGCCGGCCGAGCTGCCTGCCGAGCGGGTGGGGGCAGAGCTGCGGCTGCCGCCGATGCTGCCTGAGCTGCGGCTGCCGCCGAACGAGCGGGTAGGCGTGGCGCTGCTGCCGTAGCTGCGGCTGCCGCCGCGCTCAATGCTGCCTGACTGGCGGTTCATGCTGCCCGAGTTGCCCGGGCTGCGGTCCAGGCTGCTGCCGCCGAAGCGGCCGCCGCTGCGCTGGTTGTTGCTGTTGTTGCCGCTGTTGTAGTTATAGGTGCGGTTGTCGATGACGGTGCGGTTGCCACCGCCCGCATTGCGGTTGCCGCCCATGTTGCGGTTGCCTATTGAGCGCCCGTTGTCGCGTCCGCCCTGACGGCCGGTGATGCGGGTCGAACTGCCGGCGCGTGAGCCGCGGTAGTCGCCGCGGTCGAAGCCGTTGCGCATGCCGAAGTGCTGACGTCCGTGGGGCAGTGAGGGGCGGAAGTGGTCGGCACGACCGTGGTAGTAGCTGCGCCCGCCGTTCAGGTGCCAGGCGTGACCGCCGCGGTAGGTGGCGTAGAAGTGTGGACGCCCGAAGTAGAAGTAGTCGCGGTGCGGGTAGCGGGCGTAGACGCCGAAGTGCCAGTAGCCGGCATCCCAGTAGAGCGGGCGGTAGAAGTAGGTGGCTGCGCGGAAGAGGTCCCACTGCCACGTGTAGAGAATGTAGCTCAGGTCAAGGTTGCGGCGCTCCCAGTAGGTGCCGAAGACGTCGGCCTGGCCCGTGACGCCCATCAGGTAGTCGAGGTTAATCTCGTAGGCGGCCTCGTACTGGGCGTCGGTGAGGTTCAGCTCGTAGGCCATCTTGTCGGTGAGGAACAGGGCCTCGTTGCGGGCCTGCTCGTAGCTCATTGCACTTGCCGACACGGCTGTGGTCAGCATCACCATCAGTGCGAATATCAGTTTCTTCATAATCGTAGAGTTTTTATCGGTTCGACATGTTTGTTTCTTTTTCTCGGTGCAAAGAAACAACAAAATCCTGACTCCTGCAAAGGATTTTCCCTAAACGGCAGGGGAAAATCCCTAAACCCTGCGCCAACTTAGAATTTCTTGCCGAAGACGATACGGAGGAAGGTCAGTCCGATAATCTTGAAGTCGAGCCACCAGGAGCGGTGCTCCAGGTAGTAGAGATCCATCTCAAGGCGCTTCAGCATCTTCTCCATCGTGTCGGTATAGCCGTTGTAGAGCGTGGCCAGCGACGAGATGCCGGGGCGTATCTGGTACAGATATTCGTAGCGCTCGTCTTGCTCCATAATCTGGTCGATGAAGAACTTGCGCTCGGGGCGCGGGCCTACGAACGACATCTCGCCCTTGAAGACGTTCCAGAACTGGGGCAGCTCGTCGAGATGGTGGGCACGGAGGAAGCGGCCGGCCTTGGTCAGGCGGTTGTCGTCCTCAGAGTCGCAGAGCTCGGGGCCGTTGGCCTCGGCGCCGACCTTCATGCTGCGGAACTTGTAGATGTAGAATGGCCGGCCGAAGCGGCCTATGCGCTCCTGCTTGTAGATGACGGGTCCGCCGTCGTCGCGCTTGATCATGAAATAGCAATAGGCGAAAAGAGGCGAGAAGACCAGCATGCAGATAATGGACACCACAAAGTCGAACCCACGTTTGACGTTGCGTTCGAATTCATTCATGCCATCTAAGATATATCCATTGTTGAGTTTCGTCATAGATGCTCTTTTGCGCGATGTACTCCTTGTCATTTTTTATATATAACGGCAGAGGGCAACATTTATTGCACGTGATTACTATTTTTCTTTGCCTTTTTTGGCATTACGGCCATGTCTGGCCGCCGCCTTTCTGCAAAACGGCTGCAAAGGTACGAAAAAAAAACCGTATGGACAAAGAATAACGGCTAAAAATGATTTTTCAGGTATTTGCGGCTGTCGCGCCGGCGCTTCATGACCTTGGCGGTGTAGGCGGGAAGGAAGCAGAGGAAGAAGTAGAGATAGGCCTTCCACGTGGAGTATCCGAACACCGTCTCGTAGACGTTGACGTTGTACTTGATGAGCGACAGCTTGTTGCTCGACACCGAGTTGTCGTGCTGCCGGTAGTAGGCCAGCGGCTCGGTCAGGCAGAAGCAGATCTGGCAGTCCTTCAGGATGTTGAGAAACAGCGCCCAGTCCTGGCGCTTGCGGATGGCGGGCATGTAGAACTTGTGACCCAGGCGCTTGATGTCGTAGATGGCCGTCAGGCAGCCTATCTTGTTGTCGCGCTTCATCATGCTCAGCGTGAGGTACTTCGGCGAGACGCTGATGCCCGTCACCTGGTTGTCGTCGTCACAGATGAGGTACGACGAACTGCTGAGGGCGCAGTCCTTGCGCGTCATGTGGGCAATCTGCTTCTCCAGCTTCTCGGGCATCCAGCGGTCGTCACAGTCGCAGAAAGCGATGTAGCGCCCCCTGGCGCGCTCGATGGAGCGGTTGCGGGCAATGGCCGGTCCGGAGTTCTCCTTGAGGTATGTCACTTTCACGCGCTGGTCCTTCTGTGCATAGTCCTTCAGAATTTGCCGTGTGTCGTCGTCCGAGCAGTCGTCGGTGATGAGCAGTTCCAGGTTCTGGTAGGTCTGTCCCAGTATGCTGTCGATGCTGCCGGCAAGGTATTTGCCGGCATTATAGGTAGGCATGATGACTGACACTAACTCCTGTTTCATTCGCTGTTCTTACGCAAATCGGCTGCAAAGGTACGAATTATTTTGTGATTTTGAGCCATGAAAGCTTGTTTTTTCTCTTTCGTGCTTGCTTTTCCCTTTTTTCTTCGTATCTTTGTGGGCAAAAATAATAGCTATGGAGAAATTCTTTAATACGGCGGGACCGCAGAAGACCGATATTAATTACTCGATTGACCCTCTTGCCAGGTTTAACCTTGATGAGATGATGTCGTTAATTTTTCAGCAGCGCTACTTCGTGCTCCATGCGCCTCGCCAGACGGGTAAGACGTCGTGCCTGCTCGCCTTGCGCGACTATCTCAACGAGCGGGGCGACTACATCGCCGTCTATGCCAACGTGGAGGGCGGCCAGGCTTCGCGCAACGACGTGCAGAGCGTGATAAAGTCGACTGTAGACACATTGGCAGAAGAGATGCGCGGTATTCTGAAAAACGACCTTCCGCTCCAAGTGGCTGAAAGTGTGCAGCAGACGGGCAAGGATGCCATGCTTGCCACCTTCCTGCGACGTCTGTCGGAGAGTCTGCCAAGACCACTTGTGCTCTTTATTGACGAGATTGACGCTTTGGTGGGCGACTCTCTTGTGAGCGTGCTGCGTCAACTTCGTGCCGGCTATCCCAACCGCCCGGCAGCCTTCCCTCAGACCATTGTGCTCTGTGGCGTTCGCGACGTTCGCGACTATCGCATCGTGCTCTCCAACCAGGACATCGTCACCGGCGGTTCGGCTTTCAACATCAAGGCCGAGTCGCTGAGATTAGGCAATTTCTCCAAGGAGGAAATACGTGAACTCTATATGCAGCATACGCGCGAGACAGGACAACAGTGGGACGAAGCCTGTTTCCCCATGGTATGGGAGGCCACCGAGGGCCAGCCGTGGTTAGTGAACGCCCTGGCCCATGAGGTGACATGGAAGATGACCGAAAACCGCGACCGCAGCATCACCATCACCCCAGAGATGATTTACCGGGCACAAGAGCGCATCATCTACCGCCGCGACACGCATATAGACATCTTAATCTATAAGTTGCAGGAAGAGCGCGTCAAGCGGGTGATAGAGCCTATCCTTGCCAATGCCGAGGAGCCTGACGAGGAAAAGATGAAGGCTGACGACATACAGTATGTTACCGACATGGGACTCATCACTCGCGACCGGGGGAAACCTATACGCATTGCCAACGGCATATATCGTGAAATCATTCCCCGGGAGCTCACTTGGAACACCCAGCAGACCCTCATCCAGGAGCCGCAGTGGTATCAGCGGGCTGACGGCAGCATTGACATGGTGAAACTGCTGACAGACTTCCAGCAGTTCTTCCGACAGAACAGCGACTCGTGGATTCAGAAGTTCGACTATGCCGAGGCAGGTCCGCAGCTGTTGCTGCAAGCTTTTCTGCAAAGAATTGTCAACGGCGGCGGTTATATTGACAGAGAATACGGACTCGGGCGGCGGCGCACCGACCTGCTTATACGCAAGCCTCTGACCGACCATTACGGCGGCCCCGTTCAGCGTGTAGTGCTGGAGCTGAAGATTAAACGCGGCTCGCTCGACGCCATCATCGAAAAGGGATTGCAGCAGACGTGGGAATACATGGACACCGTAGGCAGCGTGGACGAGGGACACCTCATCATCTTTGACCGTACGAAAGAGAAGTCATGGGATGAACGCATCTGGCACAAGTCCTGCCAGTATAACGGACGCAACATCATGGTGTGGGGGATGTAGTTGTGTTATTACACATTTTCCAATGGCGTCCAAGCTCAAAGTCGAAACTGTCAGGTGTCGTGTTGTGGAATCCACTGCCAGGGTAGAATGTGATTTCCCCAAAAACGATTCTGCCCTGTATGTTATATAGGTCTATGCGGGCAAATGGAAAGTCTTCTGAGAGCTTTTCTGCGATAGGCACCATATCCGTCACATTGTCTGGCAGTGGGAATTCTGTGGCAGACGCAGGATACTCAAAGTCGATGCCGGGAATCCATTTGAAATCCCGGTCATAGAAGCATCTGGTGTGATTGGTATAGCGGTCTTTGTCTACCCACATATACTGGAACTTACCGTTGAAACAGAGGAATTTATAGTCGTTAAGTGCTTCGTCAGCATTGCTGCTGTCTTTCAGATACTGTTCCACGACAATCTGGGATTTCCCCGCACCACGATAAGCCCATTCCCTTGAAATGACATAGTTACGCCTGTTGCGCCATTTGTTTACTTTCTTAATAGCCTGGGGGATGTCGAGTTCCTGCTTGTTTTTTACTATCAGGACATTATCGCCGCTGCTACCGTCAGTGGTCTTAATTACAAACTGCTCTGGGAGTGAATCAAAGTCAATATCTTCGGCCCTGTCAACCAGCTGATAGAGATTGTTGAGGTATTGGCCTGTCCCGAGTTTCCTATTCACATATTCTCTTACTTGGTACTTGTCTGTGCATTGGAGCATCAGCGGGTTGCGGTAATAGCACTTATACCATTGTATCTTTTCGGTAAACCGAACGGGATTGGTAAGGTTTAGTCTCCTGCCGTTTTTTATGCGATACTCCAGCTGGAGCATCTGCTTATCAGGTAATGGGTATAGCATCCATGCCGCCATGTGCAGCAACTGTCTTTTTATTTCCATAATGAAGGATTGGGATTGCAAAGGTACAATGAAACTTTAAATTGTCAGATGGCCTTATGGTACAAATCCTGTGTCTGTAGACTGATGTTGTGCCAGTCATAGTAGGCCTGTACTTTTTTCCATGCAAGTTCGTCGTTCTTGATTCTTCTGATTTCCTCTGGATGGCTCATGATATGTAACAGAGCGGCTTGTAGATTAGCCTCGTTCACATCCTCTTCTATAACCCATCCAATATGAGCAATCCTTAGGGGTTCCGGCAGGCCTCCGACATTAGTTACCAGCGTGGGAATTCTTTCGGATATAGTCGTCATAAGAGCGCCACTCTGCGAGAATGAGGTCTTTCTATATGGCAACAGATACACACTGGTATGGGACAGCAGGTAGTAATACTCTTCATTGGATAGTTTTCGGTCCTCAATGATAACATTATTGCATTGTTGCAACATGGAGAAGTCAACTCCTTGGTTCTTTCCCACCATCAGCAGTATGCAATTGTGATTGTTGTTCAGTTGTGGCGTATCAGCCCATACTCTGGCAAGGATATCATAGCCCTTGTAAGCGTTTTGGAACCCCAAGGAGGCGAATATAAGTTTGTCGCCGAAATTGTATTTCTTGTCGAATACTTGCTCTTCTTCGTTGTATTTCTGCCTGTCGTAATTTAGTTGCAGGTAGCCATGGTGAATGACGGTAATCTTGTCATCGGGGAGGCTAAATTTCCGGGCCAGTTGCGCCTTGGTGTCGTTTGAATGTACAATGATTTCATCGCAAATGCCGTAAATCTTCGAGAACACAGGCATATAGCGGTCGCCAGTATTTAAGGGCAGGATATTGTGGGCAGTATATACCAGCTTGAAACCAAAGAGTTTCTTTGCCAACCTATAATAATACAGGTCAAAATGCTGTAGCCTGAACCATTGGACATGAACCAATTTGGGCCTGAGCGTAAAGAAGAGAGAGAGAAGCCTGATGTACGTCAACACGTAGCTGAATGCCTTGAATGCAGGATTTCCCAATTTGTTATAGTTGAAAACCTTGTGGTACACATGGTCAGGGTTTTCCTTGTGGTCTAAATGTTTGCTACAGATATAATGTACGTCAAAGTCTTTGATGTCTGCCAGCAAATGATAGTCATATGCTGCAAGATTTATCATTGATTGTGGGTCAATGTAGAAAATTATGTCTTTCGGGTGCTTCTTCATCTGTTCCTCATTTACCTAAAACGTTCTTAATTGCATCAAGAAAGCCATGTCTGTATTTTTCGTCTGGCTCAATGTAGTTTCCTTCTCCCCACTCATTCCAAGACTTGATAAAGATAATCTTGTGCTCATCTGTCTTGTCTTTGATAATATTGATAGCTGTTGACAAGTGTTTCTCGAAATTAGCGGGGGTTGCATTGATATAAACGCCTTCTCCCTTGCCGGCTCGGGGTGTACGGTCCCATTGCGGAATGACGACAGGGAATACATTCTCCCACTGGTCCTCAGGCGCAAAGAAATGTCTCACGGTTTCCGGGTAGTTGTAACGCAATGCCGGTAGGAATGGCAGATGCTTATGGATGTATTTTGTCATAATCCGGCGATATTTCCCTTTGAATAGCATTTCCCCCCTTGCTTTGCCGTACGAGGTGATACTGTCGAATCCTAATGAGAGAATATCAGAAAATACTTCACTGCTGTTTTCTGTATTGGGTATCACGCGCTTCAGACTTCCGTCGCCAGCTCGCTTGATAGTGGTGGTGTTGTTTATCATTGCAGAGAAATGGATTCCTGGAAGACCATTCTCCAATGCCAATCGTCGCCACAACGCCATAAAAGCTTCCACGTCAGCAAAGTGGTAAGGGTCGTAGATGGAGAATAGTGGCAACCCGTCGACAGTAATGTATCTCTTATCCTTAAACGCAGATAACACATAGTAGAAATGGGCAGTGTAGTCCTCTTCCCCGTTGTACACCATTGGTGCAATCACTTTCTCTTTTCCTCCGTTCTGCCAAGTTCTGGTGGTCCACTCGTGGTTTGCCCAGCAGAGGCAGAAAGGGTAGTCGGGTCTGCCGCTCTGGAGCACCTCTTGGAAAGGCCTCTGTAGCAACAGCTTACCATTCCCCATCCAATAGTGGTAATAGCAGAATCCTTCAATACCAGCCTCACGAGCCAGATTGGCCTGCTGCTCGCGTACTTCCGGCAGCCGGAGGTCGTAAAACCCCAGGTCGGCGGGAATACGCGGTTGGTAGTGTCCTCTGAACAAGGGCTTGGCCTTTGCCACGTTTGTCCACTCGGTGAAGCCTGGTCCCCATGCTTCATCGTTTTCGGGTATGGGGTGGAACTGTGGGAGGTAGTATGCTATAACTCTTGCTTTCATTGCAGTTTATTCGTTGCTGATTATTAACTGAGACAGTTTCTTCAGATCGTCCTGCTGGCGTTTTGTTACTTCAGCAAAGCGGCGCGACAACTGGGTGGCGCGGCAGTTGCGGTCCTCGAGCACCGTCTTCAGTGCGCGGAACAGGTCGGCAGGATAGAATGGCGAGAAATAGATGCCGGCCTCGCCCACTATCTCTGGAATGCTGGTGACATTTGAGACCACGGTAGGCGTCAGGTATCTCATGGCCTCGACAGGTGGATAGCCGAATCCCTCGAAGAACGACGTGAAGACCAGTGCATAAGCATGCTTGTAGGCGTGCTGAAGGTCTGCATCGGTCAGGAAAGGGATGTCCACATGCTGCGGATGCACCGAACAGCCATATTTCAGCGTCACCAGGTGCAGGTCGGGATGCTCAGCCAGTAGTCGCTGATACACCTCGACCAGCAGTCTCGCATTCTTCAGACGCCGGTTTGCCGACAGCATGAACAGATACTGCCGTTTGTTGTCAATCAGGCTCCTCAGCTGCTCGTTCTCAACAGCCGGCAGTATGGGCACCGCCCTCGCCGGCGAATACAGCACGTGGATGTCCTTATTGGTCAAAACGGGGAAGTGGTAGGTCAGGGCTGCCCGAGTGTATTCTGAAACGGTAAATGATATGGTGGCCGGTGCGGCATATAGCGGCATGATGTGGTTGTAGATGGCCTGCTGCTGACTGTAGTGGCGCCCGCTGAACGACCCTGCCAGCCGTTTCAGCCAGCGGAAAGTGTTCTCCAGTCGGCTGTCGCGGATGATGAGCTCTATGTGGTTGTCCTCGCGCTCGACATCCCAGATGTCGTGTATGCCCATGACCACCCTGCAGCTTATCCCGCTCAGGTCATAGGCGCTGTAAAACTGGGCTATCGCGATGAAGACAACCTGGATGTTGTTCTGGGCGATATGCCGGCTCAGTGGTGCAGCTGACAGGTCTACCAACGTGATGTCGTGCTGCCGAGCGTAATCCTCGTGGTCGTACTGCCTGCCGGTGCCCAGTGAGGAGTCGTAAGTGGCAAACAGCTGGTCTTGAGGACCCACGCTCGAGCAAATCTCGTCGCTGACGGCCTTGGCGTAGCTCGCCGCCCCGCCGATGCCGTCGTTAATCTGGAATGGTATGAAGTCTAAGAGGATGTTCATGTCAGGTTGCTCGTATTAAGGTTTAAGGATTTTCGCTGCCACGCCCCTTAGGCAGGCATTAGCCATCTCGCTTCTTGATATGAACGTCTTTGGCGCACGAAACAGCCAATAAGGCATTTCGCAAAGGGGCCTGCCTGTAACGTCCATGATGACCAAGCGCTTGATGCTGCTGGCGAAGTAGTGACGGAAGACGTCGGGGAGCAGCCCCTCAAAGTTGTGCTCATACCACCGGAACGCCTCGTCGCAGGCTGTGACGGTCAGTCTCAGGTTCTGCGAGCGCGAGATGGTCTTGTTGTGACTCCTGTATTCAAACATGACCTGTCCGCCGTTGGCAATGCCCTTCTCCTTGGCAGCGAGGTTGGCCGTGGCCCAGTCGCTACAGTATGCTAACGGGAAATTGACGTAGCCCCCCTTGGCGACGAGCCACTGGCGGCTAAACAGGAAGTCACCGATGAACTGTTTGCGTCTGTCTTTCCACTGGCCGCGAAGCATCTCCTGACAGGTCTCGTAGGGAGGCAACGCCGCCAGCGTCTCGACAGCGTTCCCCGCCTCGTCGATGATTCTCGTCCTGGCGTGGTAGACGTTCAGGTCAGGGTACTGAGCTATCAGCCTCAGGTATTCCTCCAGACAGCAGGGCAGCAGTCGGTCGTCATCGCCCATGCAGACGACGTAGTCGCCCGTGCAGTGACCGAGGCAGATGTTCCAGTTGTCGACCACGTTCGCCGCTCCGCAGTTACGCTCGTTGCGGTAGTAGCTGATGCGGCTGTCGGCCAGGAAGGGCTTGACGATGGCGTGCAGATTCTCTGGCGAGCAGTCGTCAACGATGATGAGTTCCCAGTCAGGACACGTCTGACTGACAACGCTCTCAATAGCCTCCCTGAGGTATTGGGCCCTGTATGTCGGTATGGTGATGGAGAACTTCATCAGAGTGTACCCATTTGTTAGTTGTTTGGTGCAAAGGTACTTCTTTTATTTTGAATAGCCAAAACATTGGGCGAAAAAACGTGAAATAGGGCTGTCGGCAAGTGGCCCTCCTGCCTACTTCAGCCGGAAGAGGAGGATGTCACCCGCCGCGACGGTGTACGACTGCTTCATCGGCTCCTCCTGGAGCGTCTTTGTCAGGTGGCGCGGCGTGTCGTTCTGCGTCCTGATTCTGACCGTCATCCTGCGCTCGTGGTCCTTGTTGACGACGGCCAGGTAGCGGTGGCCGTCTTTCTCGAGCTGCGAGACGATGGCTCCCCGCCGGCCGGAAATCCTCAGCGAGCGGATGTTGAGGGGCATTTCGGTCTGGCGGGTCGTGCCCTGGGGAATGTCGCCCAGATGGCCGACCGTCAGCACGCGCGAGCCGTAGAACAGCCGCGCCACGGACCTAAGCTCGCTGTTCATCTGCTGGACAGTGGCGTAGGTGGCAGTCTTCCGGCCGTTCATGTCGACGGGTGCGTCGTGGTAGTTGAAGCGGCCCGGGGCGGGCGTCCAGTAGGTGAAGTACTGAATGGCCTGAGCGCCGTAGGCCAGGTTAGCGTACACCTGCAGCCGTAGTGCGGGCAGCGTCGGGGTGGGGTAGTAGGTGGCGGGCGTGAAGGGCACGTCGTGGGGCACGGAGAGCACGAAGCCCCAGAAGGGCTTGCCCGCGGCGAGGCTCTCGCTGCGCACCATCTCAAGGTTGTGATACCACGTCGGCCTGAGACCGCCGGTCGTGACGGGGTAGAAGTCGAACGACAGCTGCTGGCAGGACGTCGCCAAGGCCGCCCTCAGGTATTCGGGGTAGGTCTTGGCCTTCGTGGCCGACTGAATCCAGTCCTCGCGGTAGCAGGGGAAGAGGTTGATGTAGAACACGTGCGTCATGTCGGTCGTCGCCAGCCGCTCTATCTCCTTCTGGCGCTCGTGGATTTCAGCCACCGACGGCTCGTCCTGCATGTAGTAGCCGTAGAAGCCCCGCTCTTGTTTCAGCGTCCGGGCGGCCAGTGTGGGGTTGCTCACCATTTCAGGGCATCGCCCCAGCACCCTCACGCCGCTTCGCTCGGCCGAGCGGCAGGCTTTGACCAGCTGGTCGAGCGACGGATAGGGGGCCAGGCTGACGTTGAAGCCACACTCGCTGAACGTCAGGAAGTGGGCGTCGGCGGTTTGCCAGCTGGGCACGCCGTTGAAGGCAATGATGGGCATCTCAGCGTCGGCGGCTGACGTCGGCAGCAGCCGGCAGGCGGCGAGCAGCGTAATCAGGAGGAGTCTTTTCATGGACGTCATCGATTAATAGAACCAGCACGTCGTGCCGTCGAACTCGTACTGCAGCGTCTGAGGACGCGTGCTGATCTTACGGGCGGGAATGCCGGCCACGACGTCGTAAGGGGCGACGTCGCGGGTGACGACACAGCCCGCACAGCAGACGGCGCCCTCGCCGATGGTGACGCCGGGCAGCACGACGACGTTGCTGCCTATCCACACGCGGTCGCCGATGACGACGGCCTTGTTTCTTTCGTTATCGTAGCCGAACATCGGGTCGCGGTAGTCGTGTTGCTCGGTATAGATTGACACGTTCGACGAGAGGTTGACGTTGCGGCCTATACGGAGATCGTTACGGGCGTCGAGGATGGCGTTGTCGCCGATGATGCTGCCCTGGCCGATGGTCAGACGGTAAGGTGCCCTGAGCTCCGTGCGGTAGTGCACCACGGCGCGGCGCTCCACCTCAGCCCCGAGCATGCGGTAGAGCGCGCGGCGTAAGGTCACCGAGGGGATGAAGCCGATGTTCAGGATGATGAACCTTGAGGCCCCGTCCTTGGTCAGGCGCTCAATGACCAGGCCGGGCACGGCCAGCACTTTCCTCACGGTACCTTTGTGGCGCCGGAACTGAAAGAGCAGGCTGACCCACGGGAATGTCAGCGTGATGAGAATCCACTTCGAGTAGAGCAGTGCGACTAATATGAGCAGGATCAAGAGCATAGGAATCTGACTAATGGTTATGACGTGAATGCAAGAATTGACGAACGGTGTCGGCGAGCTGCATGGCCACCTTGTTCTTCAGGACGAAGACCTCGGTCAGGAAGGCGTAAACGATGACGACAGCAGCCACGACGGCAAGCATGGTGTAATTGTTGCCCACTTCGCGGTAGATGAAGAAGGCAATCAGCAAGAGAGGAATGTACGACAGGCAATAGATGGCCATTCTCCTGACGGGCATCAGATAGTGGTACTTGCGGTAAATGTCAGACGCTGAGCATACCATGATGACACATTCGGCCATGACCCAGACGATGGCCGACCCCGGTGCTCCCAGACTGGCCGTGATGAGGATATTCAGGATGAGCGCTGCAAAGGCGCCGATAAACGAGTTGCGCAGCACGATGATGTCCTGATGCATGGCAAGGAGAATCTGAATGACGAGAATCTGCTCGATACCGATGACGAGCACCAGCGGCGAAATGATTCTCAGGGGCAGGTAAGCCCCCTCGAAGCCGTCGCCCACGCACAGGTGGAGCAGGTCGGGGCCTGCCACCAGCAGGAATGCGATGGTGGGAAACGAGAAGAGGAATATGGCCTCGAAGGCGGTGTTGATTTTATTCCAGAACTCCTCCTTGTTGCCCTCGGCCAGCAGGTTTGAGACACGCGGATACAGGATGTTCGTAAACGAGAGCAGTACGGCCATGATGATGTGGTGCAGCTTGGTGGCGGTGGTGAAGTAGCCTACCTCGTCAGTATCTCTTACAAAACCCAGCCACACGGGGTTCAGGTAGGTGTAGACGTTGGTAAACAGTATGTAGACGCCCATGATGAGAAACGCCTTGTAATAGGGCTTCAGGTTGACCCGCCGGAAGGAGTAGCTGACGAAGCGCCGGCTGTAGACGATGTTGACGAGGGCGTTGGCGATGACGACGGCCACGCCCAGAAAGAAGTAGAACTTGTAGTCGGCTGGCTCCCTGACAAACAGGAAGACCGACGCCACGTAGAGACACTTGATGAGTATTGAGCGCTGCGTGATATACTTGAAGTCCTCCATGCCCACGAAGAACCACTCGACGAGCAGCAGGTTGAACACCAGCTTGACGAGACCCACGTAGAGCAGGTCGCGGAAGGGGAACAGCTTGGGCACGGTGTACATGGCTATCCACAGGGTCGCGATGGCTATCAGTGTGGTGATGATGGTGAGCGACAGCAACGAGATGAACGTGGCCGACAGGGACTGGCGGTTGCTGCGCACGGCGGCAATCTCGCGGATGCCTACTGTCGAGATGCCCATCATGGAGAGGTAGACGAAGTAGTTGACCAGATTGTCGACAAAGTTGACGATACCGATGTTCGACAGTCCCAGCGTCCTCGACACGTAGGGGTAGACCAACAGCGGAAACAGGTAGGTAGATACCGTCAGAAAGCAGCTATAGATGAAATTCTTCTTCAGACTCATGACATGTGCGCTTTACATGAACATCAGGGCCAGCCCGTAGGCCAGCACGCTGGCAACAAACCTGACGGCAGATATCACGTTGTTGATAATCTTGCCGATGATGATCGGTGTGAAGGCATAGACAGAGGCCGTCCACAGCAATACCGACGCTATGGAGAAGTAGTCGCACATGCGGTTGCCGACCACCATGCTCAACGCGTTGACAAAGAAGAGAAAAATGAAGCCTACGCCCTGCAGCTTGATAGCCACCGACGTGTACTTGAAGTGCTTCACCAAGTAGTCGTGATAATAGATGCACGCATAGTAGAGCACGATGTTCATCCATATCAGGAGGTTGCTCCCCAATTTCCATCCGGCCAACTCATCCTCGATGCCTTTTTCCCTCATGGTGCGGTATTTCATCAGCTTCAGGCCGCCCAACTCATCGGGGACGAGTGAGAAGATGTCGATATGGGTGACGTAGACGACGAGCCCGACGGGCACGATGGCGTAGAGCAGGTAGCGCTGCCACCGGGGGAAACCGTTACCCAGGAAGAAGATGATGAGTCCCGCTGCGGCTGAGAAGTGGAAGAAAATGCCTATCAGAATGAACAGCAGGGTGAGCACCGGCTTACGTTCGACGTAGAAGTAGATGGCCCATAAGAACAGACCCGAGGCGACGGCACAGCGTATCTGCACCATGTCGTGAATCATATAATAATAAGAGAGGTAGACGGTCAGCATCAGCAGCGGAATCTTCGAGAATCGCCAGAGGGCCAACAGCTGGATGGGCACGGCAAGGATGGCGTAGACGAAGAACAGGGCGTTGATGCCCAGCGACATCGACTGCAGGATGTTGGTAATGATGCCGAAGGAGGGTTCGGTGAGCAACATTGAAATGCTGTCCTCCCCAGAGTAGAACATCTCTTCGTACGACTCAGTGTCGGGCGTGGAGCCCACCTCGCGCGTTCCTGCTATCATAATCATGGCTATCCCAAAGAGAACGTAGAGAATCTTTTTCTCTCTGTCGCCCAGCCGATCCTCAACGAACGACAGGGAAAAGCAGGTGATGAAAAGCAAGACGAGCGATACGACCATTTATTAAGATGCTTTTTCTTTCTTCATCAACAGTCGGACGGTCACGACGAAGGCGGCGAGCATGGTCATCAGGATAGACATAATCATTCTTTTTGGACCTGCCGGCTTATGGGGGATAGAGGCACTCTCGATGACGGTGAAGGCCGGGGTGGCCTCCTGCAACTTGGCCTGGGCACCCTGCATCTGGGTGTTCATGGCGGTGTAGATGTTGTACTTGGCCTGCATGTCGTTCTCCATGCTCTCCAGCTTAGCCTGGTAGGTGGCGAGCACCGTGTTGGTATGGGCATCGGCGCTGGCGGCATACTTCACGAGGGCTTCCTCGTAGTCGGCCTTTGCCGTTTCGCTGAGCTTCTTGTAGTACTCGTAGTCGATGCGCGCCTTGTTCGTGCGGTACTTGATGATAAACTCCTGCAGCTTGGCACTCGTCGCCTCAGCCATCATGGCGGCCACCAGCGGGTCCTGGTCCTTCACGACGATGTAGACGATGTCTGTCCGCTTGTCGTATTTACAGCTGATTTTGTCCTTCACGGCGTCGAAGAGCATCTCCTGATGCTTGGTGAGGTTAAACACAGAGAGTTTCTCCTTGCCGCTGCTGGTGTCGCGGGGCGTGTCGGAAAACAACTCGGTGATGAACGACCTGATGTAGCCCCACCACGGCGCCTTCTGGTGGTCGCGCAGGTAGGTGAAGTAGTTACACGCCACGTCGCCCTCCTTGGTCTTGATGTCAACGGTCATCAGTTCGGCAATGAAGTTCTTCGAGCCTACGACCTCGGGGTAGATTTCAGCGTAGATGGCGTCGGTGGAGTTGAGCTTGCCGAGCGAACTGAGTCCGAACGACGAGGCCAGCGACTCTATCGAGCCCGAGATTGACGTGCCGCTGGTCTCAGGTGCCAGACTGATTTCGCACTTGTAGTAGCGCGGTATGCAAACCATCAGCAGGTATGTGATGATTAGCGTGGCCGGCAATACCTTATAATAAACCTTACGCTGCGACCATAGCGACTTGGCTATCGCTATCAGGTCTATCGGTTTGTTGTCTGTCTTGTTCTCTTCCATACTTTTTACTTCTAACTTCTTACTTCTCACCTCTTATTTGGTCAGGTTAGCAATAGTGGCTATCATGGTGCCGAGCGAGGCGGCACTGGTGCCGATGCTGATCCACTCCTGCAGGCCCAAGCCGCGGCGCATGCGCTTCGTGGGGACGAGAATCTGGCAGCCGGGGGTCGGCTTGTGCTTACGGTCGGCCTTGGCCACCAAGCCGTTCATGTAGATGATGATGGTCTGGTTCTTCTTTGCTGAAGAGGTGAAACCGCCGGCCAGGTCGATATAGTCTTTCACCGAAAGGTTCTCTTTGTAACGCACGGTGTTGGGGTAAAGCACCTCGCCGTTGATGCTGACCGTGCCCGTGTAGCGGGGCACGACGATGCGATCGCCCTCGAACAGCATCGGGTCGTCGTCGCTGCCGGGGTTGGCCAGTGCCTTGTCGAGCTCGATACCTACGTTGCGGGTCATCTGTGTGGCCAGTTTCTTCACGTCGATGGAGTCGCTGCCTGTGTTGCGCTGGGCCGTGCGCAGCATGGTCTCCATCTGCTCGCGCTCCTCCTGGGTCATCTTACGCAGCAGCTTGGCGCCCTCGGGATAGGCGCGCTTGGTCAGTCCGCCGGCCTGCTTGATAATCTCGCTCAGGCGCTGGCCGCTGCTCGACAGGGTGTAGCTGCCACTGAACTGTACCTCGCCCTCAACGGTGACGTTCTGCTGCTCGTTGTATTTCGGACTGCGGCGGACGTATATCTCGTCGTAGGGCTGCAGCGTGAAGTCGTTGGCCTGACTGATACTGAAGTCCTTGTCAATCTTGAAGCTGTAGGTGTAGGCCAGGGTGTCGCTGGCCTCGGTGGCCTCGGCGTCGATGATGCGGCGCGCCACGTCGACCTTGGCCAGTGAGGCGGCGTTGGTCATTCCGCCAGCCTGCAGGATGGCATCCTCCACCGTCTGGTTGGCGGCGTACTTATACGTGCCCGGGTAAGCCACCTCGCCGTGTATGGTGATGGTCTTGTCGGCCTCGCGCTCCTCGTTGCTGGCCACGTAGAGCACGTCCTCGTTCTTGATGGGCACGTCGGGCGTGCTGCCCTCAAGGATGCCGCTGATGTCGATGCTCATCACCTCGAGCGAGCGGTCGGGGCGCGTGCGGTGCATGACGGCATGCTGGCCGATGGCCTCCTCGGTCAGTCCGCCGGCAGCCTCGATGAGCGCCTTGACGGTGCTGATATGGCCGCCCGCCTGGTACATGCCCGGACGGAAGACGGCGCCGATGACCTGCACCATGTTCTGATAGCGCACGATGGTGGAGTCGACCGTAATCGAGTCCTCGTCCATCACCTTGAAGTCGTTCATGTCAAACTCGCCGACGTTGAACACCGAGTACTGCGCGCCGGCCTTGCGGTGAACGCGGACCGACTTCGTGAAGGCGTCGCCGGTGAATCCGCCGGCATAGCGCAGCAGCGTGGCGGCGCTCTCGGTCTTCTTCATCTCGTAGTACATGGGGCGCTTCACCTTGCCGGCGATGCACACCAGCGACTCGTAGGGGCCGACGGTGATGATGTCGTTGTCCTGCAGGCGGACGTCGCCCGTCAGCTGGCCGTTCAGCAGGAAGGCGTAGACGTCGACGCTCGAAATCTGGCGCCCGCCACGGAACACCTTCACCGAGCGCAGCGTGCCGATGTCGTTGGGGCCGCCCGCCATGTAGAGCGCGTTGTAGACGGTGGCGAAGGCCGACATGGTGTAGGTGCCGGGCATCTTCACCTCGCCGGTGACGCTGACGGTGATGGTGCGCGTCTGGCCGACGGTCAGCTGTATCTGCGAGCCCTGATAGCGCGGACCGATGACCTGGCGCAGGCGGCTCTTGGCCTGACTCACCGTCAGTCCGCCCAGCTCGACCAGGCCTACGCCCTCGATGGTGATGGTGCCGTCAGGCGAGATGGTCTCTGAGACGCTCTCCTGCGACGCTCCCCAGATGTCAACGTTCACCACGTCGCCCGGGCCTAAGCGGTAGTTCTGCGGCGTGGCGATGTTCATCGAGCTCTCGAAGGTCATGTTGCGGTTGTTGAACACGTCGTGGCCGAATATCTTGCGACCCTTGGTCTGCTCCTCTTCGTAATAGTACTTCAGCGAGTCGGGCATCATGAAGTCCATGGCGTCGTCCATCTCCATATACTCCTCGTCCTTCTCGTCGTAGGTGTTCTTCTTCGTCTTCGGCCGGTTCTCCTTGATGCGGTAGCTTGAGACGCCACGCTTTTCGCGCTCCACCTCATCCTGGCGCTTCTCGCCGTTGGCTTCGCGCATGCGGGCCTTCACCTCCTTTGAACCGGCGGTGATGTCCTCGGCGCCGAGTGCGCCGTTCTTAATCTGTCGTTGGTATTTCTTCTGGATGCGGCGTATCTGGTCGATGGTGACGCCGCGCTGCATGAGCTGCGTGACAATCTGTTGACGTGACACGCCCTTGGCGTTCTGTTCTATGACGTAGTCCATCACCTGGTTGTCGGTCATGCCCGACTGTGCCCATGCCGCCGAGGCAGTGAGTACTAAGCAGAGTAGAAAACTGGCTAATCGTTTCATTCTGATGACATTTGTTAACTATATAATAACCCCGTTGGGGTACGAAATATTGTGCCAGAGGCGCAAAAACGGTGCAAAGGTAATGCTTTTTTTGTAAAACTGTTGCATTATAATAAATAAAGTATTTATTTTTGTCTTTTTTTGCGTAAGATTCAATAATTCTTTTTACCTTTGCACCCGAAAAATGGAGAATGTCTTTAAGGTCGCTTCCTATAAGTACTACAAAGACTCGTTCCAGACTGTGATGTTTTTGTTGTCTCCGCATTTCCTATGCGGTGACCCCAAGATGTGATGTTAAGCGAAACCGACATTCACTGGTTTCCACTGCGCATTAGCCATTCAAGTCCGTCGCGGCTGATGCACCTGAAGGATTACCTCGACAACGAGGAGGCGGTCACGCAGACTTTCGTGCCGATGGAGTTCAGACGGGTTAGCGAGACGGCCATGGATTTCGTGCCGGCCATCAGTAACCTCATCTTCGTCCGCATCGCCCTTGAGGACCTGCGCGTCATCAAGGCCAACAAACAATTCTACGAACCATTGCGCTATATCATGCGTACGGTGACCGATGCTGAGGGACGTCGGCAGTCGGAAGTCGTGCATGTTGCCGACGGTAAGATGGACGACTTTATCAGGGTGTCTTCAAAAGCCTCCGACCAGGTGGTCTTCCTCAACAACCTCGACTTCGCCTGTCGGCCCAGTGCGCTGGTGCAGATTACTGAAGGCCCATTCGCGGGTGTCAAGGGGCGTATCAAGAGTTTCAAGAAACACCTATGCGTCGTCATCCCGATTGAAGATGTGGCGGCGGTGGCCATCACTCACGTCCCAAAGAAGCACCTCGTCTATTTGCCTGACGAGGCGGCTGAAGAAAAGTAAACGACGAATAATCAATACAACGTAATATGTCTGACGAAAAGAAAATCAGCCTCGACGAGCTCGAGGATTTATTAGAGGAGAGTCAGGACTCAAAGACCAATTCATGGTTCAGCCTGTCCAACCTGTTTGCTGTGCTGGTGCTCAACTGGCAGTGGTTTCTTCTGTCGCTCATCATCTGTGTGAGTGGCGCTCTTATCTATTTGCGCTACAAGGAACCGGTCTATCAGGTGTCGGCCCGTATGCTCATCAAGGATGAGAACAAGCAGAAGAATCCCGCCCAGATGCTGTCCAATGTCGAGGATCTGGGCTTTCTGAGCAACTCCACGGGTATCGAGAACGAGGTGGAGGTCCTGAGGTCGCGCATCCTGCTGCGCGATGTGGTCAAGGACCTGAAGCTCTACACCGAATACCGCACTGATGGGCGTATCATCGACCCGATTGTCTACAATAGGCAGCCGGTAAATGTTGACCTCGACCCGCAGCATCTTGACTCACTCGATTACGTCTTGCTGGAGCGTATGCAGTGGCTGCAGATGAAGCTGTGGCGCGAAGGCCCCAACTATATGGTGGCGGGCAGTGTCGTCGTGAACGGACAGGAGATAGAGACCTTCCAGCGCCGGGCTAAGTCGCTGCCGGCTTCATTCAAGACTCGTTTAGGCACCGTCACCATGACGGCGGCGCCGGGCAGGGAACTCCCGGAGGGCACCACCTTCTTGGTCACGATTCGTCCGCCGATGGCCGTTGCCACGAGTTATCTGGCACGCATGTCCATCGAGCCGTCTTCAAAGATGAACTCTATTGCCCTGCTGACGTTAAACGACCCGAACTATCGCCGTGGTATTGACTTTTTGCGGCAGCTCACCGTCTGCTACAACCGTCAGGCCAATGCCGACAAGAACGAGGTTGCCATGCGCACCGAGGAGTTCATCAACGACCGTATGAACCGCATCAATAAGGAGTTAGGCACTACCGAGGGCGAGATTGAGAAGTTCAAGCAGCAGAATGCCGTGACTAATCTCGGCATCGACGCCACCCAGTCGGTGCGTATGTCTAATGAGTTCTCGGCCCGTCTCTCTGAGGCCAATGCCCAGGTGCAGGTGCTTGATAACCTGCGTGAGTATGTCAATAACCCCAGTAACAAGTACCAGCTCATTCCGTCGAATGTCGGCTTGACAGATGGCGCCTCTACCAATCTCATCAACAGCTACAACCAGGCCGTCCAGGACCGTAACCGCCTGCTGAAGGCTGCCAGCGAGCAGGCACCGCAGGTTCAGACGCTGACAGCTACGATTGAGGAGCTCCAGAGTTCTATTCAGACGGCCCTCTTGCAGGCCCGCCGCTCTGCCGATATCAATCGCCAGGGTATCCAGTCGCAGTTCTCCAAGTTCCAGGGGCGTGTCTCTGCAGCTCCCGTTCAGGAGCGTGTCCTGACGCAGGTCGGCCGCCAGCAGGATGTCAAGTCGTCGCTCTACATGCTGCTCCTCCAGAAGCGTGAGGAGAACAGCATTGCCCTGGCTGCCACGGCTGATAACGGAAAACTCATTGACGAGCCTTTGTTCATGGGCCAGGTCAGTCCGAAAAGGGCCGTCATCCTCTTGTCGGCATTGGCCGCCGGCTTGCTGCTCCCCCTTCTCTGCCTCTTCCTCATCTCCCTCTTCCGCTATAAGATTGAAGGCCACGAGGATCTGGTCCATCTCACCGACCTGCCCATCATTGCCGATGTGGCTGTCGCCTCTGAGAATGTCAAGGACAAGGCCGGCATCGTGGTGCAGGCTAACAAAAACAACCAGATTGACGAGATATTCCGCTCCATGCGCACCAATATCCAGTTCATGCTGAAGGGCGATGAGAAGGTCATCCTCTTCACCTCCAGCACTTCTGGCGAGGGTAAGACCTTCAATGCCGCCAACCTCGGCGTGTCGTTTGCCCTCCTCGGCAAGAAGGTCATCCTCTGCGGTCTCGACATCCGCAAGCCCGCCTTGGGACGCCTCTTCAGCATCTCCGACCACTTCGAGGGCCTCACGTCGCTGCTGGCCCTCGACAAGGTGACCAAGAGTGCCCTTCGCTCTCAGATACGTCCTTCCGGCGTAAACGACAATCTCGACCTCCTGCTGGCTGGTCCCGTTCCCCCGAACCCCACCGAGCTCCTGGCCCGTGAGAATTTCGCAGAGATTGTCAGGATGCTGCGCGAGGACTACGACTATGTCATCTTCGACACCGCCCCCGTTGGTCTGGTTACCGATACCATCCAGATTGGCCAGCAGGCCGACATGACCGTCTTTGTCACCCGTGCCGACTATACGCCCAAATCGTCTATCGGTCTGCTCAACACCCTGGCCAAGGAAGAAAAGATGCCCAATCCTTGTATCGTGCTTAACGGTATTGATATGTCCCGTCGTAAGTATGGCTATTACTATGGCTACGGCCGTTATGGCAAGTACGGTCGCTACGGCTATGGCCGTTATGGCTATGGTAAGTACGGCTATGGCAACTACGGCAATTACGGCAGCTATGGCCAGTACGCAGAATCCCACTACGGCAACAAGGACGACGACTCCATCAAGAAGTAATCACTCATTGCTAATTACTCATTACTAATTACTCATTACTAATTAATCATTCTCATGGTCATTGCCGTTGACTTCGATGGTACCATCGTCGAGAACAAGTATCCCGAGATTGGCCAGGAGCGTCCTTTCGCCATCGATACCCTGAAGATGCTCATTGCAGATCGCCATCGTCTGGTCCTCTGGTCCTGTCGCGAGGGCAAACTCCTCGACGACGCCCTCAACTGGTGTCGGGAGCGCGGTGTAGAGTTCTATGCCGCCAACCGTGACTATCCAGAGGAGACCACCGACAACAACCCCACATTCACGCGTAAGCTGAAAGCCGACATCTTCATCGACGACCGTAACGTCGGAGGTTTGCCCGACTGGGGCACCATCTACCGTATGATTTCCAGAGGCAAGCAGTGGCGCCATCTCATTGACGAGGCCTATTCCGGCCAAACTGACTATGGCGAACCGTACCACTCACACTCAAAGAAGAAGTCTTGGTGGCCCTTCTAATTTGCATTAAACGTTAAAAACATCCCCCTATGAAAAAAGTACTTATTTTTGCATTGTTGTCATTGGCATTCGCTTCTTGCGGCTCAGTCAAGAACATCGCCTATCTTAAAAACAGCGAGGAGATTGACTTTTCGCGGTCCAACTTCCTGTACGATGCCCGGATTATGCCGAAGGATATCCTCACGATTACTGTCAATACAGTAAACCCGGAGGCCTCCGAACCATTTAACCTGATTGTATCAACAGCCTTAAACACGTCTGCTGCTAACCGCAATATTGGTACCAGCCGCGCTCTTCAGACCTATCTGGTCGATAATAAAGGCTGCATCGAATTCCCGATTCTCGGCACACTCGAGGTCGGTGGCCTCACGAAGTCCATGTGCGAGAAGATGATCCACGACAAAATCAAACCCTATCTGAATGAAACCGAGAACCCCGTGGTCACAGTCCGCATGTCCAACTACAAGATTTCCGTCCTCGGCGAGGTCAACCGTCCCGGTATGTTCAACGTCAGCAATGAGAAGATCACCATTCTCGAGGCCTTGGCTCAGGCTGGCGACCTGTCTATCTATGGCGTCCGCGACCGCGTCAAGCTCATCCGCGAAGATGCCAATGGCCGAAAGGAAATCCATACCCTCAACCTCAACGATGCCGACATCATCAATTCGCCGTATTACTACCTGCAGCAGAACGATGTTGTCTATGTAGAGCCCAACAAGGTCAAGGCTCGTAACTCCAGTGTCGGCAACACCACCCATCTGTGGTTCACGGGAACCAGCGTCCTCGTCTCTATCGCTACCCTGCTATATACAATTCTGAAATAGCCAGTATCTCCTAATAATGTCAAGACATCATCATCGCCATAAGGACGGCGCGACCCGTTTCAAGGAACGTAGCCTGAATGCCATTGCCCTACGTCGCAAACTTGAAAAATGGCTCAAGGTGTTTCTCTGTATCATGGCAATCATTATGGTCGCCGCCGTCATCTACGTCTACACCGTTGGTTAATGGATGGCGCCTCCAAACGAGTCGGATGGCGCCTCCAAACGGGGTGAATGGCGCCTCCAAACGAAGCGGATAGCGCCTCCAAACGAACCGGATAGCGGTTCGTGGTAAATCGTAAGCAGTATCCCCCCTCTTTATAGCCCCCCTCTCTATATATAGAGGGGGGCATAAGAGGAGGGGGGTGCTGCCGATTTAGATGACCGCTATGCGGCCGGGTCGGGCCATTAGTAATATGTTGTAGAGGATTTAATGAATCAAAATTATATGTCTGAGAAAAGTCTCAAACAGAAAGCGGTCAAGGGCGTGGCGTGGACGGCATTGCAGCGATACTCGACGATGCTGATACAGTTCGTGTCGGGCATCATTCTTGCGCGCCTGCTCACCCCTTACGACTATGGCTGCATCGGCATGCTGATGATTTTCATGCTTTTGGCGGAGTCGTTCATTGACGGCGGCTTCGGTTCGGCACTGATACAGAAGAAACAGCCGACACAGACCGACTATTCTACTGTCTTTTTCTGGAATTTGGGCTTATCGGCGGTGCTCTATGCAGTGCTCTACCTGTCGGCACCAGCCATTGCGCGGTTCTATGGTATCCCCCTGCTTAGTGATGTGCTGCGGGTGCAGGGAATCATCCTATTTATCTATGCATTCAACATTGTGCAGCAGAACCAGTTGCGTAAGAAATTGAATTTCAAACTGCTCTCCGTCGTCACCATCATGACATCACTCATCGCACTCAGTGTAACCATCATCATGGCCTATCACGGCTATGGCGTGTGGGCTTTGGTGGCGCAGTACATCCTTACGGCCCTAATTCCTGCCCTGGTGTTCTGGTTTTGCGTGCGCTGGCGTCCGCAGTGGGTGTTCTCCTGGCAGTCGTTCCGCGAATTGTTCAGTTTCGGCTTCTACATGTTCCTCACAAACTTGCTGAATCAGTTTGGGCATCAGATACAGGGGCTACTGATAGGTCGGTTTTACAGTGCCTCCACGATGGGGTATTATTCCAAGGCGAACTCCACAGAACGGCTGGCTTCGACCAGTATTTCGAAAATAATGTCGCAGGTTACATATCCCCTCTATGCCGAAATGCAGGACAACAAGACTGCACTTGGCGACATGATTAAGAAGATAACATTGACTTTATCCTACGTTACTTTTCCCCTAATGTTCATCTTGCTGCTTTGTGCCAAACCGCTGTTTATCTTCCTCTACTCCGAACGATGGGCCGACAGTGTGCCTTATTTTCAGGTGTTGTGCGTTGCTGGACTGGCATATAGTTTGCAGTCGGTGAACTACCAGTCGGTAGCTGCCATTGGCAAGAGTCGTACGATGTTTGTTTGGACGTTTGTCAAGCGAGTCATTGGTATTGTCCTTGTCGTCGCGGGTTTGTTGTTGGATGGCATGAGAGGACTGCTTGTGGGCATGGTGCTCAACACGTGGTTTTCTTATTATATAAATATCTGGTTAGTATCTAAATATATAGGTTATAGTTGGCTGCGCCAGCTCCTTGACATCATGCCGGTGCTACTGGCCTCGCTTGTTGCCGCTGCCATGACATACGCTGTCGGAGCATTCTGCTCCCTATCACTTTATATGGACGGATTGCTGAAACTGGGCGTATTCATAGTGTTTTATGCAGCATGGTCAGTACTTGTTCGTCCAGAGGCTTACCAATATTTCTGTGTGGCGGTAAAACCATTAATCAAGAAGATAAAAGGTAAAAAGAATAAAGGTAAAAAGAAATTGTGATGAGTATTCTGAAAGACATCAAACTTTGGCTGACTGATCTTTTGTGTATCAGTAATTACGACAGGAAGGTGGAGCGCAAATTCTGGAAGATGCGCCGCCTGTATGAAAAAGGAGGCTACATCAATTGCAAGCGGGCGTTGAGGCTGGAAAATATATTGCAGGAAAAATACCAGTTAAAAATTTCTCGACGGGCTAAAATTGGTGAAAACTTCCAGATTCGTCATCCGATGGGCATCAGGATTGGGCCTACAGCGGAAATAGGTGACAACTGCAAAGTATATCCTTTCTTTGTCGCCATGGCTGCCGTTAAAAATGACAGAGATTTGATACTCAATCATGTACGCCGTCATCCGAAGATAGGAAATGATTGTATGCTGTGTTCAAAGGCAACAGTCATTGGCCCCGTTACGATAGGCGATGATGTCATTATCGGAGCCTGTGCCATTGTTACCAAGGATGTGCCGTCGCACAGTGTAGTGAAAGGTCTGAACCAGATTCGTCCGAAACGCCTTGAAGAGATACCAGACAAGTACAAAGTCGGGTTGTAATGGTAGAGGCTACAAAAGGAGTTTTTCTGCATAACGAATTGTTACATAACTATAGAATTTTTTACGTCACAAAGGAAATTTTTATGCTATAGTTGCTAATCGCAGGTAATACCCCGCACTTCTCACACTTCCCGCACCACGTCCTCACTGTCAGTCTGTTACGCCGCCGCCAACCCCTGACTGCCGCCAACCAACCGCCACCCGAACCTGCACCCGGCCGCCGCGGCCGACATTCATGGGCGGTGAATAATTGTCCCACGGCGTGGGACGTTTGTCCCAGGCCGTGGGAACATCG